>CAYSBQ010000066.1:0-14048 GCA_964429315.1 uncultured Desulfobacterales bacterium
TCTTCCGTTTGATCTTTGTGTACTACCAACATCCCTCCGGCGGCGCGCACGACAACCAGGTCTTCAACCCCAACAAGCATGACAGTGTCTTGAGGGTCTTCACAGAAGATCACATTGTTTGTCGCATCCAGGGTCATGACATTGCCTCTGGAGCAGTTTCCCATCTTGTCCTTGGGAAGGTAGTTTTCTAGTGAGAGCCAGCCGCCAACATCATCCCATGAAAACCTGGATTCCACACAGTAAACATTGTCGGCCTTTTCCATAACCCCGAAATCGATCGATACGCGAGGGATGGATTCAAATGCATCCCTGAGGGCATCATACCATTGAGGCGTTTTATCGTAGTCGGCAGCACGTGTAAGGGCCTTAAAATGGCTCGGCAAGTGTGTAGCCAGTTCTTCCAATATCATATCCGTACTCCAGACAAACATGCCGGAGTTCCAATAAAACCTCCCAGATTCCATATATTCCCGGGCAATCTGAACATCCGGTTTCTCTTTAAAACGGAGCAGTTGAAAGTGGTTAATACCTCCATCGCTACTAATCTTTTCGCCACGTTCCAGATAGCCATAACCGGTAGCGGGATAGCTCGGCTCTATGCCGAAGGTATAAAGTCCACCTCTTTCGGCCGTCCCGCCGATCGCCGAAAGCAATGTTTTTTGAAATAGGGAGACAGGCTCTATAACATGATCCGCCGTCAGAACCACCATGATCGGATTTCCAAAACGCTTCCGGCACAATGCCGCAGCAAGCGCTATAGCAGCGGCCGTATCACGCCTCATCGGTTCACCTATTACATTCTCACGAGGGATCTCCGGAAGTTGTTCCCTTACTATCGAAACAAAGGCAGCGTTTGTAAGCACCATAACCCGCTCAGGAGGGAGAAGATTGCAGATACGATCATAGCTCTTTTGCAGTAGGCTCCGATCACCAAAGAAATTCAGGAATTGTTTCGGCCTTTCCTCCGTACTTAATGGCCAAAACCTAGTCCCCACTCCCCCGGCCATGATAACAACAACAAGATCTAGTTTATCCTTTACCACGTTCAAGCCTCCTCAAGCCTCCCATATCTTAGGTTCTTCCAAAATCATCTTCCAACCTCTCAATATCATCTTCGCCAAAATAGTCACCCGTCTGCACCTCGATAAAGGCCATATCTTCAGTACCGGGATTGCCGATCCTATGGGTAGCACCCCTGGGGATATCTATTGACTGTGCAGCCACAACGGGAATTTCCTCGCGATCTCTTGTCACAATCGCCTCACCAGACATTATATACCAGTGTTCCGCCCGATGCTGATGCCGCTGTAGGCTTAACCGCTTACCTGGATAGACCACAATTCTTTTCACTTTGTGGTCTGCTTCATCGGCATAAACCTGGTAGTAACCCCACGGGCGATGATCCTCTTCAATTACATTGCTAACCATCATATCACCCCCTTGATCTGCCTTAAACAATCGATAATATAACCCCGACCCTTTGGACCATTTTCTAGGCTACCATAAACCCCCTTACCGCATCAAGAACCATATCCGCCGATACCCCGCTCAAGCATTGAGGATCATCGCAGTTATTCTTTGCAACCTCAAAACAGGGGAGACAATCCTGCGTTCCCCTCAGGAGTTTCACGCAGTTACCCATCGGCGCCCATCTCTTTGGACTGGAGGGTCCAAAAATGGCTACTGTTGCAACACCCAAGAAGGCAGCAAGATGCGTCAACCCGGAATCATTGCCAATAAAAAACGAGGATGCCTCTATCAAGGCCAGGGCCTCACTCAAATCTTGTATGTTACAATACCAATAATCCCTGCTATGTCCGGCACAATTACCCCGTGGTAATTTATCCCCTAATCCAACACCTTGACCCAGAGAAAACTTGCCCTTTCGAGCCCTCTCCTTAATAGACATCAGCAAATCCGCCTCCGCAGGCCCGACAAGAAAGATTACTTGTGCAAAGTCCGTTTTCTTCAGTGCGCCGGCAACTTCAAGAAACCCTTTAAAAGGCCAACGCTTCCTCTTGCTCCCTGCACCCGGGTGGATGATGACTAGGCTATTTTGTTGCGGACTTCCTACAAATCCATCAGTATTGTGTTCGCCCAACGAAAAACCGTTGCCCGGCCCTGACTGACGGCCAATATTGCCTACGTCTTTTAACAACCCCCGGGAAACGAACTGCCTTATGATGTGTCTGCCTACATGCCTTTGTGCTTCTGCCGGTGGACGAGGTGTTATCTTATAGGTTGTGCCACGATGATTTCTTGAGATGTTATCAACAATCTCATCTGAAAAGCCAATAAAGACGACGGTATCATAGGAATTAATGAAATCCGCCATATCACGGTTTATGTCTGCCGAAAACAGGCCACAGAAACGGCTTCTTTCCACCGGAAAATGTCTTTCCGCCACATTAAGCTTGCATGCAAGCCTTCCAATCTGATTCGCACACAAAATGCTTAGATCTATATCCCGCTGTTGCTTCAACTGCACAAGAGCCGGGAAGCTGAGGATAACATCACCGAGAGCTCCCTGATGAATGACTAGGATATTTTCACGCATAATCTATCGCATACCATATATCAAAAAATTAAGAACCTCATAAAAATCCTCAATATGCCTTCCCACATCAAGTAGTAGATGATACGTACACTGTTGCCAAGGTAAAAAAAACCGCAACAAACACAAGTGCCGGCATTTCTACTGTCGATTATATGCTGGCACTTATTTCCGGCCTTTTACTAACAGCCTCTTTCCCAAAATTTAATTGGAGTTTTTTTGCCTGGTTCGCTTTTGTTCCCCTTTTTTGTTCGATTCGGAATAAACGGAGTGGTCCAAGTTTCAAGCTCGGCTTTATTGCCGGCATGGCCCATTATGTTACCCTCCTTTATTGGATCGCCGGGGTCATGAAAACCTATGGCCAGTTGTCCACACCAGTAAGTTGGAGCATACTCCTTTTGTTCGTCACATATCTCAGCCTTTACCTCGCGAGCTTTGCCGCCCTTGTAAGCTCCATAATAAACCGGCCGAACCGCACGCCGACTTGGGCATGGCTAACCCCATTCTTGTGGGTAGGCCTGGAATATATCAGGGCGATCTTCTTGTCCGGTTTCCCCTGGGAAAATCTGGGATACTCTCAATATAACTTGTTGCCACTTATTCAGATTTCAGATATGTTGGGCGTATATGGGTTGTCGGCACTGATTATGGGCGCAAATCTGGTGCTCTATAGCATATGGAGTGCCTTTGCGGAAAAACGGACCATTCCGTGGAAGCCAATAGCGCTCCTTGGTTTCCTGATAGTCGGCTCTCTTTCCTATGGTACTTGGCGCATAAAACAGGTGGGGATAGCTACCAAGATCGCATCGAAACAAAACGTTGCCCTGATACAGGGCGATATTGATCAGTCTAAAAAGTGGGACGAGTCTTTTCAGGAACAAACCGTAAAACGATACAAAGACCTAACCGGCAAGGCATTGAAAAGCCATCCCGATATCGTGGTTTGGCCGGAAACGGCGTTGCCGTTCTATTTTTTGGATGATCAATCTATGACAAAGCAGGTTGTTGAGTTTATTCGCACCACCAAAAGCTATTTCATCATAGGAAGTCCTTCTTTCCGCACAGAAGAAAAACAGGTGCACTATTTTAACAGTGCCTACCTCCTCGGACCTACCGGGAAGGTTTTGGGGAAATATGACAAGGTCCATCTCGTGCCTTACGGCGAGTACATTCCATTTAAGAGATTCTTCCCTTTCCTGGGAAAGATCGTCGAAAGTGTTGGGGACTTTGAATCCGGGAAGAAGGGACAGGTGCTATCCATAAATTCCGGGCAGATAGGTATTTTGATTTGTTTCGAAATAATCTTTCCTGAACTTGCCAGGACCATGACTCAGAATGGCGCCCAATTTCTTGTAAACATTACCAACGATGCCTGGTTCGGCGCCTCAAGTGCCCCTTACCAGCATTTTTCTATGGCAGTATTTAGAGCAATCGAAACCCGTCGAGCCGTTGCCCGGGCAGCGAATACTGGAATCAGCGCCTTTATTGACCCTACAGGAAGAGTTTTTAGTCAGACCCCACTGTTCAAAAAGGCTATTTGCTCACACTCCTTGCCATTGATGAATCAAAGAACTTTTTATGTCAGCTATGGCTATCTTTTTGCGAGACTTTGCGCAATAATGCTTTTTCTTTATGTTGGGTGGTGCTTTTGCACTGGTCATTTTCGGAATAGCAAAGGAGGTCTACCATGTCGCTAGAATTGAAAAACAAGATCAAAGCCCTTCAAGCCAGACTAGAAGAACTCAGGGGTTATCTTTGACATAGACGACAAAACAAAGCGACTCAATGAAATCGAGGCTATCATATCAAAAAGCGGTTTCTGGGATACCCCTGAAAACACAACGGACATCTTGAGGGAAAGGACCACTCTTTCCGACACCGTTCAACAATGGCGCAGTCTCTTCAAACAACTTGAGGACGCTGCATTGCTTCTGGATCTGGCCACGGAAGAGGATGATGAAGCAACTATCGAAGAAGTGACCCATTCTGTTCAAAGGGCAAAAGAGTCTGCTGACAAGATGGCTTTGGCCAGGATGCTGAACGGGAGAAATGACAACAGCAACGCAATTGTGTCTATTAACGCAGGCGCAGGAGGAACGGACGCCCAGGACTGGGTTGACATGCTGTTCCGCATGTACGTTCGGTGGACTGAACGAAAGGGCTTTAAGGTCAACATTGTTGATTGCCAGCCTGGAGATGAAGCTGGAATAAAGAGTGTCACATTTATCGCCGGTGGTTCCTATGCCTACGGCTATTTAAGGGGTGAAATTGGCATTCACCGACTAGTACGACACTCTCCCTTTGATACTAATCATAAGAGGCACACATCTTTTGCTTCTGTCGCAGTCTATCCCGAGGTAAACGAAGAGGTATTGATCGATATTGACGAAAAAGACCTGCGTGTCGAAACATTCCGCGCCAGTGGAGCCGGCGGTCAACACGTAAATAAAACCAGCTCCGCCGTGCGCCTTGTGCACTTGCCTACTAACATTACCGTACAGTGCCAACAAGAACCTTCTCAACACCGTAACAAGGCCATTGCTCTAAAGGTGTTAAAATCCCGCCTCTACAAACTGGAGGAGGAAAAAAGAGCTGAAGAAAAACAGGCAGATTACGATAAAAAAGGAGAAATCGCCTGGGGCGGCCAGATTAGATCGTATACACTCCATCCTTACCAGATGGTTAAAGATCATCGCATCGATCTTGAAGTTGGAAATGTTAATGACGTTCTAGACGGAAACCTGGATCCTTTCATTGAAGGGGTCCTACTAGCTACTCATTAGTGAAAGGAGGGCGTCTTGGCCAAAATATTGGTTGTCGATGATGAAAAAAGTATCAGAGAGCTTTGTGCCGAAGAATTGGGCGACGAAGGTTACGAGGTTATCACAACAGGGGAGTGCAATAAGGCCCTAGAACTTATCTCGTCAGAGCACCCCTCTGCCGTGGTACTCGACATCAGAATGGATGATTGCGACGGACTCGATTTTCTCCAGGAACTTCGAAATACATATCCGGACCTGCCGATCATTCTAAATACTGCCTATGACTCGTACAGAGAAGACGTCAAATCAGTAGCTGCTGACTACTACGTTGTTAAATCGTATGACCTATCGGAACTTAAAACCAAAATCGCATCCCTAATCAAAAGATAAGGATAATAATGAAAGCTATTTTTAGATACAGCGTCCTTGCCAGCGTCCCCGAACGGTTGAAGCCCCTTGAAAAGATAGCTCACAACTTATGGTTTAGCTGGCACCATAATATTGAGCATCTGTTCAGGCGTATGGACGAGGAATTGTGGAATTCGTCTAAACATAATCCGGTCTACATGCTTGGGAATATTAGCCAAGAACGCCTGGAACAATTGGCCGAGGATACCGATTTTCTGACTCAAATGGACCAGGCCTATGAGCAATTTAAAGGATACATGTCAGTTGAATCACCCTATCAAGCAGGTACTAATCGCTGCCGTGTGGCATACTTTTCTGCAGAATTTGGGCTTGCCGAGTGCTTGCCTATTTATTCAGGAGGACTAGGTATCCTTGCGGGGGATTATCTAAAGTCTGCCAGCGATCTAAATCTTCCTATTATAGGTGTTGGCCTTTTTTATCACGAAGGTTTTTTTCAACAATACCTGAATGCCGACGGATGGCAACAGGAAGCCTATCCTGAAAATGACATTTCTACCATGCCGCTGAAGCTGATGGAGGATGAAAACGGCCAGCCGGTAACAATCGAAGTAGAAATACTAAACGAGGTAGTCAAGATTCAAATATGGCAGTTGATGATAGGACGAATCCCATTGTACCTGCTCGACACAAATTTAAAGGAGAATCGTACTGAACATCGCCATATCACGGCCAGGTTATATGGCGGGGATTGGGATATGCGGGTCCAGCAAGAAATTGTACTGGGCATTGGCGGTGTGAGAGCACTTAAAGCATTGGGAATAAACCCATCTGTGTTCCACATGAATGAAGGCCACTCCGCTTTTTCTGCCTTGGAACGGATCCGAATCCTAAAGGTTGAAGGTGGCCTATCATTTGATGCAGCAAGAGAGTTTGTGGTAGCCACGAATGCCTTTACTACCCATACCCCTGTGCCGGCAGGAAACGATATGTTCTCCCCGGAGATAATCCATACATATTTTGAGCAATATGTGCACTCCCTTGGAATCGCCTTCAAGGTCTTTTTGGGGTTTGGCAGGCAAAACCCTTTCGACGATAAAGAAACGTTTTCTATGACAGTGCTGGCCTTGAGGCTCTCGTCTCATGCCAATGCCGTAAGCCAACTCCATTCCAAAGTATCCCGAAAGATGTGGCAGAGGATTTGGCCAAAAAATCCCATTGAAGACATACCCATCCACCCAATCACAAACGGAATTCACGTTCCATCGTGGATTTCAAAAGAGATGGCGGATCTCTGTGATCAATATGTGGGACAAAACTGGATCGAAGATCCAAATAGCCAACTACCGGGAAGCATACCTGATTCAGAACTCTGGAAGACTCATGAAAAGCGACGAGAACACCTAGTCTCCTTTACGAGAAAAAGGCTTCAGGCCCGACTTACTCATTGTGGCGCATCGGCCCAAGATCTTCGCAATGCCGCCCAAGTACTCAATCCTGAAATACTTACTATCGGATTTGCCCGTCGGTTCGCGGAATACAAACGAGCCACCCTGCTTTTGTGGGACGAAAAACGACTTATTCAACTGCTAACACATCCGGAACGTCCCATACAAATAATTATCGCCGGCAAGGCCCATCCCCACGATAATGCCGGCAAGGAACTTATAAGGCAAATAATTCACTTCGCCAATCTTCCCGAGGTCCGCCATCGGTTTGTATTCATCCAGAATTACAACATAAAAGTGGCCCGCATGATGCTCCAAGGTTGCGATGTTTGGCTAAATACGCCCCGAAGGCCTCTGGAAGCCTGTGGCACCAGTGGTATGAAAGCTATTGCCAACGGGGTGTTGAATTTGAGCACCCTCGATGGGTGGTGGGATGAAGCTTATGATCATCGGTACGGATGGGCTATCGGCCGAGGCGAGACCTACGAAGATCACCACCTACAAGATGAGGTTGAAAGTAGGGCCCTCTTTAATCTCTTGGAGCGGGAGATCACACCTTTATTTTATGATAGGGGCGTGGATAATCTCCCTATGGGTTGGCTTGAAAAAATGAAGGCGGCCATGTGCGATCTGTATCCTAAGTTTCATAGTCACAGGATGGTTCAAGATTACAACAAACAGTTCTACACCAGGATCTCAAAGCGCTACAGCAACCTCTCGCGGGATGAGATGAAAGGCGCAAAAGAGCTGGCTGAGTGGCGACAAAAGATAATGACCAGTTGGGACCAACTCAAGATTAATAAAGTCAATGTCTACGATGATATTCCCATCCCTGTGTCGGGCCGTATGAAGGTAGGAGCGGAGATCTTCCTGCACCAACTCCAACCGGAAGATCTTGATGTGGCATTGTATTTCGGGCCATTGAGTTTTGAGGACGAGTTCACGGAAAAATATACCGTGCCCATGGATGCCGTCGAATCATACGGAGATGGTCACCATCATTTTGAAGGCTATATCCCGTGTTCTCGAACGGGCAAATTTGGGTTTACGATCAGGATCATGCCCACACACCGTCAAATGGAAACCCCCTATTCCACAGGCCTCGTCATTTGGGCAAATGAGGACGTTATTGCAAGAAAAGAAGAATGATCGTATCCTTTCACCCACGGTTTAAGGGAGACGTCAATCTAAGACTTACCCCAAAAAGCGGTTTCACAAAAGGAGAAGCCGAAACCATCGCCAAGGCGCGGGCGATAATTGTCACCCAACATATCAAGGCTCATCAGTACGAATTCTGCGTGGCCCGCTGTCCCAACATATTTCCCAATTATGCTAATCGTTTCGAATTTGAGGGAAAGTATGGAAACACCCGACTATTTCGCATGTTCAGCGCACCCCACCCCAAGACTGTTTGTTATGAATCAGTTGAAGATTTTGAAAACCGCCACTTCATTAACCGAGAGCCACTAATGCCATTTCCTCTTGTCTTAAAGGGAGATCGTGGAGGTGGCGGCTGGGCGGTTTTTTTGATCAGAAATCGTCACGAGTTGATTGAACGCCTCAAAACCCTGTCCGACACTAACCTCCACGCTACAAAACGCTTTATTGCCCAGGCCTTCATCCCTCATGGCGGCAGAGATCTGCGCGTGGTAGTCATTGGCAAGACGATAAAAACCTACTGGAGATGCCAATATAAACCCGGAGAATTTCGGAACAATGTCGGCAGAGGAGCAGTAATCAACTACAATCTTGACCCGAAACTAACAAGGGAAGGTATAAACTGCGTACAGAAATTCTCCTTAAAAACAGGCATTAACTTGGCGGCCTTTGACATACTCTTCGATAAAGAACAACCGGAACCAAAGCCACTGTTCTCTGAAATCAACTTCCTTTTCGGTCGCAAGGGTCTAGGAGGTTCCGCCCCATTTCATGAGCTTTTATGCCAAGCAGCTCAAAGGTGGATAAAGGAGTTATGAAGATCCCGGTTCAGACTTATGGGGATCTTCGACAGCCCCAAAAGACCGGCAAAAAATGACAGTAATTGAGTGACGAGTCCTCAATCATCAAAATCCCCGCCGCGCCCCTTGTCGTGCGAAATGGATGCCGCCCGTTCCATGATTTTTTCTTTTGTCCATTCTTCCGGGGATTCAATCCGCTCTGCTTTGGATCCTGGATTAAACGTTCCTTCTTGAATGATCTTTTCAATGGCAATAGGACCGGTATCCTTTGCATTAAGAACATTAACAAGCATGTTATAAATAAAGTCTTCCACTCTTCTAACCATTCGTTCTCTTATCTTGCTGTTCTGTCCTAAAAATTTGTTTTCAAACGGCAGGTTGAGCTTTTTATAATTGCCCCCTTTTAGACCCTTTGCATTTGCATATTCGACCATTTCCGCCCACATCTCTTCGGTAATTCCTTCGCCTTCCACCTTGACAAAGCTCCCGTTGTCTTCCAGCCTTGCGTTGCCGTAGTCGTTGACCTCAAGCCCCCACGAAATCATCTGAAGTGCTGTGGCCACATTGGCCTTGGTAGTGCTCGTTTTGTCGGCAATCTCCCTCAATCTATCCGAATTATTTCCCGACGTTCCATGCTGAGCTCCCGAGAGTTTGTATTTCGCCAAAGTTCTGTGGATCTGAGATGTAAGCTCCACCTGTATACCCTTATCGCTAGCCTCGATTCCGTGGGTAGTGCCATTGTTAAGAGCGATCCAGTCCGGAAAGATCCCGTGTGCGTTTAAGCCCTGGATGAGAAACAGGGCCTCCTGCGGAGTTGAAAGCCCTTCTTTGCCCTTTATTTCGCCAACTTCGGTTTCAAGACCCGCCCAATTAGGTATATACGGATTCAGTTCGAGGTTTGCAAGCAGATTCTGGTCGTCCGGCAAATGTGACGCATCCACGGCAATTGAGGTCATACCCGCTTCAAACAGAGTGGGGATTTCAACCTTTGCAGGTTCAACATCAGACTCCTTTTTTATTCCATAATGATCTGCGTGGATAGCAACCGGAATAGTGATTTCCATCTCATTGCAAAGGGCATCCACCAGTCTGGCTATATTCCAGTAGTTCACCGCACAATAGGGATTAGCGCCTCCCTCCGAGCGCGCTATTTCAATTATTATGCAGGCATTCGCCCTCTGCGCGGCGCGCAAGGCGCCACGGACTACGAAACTGCTTCTTCCATTCGCCGCCATAGCAATGGCTTTGCCTTTTTCCATCATTGCCAGGTCAACAAATTTGCCACTAACGATAAGTGCTTTTGAATTTGGAAACAGTTTTACAACGTTTGGCGGGCGGCCTATGTTGAGGGCCTTTTCAAAATCAGCGGGAAAACTTACTTTTTTTTCAGCCATGGTATAACCTCCTTTTCTTTGGAAATGATTGATTAAGACGTCTCAAACTCGTATCTCCCCAATAACTACTGGTATTGTCTATATTAATCGTACAACCCGCACTTTTTGAGAACTTACCGAGCTAGCCCTTATCTTTTCTACCGCTCCAGGGCATACCCAACCGCGTCTTTTTTGCGGCAAACTAATCAAAGACCATTTATCTTCTGATCTTTCCAAGTCCACGATCGTTCCCGCATGAAGTTTAAAAAGAATGGTATCTTTAATATCTGGGCCGGCCAGGACATTAACCTCTTTTCTAACGATGACAGCCCTGTCGTCGTTCGTGATCTGGCGCCATTTTAACCCCAGCGAGACCCCGGAAAGAAGCCAGAAAGCCAAGAAAAAGAGGAATAGATAATAACTCCACTCGATATCGAAAAAGAGCCTTACCAGGAGAATCGCCCAAAATAGGAGATTTGTGCCGGCAAAGGCCCAGAGAAGTTCACTCAGGGTCAGCGAATCAAGCCAGAAGAACGTAGCGTTGACAAGGCTTCGATCTTTAGATATGGCATCTTTTACTTTATCTCCGGCATTACGAAGGTTGAAAATCAGATCAGCATCCCTTGGTAACAACACTCTAGCCCGTTCATAGTTCAAGATAGCCTTGCCTAGTTGATCAAGGCGAAAGTAGGCATTGCCGAGGTTGTAGAAAACATGCCCGCCACAGTGGTCGGAACGTATCAATTGCCTATATCCATCAACAGCATCACTAAAACGTCCCTCCTTATATGCCCGGTTTGCTTCGAAAAAAACCTCTTCCCGTTTTCCATCTCCAGCCTCGGCATTACTAAAAAAAGCGAAAACCAGCAAAACAACGATCATAAAGGCCTCGAACATTCTGCAACTCAATCCAAACAAAGAGTCGTTGATAGCGCCCCCTTTGTGCCATTCATGTGGAATAATGGTCAATCCTTGATCTCCTTTTCGATCTGCCGGACAATATTATTGATATCGCCATGTGTTTCAAACATCTCATTTACCATGCCTGCATAGATAGCGTCTTCAAGTCTATGTAGAACGCTCTTCATTTTTTGTGCGGTCTCAGGGTTGACACCCCGGGAAACCAATATCTCAACTGCCTCCTGTGGTGTTACAGAACCAAGCAACAAGCCAAATCTATCGTTCAGGTAACTCCTGATCGCTCCATGGAAATCAACTGGGTCAAGTTTGCCTTTTTCACATTTTTTCACAAAGGTTTTAGCCGCTTTCCGGGCCCTTGCTAGTGCAAAGGCCTTTTTTGACCGCTTCTTATGACGCATCAAGCAAAATGCCATAACATAAACCAAAAAAGGTGCTATCAAGGCTGCAAAGAGTATTAATCGAATAGATCGTGGTTGAAACCCTGAATTAAGGAGTTTTATAGAAGTATGAACAGGGAGGATATCATGACCAATCTCCTTGATCCCCTCCTTGGCAGATTTTTGGGGCGTCTCACCCTTTGTAATGTCAATGGAAGCCGTTTGGGGTTCTTTCTCGCCAGGCAAAACAGAAAGGTTTAAGGGCATTGTCTTGAGCACTTCATATTGACTGCCGGCTGTATTAAAGAAACTCACAGGCAACGGAGAAATCTTATAATCTCCTTTGCTTTCCGGCACCAAAGCCCATTTCATAGTTTTTGAGCCCATAATGCCATTAGGATCAGTGTCAACCTCAAGTTTCGGCTGATCAGCATAGATCTTTATACGCCCTATTTCAGGTATCGTTAAGTCGGGGATACGCTTAACATTTCCCCGCCCGCTAACCACTACGGTCAGCGTAGCAGATTCGCCTTCCTTTATCTGTGAGGGTGAAAGCACGGAGCTAATCTTAAAATCTCCTACAAGACCGCCGAAACTTGTTGGCCTTCCGTCTGCCGGAAGTGGCATAACATGCAGTTGTAGTGTTTCGCTGGCAAGTGTTACGGGACGAGCCGAAGAAAAAGACGAAAAGAAAGGATCATCAAAGAAGCTGCGACTTGACCGCCTTCCAGATTCATAGGCTGTCATAGTCATTCTAGCCGGCCCAATTATATAGTCGCCCTCTTTCGAAGCAATGGCAGTATGGCTGACCTCCACAACCTGGTATCTTTTGCCATTATAAACGCTTTCATATTCCAGAGGTTTTCCCAATTGCTTAAAAACAAGACTCTCCATATCAGGCAAACTCAAAGAAAGGTCAGACACCTTCGCCTGTCTGTAAAGCTTCAACGTGTAAATTACCTGTTGTTCAACATAGATTTTCGTTGACGAAACTTGCGCAGTCAGAAAAAGTGACCCCCTATCAATACCTGTGGCCTGGGCCTGCTCAGCGATCTTCAAGAACACCGTATTACTCTTATAGGCCTTTCTATCCACTTTTACTGAAGCGGGTCCAATTTGAAAGCTCCCCGTTCTTTTAGGTCGCATGAAATAGGTATAGTCAACCCCGGCATCAACCTTGCCGTTTATGATCTGAATGCGGCTTGAAGTACCTCCGGAAGAGAAACTAAAGGCCTCAATACCTGCAATATGGGGCTCTAAATCGCTACTCCTAGTTCCGGAAATACTGACAACCATCCTTATTGAGTCTGCCGTGGTAGCTTCATGCCTGTCCAGTCGTAGTTCAACAGACACCTCGGCATTCGCAGCCGCAGCAAAAAACAAGGAGAAAAAAAGACTTGATAATAATAAAGAGACTTTTACAGGATGTATCATTTTAGACTATATGAAAGGAATCTTACCAAGGTAAGATATAGTAAATAAAGTGTTCTTTGTAACATATTGTAGAATCTCCGAGGCGTCTAATTGGGAGCCTTTTGCCTGAACTGATTCAAACGCCCTCCAGCGACAACCGCCTCTCTTTCACTTTCATCCAAATCGAGGTTAACGTCAAGACTTATTCCCCGCGTTTTATTCTCAACACGGAGACTCATCTTTCCTCCTCTTACACAACTTGCAGCACCCGGCAGGTAAAGTTCATCGCCAGGTTGGATCTTTCCCTTGTCCTTAACTCCAGAAAAGATCATCGGAAGGATACCGAAATTAATCAGATTGGCCCGATGAATCCGTGCAAAGGAAAGTGCAATGACTCCTTTGACCCCCAGGAACATGGGAGCAAGAGCTGCATGCTCACGGCTGGAACCCTGTCCGTAATTCCTGCCGGCAACAATAAAACCGCCACCTTTTTCCAGAGCCCTGCCTGAAAAAGCAGGGTCGATGTGAGAGAAGACATATTCCGAAATCGCGGGCAGATTTGAGCGTAGCGATAAGATATGGGCGCCTGCCGGCATGATATCATCTGTAGTAATATCATGATCCAGGCAAATCAGAACCTCGCCTTCCAGATCTTCTGACATCTCTTGCGCCTGTGGCAAAGGTTTAATATTCGGACCCCGTATAACCTCCACTGTCTCAGGATACTCCGAAGGTTCCAAGAACAAGTGGTCGATACTAGGCAGAACCTTGGGTATTACCACATGGACCGGCTCACCAAAAGATCTAGGATCAGTAATCCGGCCATTCAGCGCAGAAACGGCAGCCACTTCCGGACTGCTCAAGTAAAGTTTAGCA
>CAYSBQ010000067.1:0-14007 GCA_964429315.1 uncultured Desulfobacterales bacterium
CAGGGATGGCAAGATTGTTGGGTCTTACACAGCCGGCCGTTGGCTATGCTGTTGAACGGGGAGAACGCTTGGCCAAAAAGGAAAAGTATGATCTGCTTGATTAATTCCTTAGTTTCTTATGGACGTACCTCTTTCTCTCCCTTTCTCCAATTCAGCCTACGCAAAAAACCACGCGGCTGATTTGCGGTGTTCGGCAGAATCGAGAGGAGAACAAGAAGATGAATTCACAGTTATATGGAGCAAGAAAGGTGGTCATTGTTGGTGCAGGTGCCGTTGGCGCAACGTTTGCCTATGCGCTTGCCCAGAGCGGAATATCCGATAAGATCATACTGATTGACCGCAACCGTGACCTTGCACAAGGGCAAGTGCTGGATCTTGCTCATGGCTTTCCATTCTTTCCACCAGTGGAGATACGGGCCGGTGAAGCTGATGATTTCGCAGATGCACAAGTTGTCGTCATCACGGCTGGGGCCAAGCAACAACCCGGCGAATCGCGTCTCGATCTCCTTCAGAGAAACGCTGTCATAGTCGAGAGTATTGTGGATAACGTCGTCAGTAGAAATTCCTCCGCCGTCATAGTTGTCGTTAGCAATCCAGTTGACGTTCTTACGCAGATTGCTCTCAAGCGGACAGAATGGGATCGAGGTCGCGTGCTTGGATCAGGCACAGTCTTGGACAGTGCCCGTCTCAGGTATCTCTTGAGTCAGTGCTCTGGTATCGATGTCCACAATGTCCACGCCTATGTCCTTGGCGAACATGGTGATAGTGAGTTCGCGGCTTGGTCGCTAACCAACATTGCTGGTATGTCCATTAATGAGTATTGCCCCATCTGCACGAAATGTGGCGACTGGAACGCCGAACGGGCTCGCATTGTTGATGAGGTGAGGAGTTCTGCCTACCACATTATTGATTACAAAGGAGCCACGTATTTCGCAATCGGATTGGCCCTCGTCCAAATTGTCGGAGCTGTTCTCCGAAACCAGAAGACCGTTCTGACAGTATCAACGCTCCTGACCGGTGAATACGGTATTGACGATGTATGTTTGAGCGTGCCCGCAGTTGTTTCTCAAGTAGGGGTTGAACGTATTGTGGAAGGCGGACTGTCAGCGGAAGAACGCGAATCACTTTCCCTATCCTCTTTGATTCTACGGGATACACTGGCAAAGCTACACCTGACGTAAATGCCGGACCAACGCCTGTTTAAGTCGCTATAACTCTAGAAGGGAAACAATGCTTTTTAAGATCAATACTTAGAGTAAAACAATCAGATTAGAGGTATACGCTGTCATTTACTTTTTAAGATATTTGAGGAAGAACCTCCAATCTAAAGCAAGATTGAAAAAACTAGCATCTCCTCCCTATCCAGACATTATTTATGAAATTGATGGTCGGGAGATCGGACTTGAAGTTGCTCATTTGTATGGTAGTCAGAGAGATGCTCGTCAGACGTTTGGTAGATCGAAACTTATAGAAAATACAATGGAACACCGTGTAAAACACTCGATGGTTCTTTTGAATGACAGAATCCCAAACGATCTTAACGATATATTGTATTCAAAGGCACAAATAATTACCCCTGTATGATTTGACTACTTATACGAAATGCTTATCCACTCTGGGATTTGAAAGAATTGCAAGCTTACATAGATCAAGTTAATATTCCCAAATGTCATCATTTTGAAAATATTCGGCTTTTATGTGACCAAAAAGGGTTAAGCTGGTTATCTGCCAGTTATGTGATCCTTACAACTCTGTCTAATGATTACTTGCATTCCAAGTATGATGGAAATACAATCAATAAGTATATTTAACTAACCAAATTAACTAATAGAAACAAAGGGGGAATCCATGGCTAAAGGAAGAGATACTAAAAAAACAGTTAAGAAAAAATCAGAGAAAACGTTGAAAGAAAAGCGCAGTGAAAAAAAAGAGAAGAAAGCCAAAAAGGGTACGGTTTAACATTTTAATCAAATGAGTTTTGAGACTGATAAGACTGTCAGGGCTTGATGCCTAAGGTGTTCAATGAAGAAAAACAACTACGAACAATTTAAAAAGACCGCTGACAGGCGTGCAAATTTTGTAGTTATGAGCCATACTTATCGTACGTTGAATGATTACGCAACGCAGCGTAACGCAGACACGCAGTGAAGCATAGCGCTTACTTGGGCTTTTTACGAGACCGCCAGAATGTCCAACTTGAGAACGATGCGATTAGTCTGGCGAGTCCAAGCCCATCATTCTAATCCCCTGATTTATGCCACATCGTCTCTGTCACTTCTCCATTTTCCACAGAACTGTTGGATCTGTCAAAACAGCTACGGGGCACATCGACCTGGAGCCAACCTGCTCCACCGCACTACCTACATACCACTTGTCACCCTTTTCCTTAGTATGGGATCCCATTGCGATGAGGTCTACGTCCTTGTCGCGGGCAAATTTCAAAATCTCTATATATGGCAACGTTCCTTCCCACGCGGCATATTCATGTTGTATGCCTGCCGATATTTCTTTAGAGAAGCCCTCCATTTTTTGCTTCAGCGCAACAATGTCATTTTCCAGTTCGTCCTGAGGGTATTGAAGCGAATTCGGAGCTGCAAAGGTATGGAACAACGAAATCTTTGCTCCGTATTTCTGGGCTAGCTTTACGGCAAAATCAAGGGCGCACTTGCATGATTTGGAAAAATCTATACAAACCATTATGTTCTTGTATCTAAGACGTTCTTTAGGAACGATTCGGTTGACAATCATGACGGGACATCGCTCGTGGGTGATCACGCCTTCCACGGTACTACCAACGATGCCACTTACTCTCGTTACTCCTTTGCTTTCAGCCCTTCCGGAAGGAGGACCAAGGACGATCAAATCAGCCCCCTCTTTTCTTGCCCACCTCAAGATTTCCTGCCATGGAAAACCTGGCCTGATACGCATTTTGTAGTTTGCAGGGTCTTTCAAACTACCCACAAAGGTTCTCTCAACCTGTTCTTTTACAATTGCTTCGTACTTCTCATTGCTGACAAGTTCCTCTCCCGTCCTGAAATCTTTGACAAAATGCCGGTATTTGCCAGAGTAAGCAGATTCCAAGACATGAAGCACGTACAATTTCCCGTCGTGCTCCTCAGCGATATGTCCGGCAACCAATACGACGGCATCGCAACTTTTCAACAAATCCGTGGCTACTAATACTTTTTTAAACATTTTTAACCTCCTTTCAGTTATATGTTAAGGGTTCGATCATTCATACTTAACCACTTGTTTTTTCAAGGATAATTCTGTAGAAAGCTTTTTGTTTCTGTACTTCAATCGTACTAAATTCCTCAAGATCAAGGATTTTAAAGAGCTCTTGTTTGGTCTGATTATCGGTTCCAACGATCTCGAGCCTTTGGCCAACACCAAGGTCAGCAAGGGCCGCGCTTGCTTTGAGGAGGCTCAAGGAACAAATTCCGCCTCTTAGGTCTAAACAAAAATCAGATTTCTTCATCACTTGCAGGTCTGCCCGTTACCCCTAAATTTTTACTACCTAACAATGCAACCACCCTGCCAGCCATGTGGAATGTCCGCGGAATCGGACAACGAGATGAAATTGTGGCCATCAGGGCAATGCTTTTATGCCCCGGTCCTGGTATCATGTGATAAACCACAAAAAAAGAATTAGATTTTAACAGATTGATATGTGAGCAAAATCGAGTTGTAGCGAACCGTGTTTTGATCGCTGCCGATAAGTAGCGCTATTGGTTTTAAACCTGCGACCCAACAGCAACCGTAGGGCCTTATAAGTTTGTTATTAATGATTTCTTGTGGTCGGGCTGTTAATATGTTAATGAAAAAAATTAAACAGGTGTTCAAGTTGAACCAAAGGGTTGACATGTTGGAGCATGAGCTGAATCGTTATTGGAAAACAGTTGTCGACACCATTCACGACGGACTCATGGTGGTTGATAAACGAGGCATTATCATCTCTGTGAACAAGGCCCTTCTGAAGATCACAGGCTATAGCAAGAGCGAGATGGTTGGTAAATCGTGCCGGATGCTGCGTTGCGACATTTGTGAGGCTGCCATGGAGCATTGCGGGAACCAATGGTGTGTCCTGTTTCGAACGGGGTCCTTTAAGATGCGCAAGGGTGTCTTAATTAAAAAGAACGGAAGACGCACTCATATTATTAAAAACGCTTCCCTGCTTTTTGATGAAGATGATAAATTGATTGGCGCGGTGGAAACGGTTACGGACATCACCGAGGTAATAGAAAAAGACACGCAGATTGAGGTATTTCGGCAGGAGCTGCGATCTCAGGATGGTTTGCAAGGAGTCCTTGGTGTGTCCGGCAATATGCAGCGCATTTTTGAACTGGCCAGAAACGCTGCTAAATCCGATGCCCCTGTGCTTATCCTGGGAGATAGTGGTACCGGAAAAGATATGTTGGCTACAGCCATACACAGGTTAGGTACGCGATGTAGCAAGCCTTTTGTAAAGGTAAGCTGTGCGGCGCTCACGGAGTCGTTATTGGAAAGTGAACTTTTTGGCCATACGAAGGGGGCCTTTACCGGAGCCTACCGAAATAGACAAGGGCGGTTTGAGGCGGCTGCCGGAGGCGACATTTTTCTGGACGAGATAGGTGACCTGCCATTGTCAACCCAGGTGAAATTATTGCGCGTTCTGGAGGAAAACGTAATTGAGCGCGTTGGTGACAACACGCCCATTTCCGTCAATGTTCGGGTCATTTCAGCAACCAATAGAGACCTGAAACGGCAACTCAACGACGGTCTCTTTCGAAAAGATCTTTTCTACAGAATCAACGTGATTCCCATTACGCTACCCCCCCTTAGAGAGAGGGCAGAAGATATCCCGATTCTGGCAGAATCTTTTTTCCGCAGGACTCAACTAAAAACTGACAAGAAAATTGACGGCGTAAGCGACGCTGTTATGCGAGTTTTTATGGAATACCCATGGCCCGGAAATGTGCGGGAACTTAAGAGCGCTTTTGAATATGCCTTCATCAGTTGTGCTGGGCCTATTATTCAGCCTCGACATCTGCCGCCCAGCTTTCTGGAAGATCGAAGATCAAAGGGCGTTGCGAAGGAATTGCCTCCAGAGCGTGAAAAGAGGCAAAGGCTAGAACTCATAGAAACATTGAAGCGAGCCAGAGGAAACAAATCCGAGGCTGCAAGAATGCTTGGAGTCTCCCGTGTTACAGTCTGGAATCGCACGAAAAGATTTGGTATTGATGTCAGGACCGAGGTGAGTTTCTGATCTGATAATGTCTATCCCTACAAAAACAATCCGGAAAATGACTTCACGCTGGCTGCCAACCTTTTCTTGAGCGCTTGATCTTGTCTTATATTCTCACAAAATATGGTAGCGCCGCTAAGATAACGCCAACAATTACGAGTATGTATACGTTCGATATAAAATAGGGGAATATAAAAAGAGCGATACCGGCAAATAGCGGAACTACCGCCTTTTGTTTTTTCCCATATGTAAAAAACCCGAGGCCGATTACCCCGAATACCATTCCCCAAATAAGTAGCGATGTACCTTTCATTTTAGAACCTGCTACTTTCCTTTCTTGTACAACCGCGTTTAACTGCGACGCCAAAAAATTAGCTCGTCAGGCCCTAGCGCTTATCGTCGTCCGGCAAATGCAATGGTTCGGTATTCCTCATTTCTGTGCCAATATGTTGATGCGACGGAAAATCTCGAAGCACCGGTCGAACTTCGATTCTTCCATTCACAGTTCTTTAAGTAACTTATAATACTCTTTGAGGACATTAATGGATTCCATCGTGATTTGGAACAAGATCCAACTGAGGACAAGAATGCCTATTGTGAGCCCAATCTTCCACGCCCACGTCGTTTTTGGCCGCCACCAAATCAAGGGTAACGCCAGAGGCCCCACACAACAGACTGCGATAATAATAAAGGATTGTCGGAAATACCATTGGATCTTTTCCTCTGCAAAGCGTGGGTGGTGGGAGGTATTCAGAAACTCACGGCAGTGTTTACACTTTATCGCGGCGTCTTGAATTTCTTCGGCACAGAAGGGGCATTTTTTCATTATCATCTTCCTAGAATAGCGTTACGGTTCATCTGGCGTAGGGGTTACTACAAAACTTACTTGAATTTATGATTTTGCTTAAAACGGCCCAGACCTCGCGATCGGGTGAAGCCGGTTTTCGGGACATTATTTTATGAGTTACTATTAAACTTTTAACGAGCACCTTTTGCGTTCTATACATCCGGAAGCCCCCCTATAGTGCCCGCAAAAACTCGGGTTTGAGAGGAACACCACCTTGTAGGGCCTCATCAATGAGACTGATGGTTGCCGCTTTGTCTCTGGGCAGTCTTGCCTTGATGGGGAGATAGTTGGAGGCGTGATTGGCATAGAATAATCCTCTGGAAAGGTCTGTATTGGCTATCATGCCCTTGAGTTCCATCAGCATTTCCATGGGGCTTATGAGATTGAAGCGTCCTTTCATATGGTCACGCCCCAGCGGGGTATTGGGAAGGAGCATCAGGCTTAAAGCTCCAACATAATTGGGGTCCATGGCGCTCAACGATTGGCCCGTGGTTTCGGCGTGGACCACAGAGCGTTCCGCTCCCGCCAAACCGAGCAGGACGGTTACGGAAAGCTTTATTCCAGCCTTTCTGACCCTTCGCCCCATCTCAACAATCGTATCTGCACTGACACCTTTGTGTACGTTTTTTAGAGTTACGTCATCTCCGCTTTCAAGACCCATGTAAATGATGCCGAGCCCGGCCTCATAGAGGTCCCTCAAGTCTTCCAATGTCTTCGTTCGTATGCTTTTTGCATTGCCGTACAGGCCAATGCGGGTGACCCGGGGAAGTCGTCGGCGAATCGTTTTGAGCAGCTTTAACAGCCTGGCCTGGGGAAGAATAAGGGCATCACCGTCTGTGATAAAGACGCGGCGCTGACACTTGCAATGGGAAGCGGCGAACTCGATATCCTTTTCAACAACCGACTCAGGCTTAAACCCGAAGCGCACACCTTTGTATGTGCCGCAGAAGGTGCACTTGTTATGAGAACATCCTCTCGTAACTTGTAAGATGATGCTATTTGCCTCGCTGGGAGGCCTAATGATTATCCCTTGATAATCCATTTGAACCAGTTTATGTCTTTGTAGCAGGCTTTTGCAACGTCAATGGTTGACCGAAGGCCCTCCAAGCGCTTTTGAAAATCGTAGAATTGTTCAGCTACTTTTTTTAAGCAAGGCCGCGAGACCAGCTAACGGCCTGTGGGTAGAGGGTGGCTCTTGCGCGCCACCCGGCGTCGTCTCGTCATGCCATTCCTGATCCAGATACCGTGAGTGCTCATTGTCGTGACAATAGAGACACAGTAGTTCCCAGTTGCTGCCGTCAGGCGGATTGTTATTGTGGTTGTGATCTTTGTGATGGACTGTGAGTTCACGAAGTTTCTTGCCCGTGAATTCGCGTCCGCATCGAGCACAGATCCATGGGTAAATTTTGAGCGCTTGCTCCCGATAATCCCGCTCCCGGTTGCGCCGGGTCTCGGCAATGACCCGGTCCAGCGCGTCTTTGTCTAATCGTGTCTTTTCCGATGGCATGCGCGAAGCTTTCGAAGTACTCTGTTAACTTATAAACCAATGTCCCTGAAGCTTTACCAAGGATTATTTCAACAGATTTGTTGGCAACAACGATGTTGAGTTCTTTGGCTTTCTGGGACCCCAGGTTGGACCTGGGCAAGAGACTG
Source organism: uncultured Desulfobacterales bacterium (assembly GCA_964429315.1). Classification (GTDB taxonomy): domain Bacteria; phylum Desulfobacterota; class Desulfobacteria; order Desulfobacterales. The sequence goes on from CAYSBQ010000067.1 coordinate 7,725, forward strand.
CAACAACAGTATCGAATTGTTAAAACAGGCCAAAATACAGGCTTAAAACGACTTTTTTGATATCAAAATAAGCGCCTTGAGAAGCTTTCGATATATAACGTACATTAGTTTATAAGTTACTATTAAGCTTTGACGGTCTCGTAAAAAGTCCAAGTAAGCGCTATGGTTGCGCCTGGCGGCTTGAAAAAATACACTGCGTGTCTGCGTTGCGCTGCATTTCGCAATCATTCAACGTACGATAAGTACGCCTCATGATTACAAAAATTGCGCCACTGGAGTGGCTTGAGGACAGTACGCACGCCTTGAATTTGAACTTTTTACAAAACCGTCTAAATCTGATTTTTTACGATTTCATTAAGCTTTCAACGAGCACCTTTTGCGATCTATCCTTCTGGCAAAATAATATGACGAAGCGCACCCGGTGAATCTGTTCTTGATTGACGCAGCACACAAAACCGTATAACTTGAGCCAAGCGTTCTGTCAACTTATATACTAATGTATGTCCCTGAAGCCTAAAGCCGTAGAAAGTGGAGCGTTTATCTGCCATGTCACAAGAGGAAAGAGCAAGGGCTACCGACCATGGCGCTTTTGGCGACGAGTGATGAAATACTGTTATGCGCAAAGGTAGGTGTTCTTATGAATAGAAATCTCCGGGAATTTTTCAAACATCAACACATCTTTGGGACGTTGGTGATGTTTTTCATGCTTTCCTGTTGGCCTAGAGCCGCTGGAGCAGAATCTACTTGGTGGGAAAAAGGGAAAAATCTTTTCAATAGTTTTGGGAGTAGCGAAAAAATAAAGACGCCCGGGACTGAGGACATCGGTGCGGCCCTGAAAGATGCTTTGCGCGTTGGAGCAGAGAGTGTGGTGCACCAGCTGGGAAAAGTGGATGGCTTTCAGGGAGATCCCGCTATTCATATTCCGTTGCCTGAAAGCTTTCGGCCCGTAAAGCCCGTGCTGGACAAATTGGGTATGTCTTCTCTACTGGATAACCTCGAGTTAAAGCTCAATCGCGCTGCGGAAGCCGCTACACCAAAGGCCAAGGCCCTTTTCTGGCAAGCAATCAAAGAGATGACCCTTGATGATATTCAGGCGATTTATAAAGGACCCACCGATGCTGCCACAAAGTACTTTCAACGCAAAATGTCTCCAGCATTGGTCCAAGAGATGCGCCCGCTTGTTGAGGACAGCCTGTCAGAGGTGGGAGCCATCAAAGCCTACGATAACGTGATGGGACAATACCTTTCTATGCCCTTTGTGCCCGACGTAAAAGCAGATCTGTCCGGTTATGTGATTGAGAAGGGCATGGATGGAATCTTTTACTATTTGGCCACAGAGGAAGCGGCAATAAGGCAAAATCCTGCCAAGCAAACGACGGACTTGCTAAAACGCGTATTTGGAAAAAAATAGAAAACCGAAGATCTATTTCAAGCGACCGATCTTCGTTGGCATAGCGATTGTTTTTTGTCTTTTCCTTGCAATGCATGGGCGTAGATGACACCGGGCTAGTTCACCTTTTCGCCTTCCTTCGGGGGGTATGTCTTTGAGGGAAATCAGAATCTAGATAATGGGCTCACCTTTGAATTGGCTTCGATAAAATCCTTGGAGCTGAAGCCATTAACAGTGAGTCTGACTCCGGTGGCGGCAACGAAAACGGTTTTCTTTATCGGTTGGACGGACTCTACCATTTAATGCCTGAAAAAAAGACTTGTCCCCTACCCGGCTGCAGGCATTGGCGAGATTACTCTTGATCCGGATAGAGGTGGAAACGATACGGACTTTCTGGTCAACTACGGCGGTGGACTGAAATATTTTCTCGGGGTCGCATACCCCTCTTTAATCTACATACAAAGATAATATTTGGAGTGTGTCTTATGCTAAGAGCAATTGCCAAATTACTGAAAGCACTAAATTCGGAAACCGAGCCAGGGCAGATCAGCCTTGCACTTTGTTTCTCCATGATTGTTGGATTCACACCACTCTTCAGCCCCCACAACTCCCTGGTTTTCCTGTTGGTGCTTGTCCTGAGAGTGAATCTTTCCACATTTATCCTTAGTCTGACATTGTTCTCAGGCGTTGCCTACCTACTTGATCCGATCTTTCATTGGATCGGTCTGGCGGTGCTGACCAGCAGTGGGTTAGATGGCCTTTGGACAGCTTGTTACAACATGACACTATTGCGACTCGCAAAGTTCAACAACTCCATCGTGATGGGGAGTTTGTTGTTCTCCCTTGTTCTTTTCGTCCCCCTTTACCTTATTGCTAATCATATGATCGTACAATACCGGGAACATGTGCTCGCTTGGGTGCAAAAAACCCGAATTGTGCAAGCTTTTAAGGCTACGAAGCTGTATGGCGTTTATGCAACCTATTCCCAGTTGAGAGGTGGTGTATGAAGTGGATTCGTTGGCAGGGCTTGATCACCTTTGTTGTGCTGGTGTTATTCGTAATCGGGGTATGGTTCCTTTTGGTGGATGTTGTAATCAAAAAAACCATTGAAAGCAAAGGCACTGAATTGGTGAAAGCCAAAGTGGGGCTTTTAGATGCGGATCTTTCTATTTTCCCTTTGGGCTTGTCTTTGACAGGACTTGAGGTGGCAAATCCTGATGCTCCCATGACCAATATATTTCAAGTAGATCACGTGGCCTTATCACTGGAAGGGGCAAAGTTGCTGCGTCGAAAGGTAGTCTTTAAGGAAGTGACACTGGAGGGAGTAAAACTAAACACACCTCGAAAGACATCCGGTGCGATTTCTGAAAAACGTTCCCATCTCCCAGTGGTTTCGAAAGAACCATCAGAGGAAAAAGTGAAGTGGCCATCCTTCAAGATTCCTGATGCGAAAGAAATTCTTCAAAAAGAAAAGCTTCGGTCCCTTGAACTGATTGCATCGTTTCGAGAGGACCTCCAAAAGGAGAAGGGAAAATGGCAGAGCCGACTGGCACAACTGCCGGATAAGAACAAATTAGGAGAATATCAAAAAAAGATCGATCGTTTAAAATCCGGAAAACAACGAGGCATTGAAGGAATTCTTGGCGGTGCTAGTGAAGTGTTGACCCTTCAGAAGGAATTAAGAAGGGATTTGGACCTCATTAAGACTGCACAAACAGAGCAGGGCCAAAATATGACTTCCCTCCGGGAACGGATGGCTGAGGTGAAAAAGGCGCCACAGGAAGATTTCCGGCGGCTAAAGGAAAAGTACAGCCCTTCCGCGGAGGGCCTGGCGAATGTGAGCCGGCTATTCTTTGGGAAGAAAGTCAGCAATGGGATTGATACCTTCCTAAATTGGTATGAGAAATTAGGGCCCATTCTGGAACGGGTGAAAGAAAGAAAGCATGGCGCAGAAGTAGTCAAACCAACACGTGGGAAAGGTGTCGATGTCAGATTCAAAGAGCAGAAGGCGTATCCCGATTTTCTCATTCGAATAGCCCATGTCTCAATAGAGATCCCAGCCGGTTTGATAAAGGGGCAGGTACGAAATATTACACCCGATCAGGATGTTTTGGGTGTGCCCCTTACCTACGAATTTGCAGGTGGGAACTTAACGGGCCTTGCCTCCTTAAAAATTGATGGTTCATTGAATCACGTGGATCCAACCGCGGCGAAAGACACGGTAAATTTGTTGGTTCAAGGATATGACGTATCTGGCATGGATCTATCTTCTGACGCAGAGTTGCCTATTGTTTTAAAAAAGGCGATGGTAGATCTTGAGGCACGCGCAACCATTGCCGGAGAAACACTCAGAGCAAATTCTTTGGCTAGCTTCCGATCCGTGAACATGGGCACTCCGAATCAGGATGAGGCGAGTAGCCCGATGAAAGTTCTCACCTCTGCAATTTCTGACATAAAAGCCTTTGGCCTAAAGGCTGAGATTTCGGGCACAAAACAAGATTATGATTTGAAACTCAGCTCAGACCTTGACAACGTGCTAAAAGATGCTGTGGAAAAACAAGCGAAGGCGCAAGCGGTACAATTTGGAAAAAGACTCCAGTCAGCCATTCAGGAAAAAGTGGGTGGGTCCATGGCTGGTTTGGAGACCAACCTAGGCGGCCTCGGCTCCATTGGCAGCGAGCTAACGGCACGCTCTCATTTTGGAGATGAACTGTTCAAACGCTCCCAGAAAAGTGGCTCGGGTGGAATGAAGCTGCCTTTCTAGGAGTACAATTCTGGGAAGCAAATATAGAAAACAGATTTATAGAATGATAAGGTGGATGCCTATCTTCCCTTAAGGTGCACTATTCGAGGATCAGTCGGTGTCAATCTCACGCTAATAGCTTTCCCCGTATCATGTCCGAAGTGCTCAAACGTTGCCACAAGCAGATAATTCAGCACATCTCGAAGGTCAGCACTTTCCCCTTCGCTCAACGTATCAGCCGCCCACACTACTTCCTTCTGGCCGGATTCCCGGAATTTGTGCCCATCGATCACTCGGACAGACAGAGAACGAGTGAAATATTGGACTGATAACGGTTCGTAGGTGTCGACAGATGTATAGGATGTTTTCCCGGTGTCAGGATCATAAGTCTTAATCGTCTGAGGTCTCCGAATGGACCCCATGCGCACAGGTCCACGATCCATCCCATAATTAAACGTGAGGCGGAAATCTGCATCTGCGTCCGACGATACCCGATAACCTTCTTGTTCAAGCAACGTAGCTATTTTCGAGGCGACCTCCTTTTCCAGAAGCGGATTAGCAGCTTCTGGATTGTGTACGACAAATACTTTTCGGCCTGGAACGAGAGCAGAAGAGCGTACGCGGTCCGAATAGCCAGTTACGTCAACGCGGTAGGAGGTTGCACAGCTTGTGGCCACAAGGATCACAGCCGCAAAGAGAGTCAATTTATATGGACATTTCAAAAGACATTTCATTTTCTGAATTGAGTTGTCTGGAAAACGCAAAATTATGAAAATCAGCTTAGTTTTCTGTTACAAGAAGGTGGGACGATTTGCAAGGAGAAACACTTTAGGGCTCGCGCAAGAATAAGTTCGCAGAGTTGGCGCTCAGATTTGGTCGATCCGATTGAGCAAAACCACAGGACACGAAGTGAAGCTGTAGCGCTACACAAACCACGGGGTCAAACCCACACTTTTTACAAAATCTGATGCTTTGTCAAATGTGTAGATCCGACCCCGATCGCCTCTTATCTTCGTTTTTCCCATCAAATCATCCTTTATTGGGCTGAGGAAAGCCAAAGGGCGTTGAGAGTTTGCCAGTCATGTAGTTATGAATGGCTTCCCGGAGTGTTTCTGCGGCAAGAAAGGCGCAGTGTTCATCCTCTTTTGGGAATGTGCCAAGCCTTTTTAGTATTTTCTCACCCGTAATCTCACAGAGTTGATCAATGCTCTTCCCAACTGCCATTTCTACTGCAAAAGAACCGCATACCGTACTTGAGCCACAGCCATCAGTCGTAAAGGAGGCTCTTTTCACACGGTCGCCTTCAAATATAAGGAAGACTTCCATGGTATCACCGCATTTACCAGTAATACGCGCATGTGAATCAGCATCTTCCAGCTTCCCGTTATAAAGCGGATTACGCCAGCGTTGAAAGCCTTCCTCACCAAAGGCATCTTTTGCTTCATCAAATATCTGCTGCTGCAACTTTTCTACTACAGCATCAAAATCCGGACGCATAAAAATTCCCCCTGTCATTACAAGAGTAAAACAGACTCCGCATCTTCTTACTCCAGACTTTTCATTCTGGACTCAATCTTTTCCATCTGTTTCTTCAACTCCCCGGCCTGTTCTTTCAGCTGTTTTAACGCCTCTTCTTTTGGCAATTCGCCAGTTTCCCCCTGACCAACAGCCAACGCACCGCCACTACCCATTCCGCCACCCAAGCCTCGTCCCATCCCACCGCCCATGCCTCTTCCGCCACAACCGCCCATGCCTCTTCCACCACCGCCGCCCATGCCTCTTCCACCACAACCGCCCATGCCTCTTCCGCTACCAGCTGCCATGGCCACATTTCTGCCAGCCTGCATTGATCCTGCCTCATCCATGCCAAACTTTTCAGAAACGTTTCCGTCCGATGTAGAAAGGAGATCCCCTTTTTTGAATCTTTCCACGGCAGCCAGGATTACCCCTTCCTGCCCTGTAAAAACCTCAATTCCGGCTGACGAAAGAACCTGCGCAGCCTTTGGCCCACAATTGCCGGTCAACACCGCTTTGACTCCCTGAGAAGCCACAAGGCTGGCGGATTGAATACCGGCGCTACTTGAAAGAGCGGCATTCTCATTTTCAAAGGCATTGAAGATGAATCCCGATATGAGAAAGAATTGAGGTCA
>CAYSBQ010000068.1:0-13896 GCA_964429315.1 uncultured Desulfobacterales bacterium
CGGCGCATCTATTCTTGATTGGCACGGCATACAAACCGGATGTTATAATTCAAGTACTCTATCAACTTTAAAACTGATGTTCCTGAATATTGTCCTGAATGTTGTAAGTCTGTAAATTCAATTGGACCAAATATCCATTGACAGTTAAACGAAATTCAAGCATAATCCTAAAGTAAATTGGAGACTTAGAAAAATGCCCTCAACCATTCTTGATAACATTAAAGGAAGGGACCTTCCTAAAAACGAACGAAACCAGTTCCTGACCGGCTTCATCATAAACGGGACACCTGTTGAAATCGATGAATCAATATCAGATTGTCGAGATCCTAAAGACAACAAGTTTTTGGAACTTGCTGCCTGTGGTAAAGCGGATTTCATCATTTCAGGCGATCAAGATTTACTCGTCCTGAATCCTTTCCCCGTAATATTCAGATAACAACTCCTGATGGCTTTCTGAAGATCCGTTTAGATTGACATTTGGCATCCTTGAAACACAAAATCTCTTCCTCTATCGCTGAAGTGTTTGAGATGATTGAGAAGTGAGTTCTTAACAAGGAAGCTTCATAAAATAGCTATTCATGGCATTTATTTTGCAACATCTAAAAAGAATTCTTGAGCCAAGAAGACAAGTTGCAAGGCTTTGGGAGGTTATAAATTTGTTGGGTTTAGTCATCTACGGTGAATCGTTCAATGCCGTCCCTGTCATCCAGGCACTAACAGGGGTAGCAATCGGGTGGGGAGAATGACGGAAAAGATCAGCTTGCAGAAAGAGGTTGGAAAACTGCATGAACAGGTAGCAGATCTCGAAAGAAAACTGGCTAAAACCGAAAAGGTTAAGGAAACCCTCATGAGTCGGGTGGAAAATAGTATGGATTCCGCCGGCGATGCATATTCGGTTTTTGAGAAAAATATCCTGCTTCATCAGCATATAGAAGAACGCAAGCTGGTTGAGGAAGAATTAAGAAAAGCCAACAAGAAGATCTTGGAGCAACAAGACAATATCATTGAGGAAGAGCGTCTCAAAGTGCTGCTTCAAATATCTGGAGCCGAAGTTCATGAACTGGATGGCCTACTCGATAAGCTGTTGAACAGTATTGATTTGATAAAAGCAGACAGAGATGACCCTGACAAATTAGTTCAACACATGCTTACGATAGATGAAATCGGAGCCCGAATATCCAAAGCGGCAAAAAGCCTTCACAACGTTCACCAATACGAGACCGAGCCGCACCTTCCGGTAGGAGACCTTAATCAACAGACAAATATTCTTTCAGTCGAAGACTCTGATGTTTCATTTGCCATAATCAAAGCCCTTCTGAAAAAACGCACCCAGATTAGCTTGTTACGAGCAAAGACCATCCAAGAGGCCTTGACGATATTGGCAAAGAACCGGTCTGACCTGATTCTGCTGGACTACAGGCTTCCTGATGGAACAGGTATGGATTTCTTAAGCGCAGTGAACGAAAAAGGAATTAAAACACCAGTGGTGGTCGTTACTGGGGAAGGTGATGAAATGACTGCCACCAAGGCCTTACAAGCGGGCGCCTACGACTACCTTCCAAAAAATAGGATTAACAAGAAAAACCTTCTTGAAATTATCAACGGGACTCTGAAGGCATTTCGTCTCAGAAACGAAACCGAAAGAGCTCAGCAGAAGATAGCCGAAATGTCCACCAAAGATGAACTGACGGGCCTGTTTAATCGCCGGTACTTCTTGGATGTCCTTGAACGTGATGTGGCAATGGCCAAGAGATACAAGTCAGAATTATCGCTCTGCATGATGGATCTTGATCACTTTAAGACGATCAACGATACTTATGGCCATCCTGCCGGGGACTTGGTTCTGTCTGAGATCGGCAGGATGTTGAAGGATTGTACGCGAGACAGCGACTTAGCGTGCCGTTATGGGGGGGAGGAGTTCACCCTTGTCTTGCCAAACAGTGATATTGGAAAGAGCAAGATTGTGTGTGAGAGGTTCAGGGAAACAGTGGCTGGGCATCAGTTTGAATATGAGTCGTCTACCTTTAATATAACCGTAAGCATAGGTATCGCCCGATATAAAAGTTCATTGGGCCAGTCTTCCGTGGAATTAATCAGCGCTGCGGACCAGGCCCTATATCAGGCCAAAGGGCATGGCAGAAACAGGGTGGTTGAATATGGCAAATCTCTTGAAGGGGAATCGGCTGAGGGCGAGACTGTGTCAGTAGGCGCCGAAACAGTAAATGTCCAGGAGCATAAGTCGAGAATCTTGATAACCGAAGATAATGAGGCTACTCGCAAACTCCTGGAACGAAAACTGACCAAGTGGGGCCATGAGGTGATTTCCACCAAGGATGGAATGGAGGCATTGCGCCTGATAGCGACCCCGGATTCTCCCAATCTCCTGATTCTTGACTGGATGATGCCAGGAATGGACGGAGTTGAGACCTGCCGGAAAATTCGTCAACTTGACGGGAATATTCCGAAATATGTTATCCTCCTTACCGCCCTAAAGGATGAAAAAAACGTTGTGTGTGCTTTGGAGGCCGGTGCGAATGATTATGTCACAAAGCCTTTTAATTATAATGAATTGCATGCACGAATCAACGTGGGCCTTCGCAATGTCGAATCAGAATCAGCCCTTGCTAATAAGATCGAGAAGTTTGAACTGGAGATAGCGAATCGCCAGCGGGCAGAGATGGAGCTGCAAAAGTCAGAAACCCTACTTCAGGAGATAGTTTCAAATCAGACATATGAAATAAGGATTACACAAAGGACTTCTATTGAATCGCTGGCAACGCTAGCGGAATACAACGACAAAGATACAGGTGCACATCTGAAGAGGCTCCAAGGATTTGTAAGGTTGCTGGCAGCGTACTTGAGGGACAATTCTCCTTATTCTACATATTTAAAGAAAAGACCTAGTTATATTGATGAACTCTCATTGGCTTCGCTTTTGCACGACATAGGGAAAATAGCGATTCCGACACACATATTGACGAAACCGGGTAGATTTACTGACGAAGAGTTCGAATTAATGAAAAATCATACAACGGTTGCAGGAGAAATGCTAGAAAAGGCGAATAGTCTGTTTCGGAAGGAGTTTGGGAAAGACAGCTATCTTGCTCTGGCTAGAGATATTGCCTACTATCATCACGAGAAATGGAATGGACAAGGTTACCCCGGCGGATTAAGCGGGGACTCTATCCCACTATCTGCAAGAATTGTAGCGCTTGCAGACGTTTACGATGCCTTAACAAGTAAGAGGTCATACAAGGAAGCATGGCCACATGAAGACGCAGTAAAGGAGATTAAGAAAGAAAGCGGACAGCATTTTGACCATAATGTAGTAGAAGCTTTCGTAGCCCTCTCGGATAAATTTAAAGAACTGTCCGAAAAATATCATTCGTAGTGTCGGATCTGCGCATTTTCACTCTTTCTCTCAAAGATTTACTGCCGCTTCCACATTCCCACAAATCTGGAACATGGTATTTGGCAATTATGTAGAAAAACCAGCATTTTTACGAGGACTTCGGGTCTTAAATTTTGTCCTTGTCCCTGGTTGGAAATGGTAATAGAGAAAGTGGTGGACGTATTTCCTATGAAGCGCCTGTCCCATATCTCAGAGTTCCTTGGCCTCCGGAAGAATACGGTTGGAATGCTTTGCATGGTGGTTCTGGTAGGCATGGGCGAACGGATGGCCGAGCGATTTATGCCTATCTATCTGATTGCTCTCGGAGGTGGAGCTCTATCGATTGGCTTGCTTAATGGCTTGGATAATCTACTATCAGCGCTCTATTCATTTCCTGGAGGCTTTCTCTCGGATCGCCTTGGCATCAAACGAGCCTTGCTTGTTTTCAATATCATGGCCATGTGCGGCTTCCTTGTGGTTATACTGATTCCGGCATGGCAAGCCGTCTTGGCCGGAGCCGTATTTTTCTTGTCCTGGACGGCAATCTCTTTGCCGGCAACCATGAGCCTCGTGGCCAAGGTACTTCCGAAGAATAAGCGCACGATGGGGGTTTCGATGCATTCTCTTGTACGACGCATTCCTATGGGGCTCGGACCGATCTTAGGAGGTCTGTGCATCGGATTCTGGGGGGAACGCGATGGAGTTCGAGTCGCCTTTGCTGCAGCACTTCTATTGTGTTTTGTTGCAGTGGTATTGCAACAATCGCTCATCGAAGACGATTCGCCGAAGACTGCAAGTGACAGTCAGTCCATCCGACCGGAAAAGAACCCACTGCGGCTTTTTAAAGAAATGGATGCTTCACTCAAACGACTGCTTGTTTCAGACATTCTGGTTCGGTTTTGTGAGCAGATTCCATACGCCTTTGTGGTAGTGTGGTGCATGAAGGCCATTTCTGAACCGATCACTGCCCTTCAGTTCGGTGTTCTAACGAGCATCGAGATGGCTACGGCCTTTCTCATTTATCTCCCGGTAGCCTATTTTGCAGACAGGAGTGCAAAGAAGCCTTTTGTTGTAATCACATTCCTGTTTTTTACGTTCTTTCCTTTGGTGCTATTGTTTTGTCAATCCTTTGCCTGGCTGGTTTTCGCATTCATATTGCGGGGGTTCAAGGAGTTCGGAGAACCAACGCGAAAAGCACTTATCATGGATCTTGCCCCAGAACATCGCAAGGCTGCCATGTTTGTGGCCTCTATTACCTTTTGCGTGATGTCGTGGTCTCAATAGCGGCATTTGGAGGCGCTTTTCTATGGCAGATTGGGCCGACCACTAACTTCCTTGTCGCCTTTTTGTGTGGTTTGGCAGGTACTATTAGTTTCGCATTGTGGGGACGTGACTTAGGGCTTGCGCAAGTCCCCTAAGGCTCAGAAGGTAAGTTTTGCTCTTTTTGCATTGGCATCTGGGTCGGGGCCTTCGGCAAAAAAAGCGAAAAAAAAGGAGAGACTGAAAACAGTCTCTCCTTTCTGGATTTTTTGGGTCAACAAAAAAGACAAAGAGCCGTTTATTGACCGGTTGCCGCGCCGTGCAGTTTAATTTCTACCTTGTCAGTGAGACCTTCGTAGTACTTACGCAGGATCACAAGGACCTCTTCCCGTCCAAAGTGGTCCGGAATCTCGCCGTTTTCCGAGAGGAGCTTTCTGAGCATCGTGCCGCTGAGAAGGACGCGGTCTTCTTTCCCGTGGGGACAAGTCCTGAGAGATGCCATGCCGTCGCACTTGTAGCAGTAGAAGGTCCAGTCGATCTTTAGGGGCTTGCATAGCAATGCCTTTCCTGCACCTTCGGGTTTTGGGATCTTGTCAAAGATGGACTGTGCTTCAAACATGCCGTAGAAATCGCCCACGCCGGCGTGGTCACGGCCGATGATCATGCGGGATACACCGTAGTTCTGGCGGAAGGTTGCATGGAGCAAGCCTTCTCTTGGTCCGGCATAACGCATGTCCATGGGGTATCCGCCTTGGAGCACCTTATCTTCTACAAAGTAACCCTTTACAAGAGCATCAATGCATTTTACGCGAACATCGGCAGGGATATCACCGGGTTTCAGGTTTCCGACGAGGGAATGAATGAAGACGCCGTCACAGACCTCAACAGCAATCTTGCAAAGATACTCGTGTGATCTGTGCATGGGGTTTCTAAGCTGCATGGCTGCGATATTTGTCCAGCCTCTTTCCTCAAATATCTTCCTGGACTCAGCAGGTTTCATGTAGATACCGGCATATTTTGTGGGGAATTCACCTTCGTTCAAAACCTTGACGGGGCCTGCCAGGTTTACATCTTTCTGGCCCATAACACTCTGGACGCCCGGATGATCTTCTTTGGCGATTTTCCAGAATTCTTCGACCGTGGGCGTGCCTTCACCCATAAAGACTTTCTCACATTCGAATATCTTGTCTGCCTCGGTCATTGCGTATTTTTCGTTCACTTTCATGGTTGCCCTGATTTCATTGCGCTTGGGATCAAAAAGGGCAATCTCGTCGCCTTCATTGATGCCGTCGGCATCTTCCTTTGAGGCGGACAAAGTTACAGGGCATGGCCAGAAGGTTCCGTCAGCCAGAAGAAACTTTTCGCAGACGCTCTTCCAGTCGGCCTTCGTCATAAAGCCATTAAGGGGGCTGAATGCGCCAATGGCCATCATAATTAGGTCTCCGTTTTCACGGGTGCTGATATCAATCTTCTTTAGTCCTTCAGCCTTTTTCTTTTCTGCTTCCAGTTCGCTTCCCTCGAGCAAGCAGCAAACCAAACCTTTTCCGCCATGGGGTGGAATTAATTGTGACATTATTTTACTCTCCTTTCTTTATTGATACTCTTAGTGACTTTAGCAATTCAAAAAAATCTCAGTTACCCTCAGTCTCTCCCCCTTTCCTATTAAATAGCGAATATTATTCGAGTTATCTGATAGAAACCTGACCTTGCTCCACTGTGAAAATGGTTCTCCGTACTTTGCTCATAAACAAAACTAGGCCATAAACTATCGGCCAAAAGGTCTGGAAAACCCCCGAAATAGGCACAGGAAAACGCTTCCATTTAGTACAATTACTACCCATTTGTCAAGGACAAAGTGTCACCAGGTTTATGCGCGGGTCTTGTATTCGAGTCGCTCCACATGGAAGCTCAATAAGTTCCTACATTTGCCTTGTAAGTAGATAATCGGCTAGGTCTTCAAGGATGTTGCGGGTATTTGAATTGTCAAACAAGCGGAGTGCATTCTTCGCGGATTTGACATGTCTTTTTGCCAGCTTTTTAGTGTATTCGATGCCATCGTATTTATTTACGAGATCAACGATGGTGTTAAACTCAGTGGCTTTGAGTTCATCGTTTCCAATGATGGTCTCCATCTTTGTGCGATCTTTACTGCCGGCATGGCTTAGTGCATAGATGAGAGGCAGCGTCAACTTTCCTTCTTTCAGATCCGTGCCGGTATCTTTCCCCAAGACCTTTGTGTCGGCAGTGTAATCTAGGAGATCATCAATTAGCTGAAATGCATATCCCAAATGGTTTCCATATTGGGCCATAGCCTGAATCTGATCTTCGTGAGCACAGGCAAGGAGTGCCCCTGTTTGGCAAGCAGCTCGAATGAGATATGCAGTTTTTCGCTCTATTAGTTCCATGTACTGTTCTTCACTTAGAGCAATATCTCCACGGTGTAGGAGCTGATAGATCTCGCCTTCCGACATTTGAGCTGTGGCACGGGAAATGACGTCAATAATGGGCATCAAACCTGTTCGGGCCGCAATGTTTATGGAGCGAGCAAGCAAGAAGTCTCCTACCAAAACGGTTGCTGGGTTTCCCCAGATTGAATGGGCTACCGGATTGCCTCGACGCATCTCCGCTCCATCTACCAAGTCGTCATGGAGCAAGGTAGCTGTATGGAGATATTCAAAGACTATTGATAGTGTTTTATCATTATTGCCCTTGTAGCCACATATCCTTGCGGATAGTACCATTACGAGCGGACGAATTCGTTTGCCGCCACCGAAGATAATATATTCTGCCACGCGGGATACAACTGAAAGATATGGTTCGAGGTTTTGCGTAAGTGCTTCCTCGATGGCTTCCAGATCATTTGAAACGGCTTCGAGTATGCGTCTTTTCAGGTTTTTCATATTATATCCCCTGCCAGGTCATATTCGTGGGCCTCGGTAATCTGAACAGTGACAAGAGAACCAGGTTCTGCCGTTCCGTTAATGTAGACTATGCCGTCAATCTCAGGCGCTTGAAAGGCTGTTCTTCCAATCATCATCCCGTCTTTTCCCTCTGCGGCTTTGTCTACGAGAACACTGAGGGTGGTTCCTATATATTTCCGGTTATTTTCCCTGGAGATGCCGGCTTGCCGCTTCATGAGGTGTTCAAAGCGCTTTTGTTTAACCTGGTAATCGAGATGACTTTTTAACTTGCTTGATGGGAGATCTTTGCCGTCAGAGTATATGAAGACCCCTAGATGATCGAACTTGACCTTTTCAATGAGATCGATCAGTTGTGTAAAATCGCTTTCTGTTTCTCCAGGAAACCCTGTCATAAGTGAAGTACGGATCACTGCGCCGGGGACCTTGTATCGTATACGTTTAAAGAGCTCAAGGATATAAGAGATGTCGTGGCTACGCCCCATTCTTTTTAGGATCCGTTCGCTTGCATGCTGAATTGGTATGTCAAAGTAGGGACAAACATTTTCGAGAGTGGCCACGGCTTCAATAAGTGGGTTATTTATATAGTCTGGATGGCCGTAGAGTACGCGTATCCATATCAGTTTGGGGATTCTCGCCAGCCTTCTTAGAAGCTCTGCCAGGTCGTTATCGCCATCCATGTCTTGGCCATAAGCAGCAGTATTTTGGGCAATCAATACCAATTCCTTGGTTCCTGCTTTTACGAGTGTGTTAGCTTCAGAGAGGATTTCTTCAATAGGGCGGCTCCTTTGCCGGCCACGGAGTTTCGGGATAATGCAGTAAGTGCAGTGGTTCGAGCAGCCCTCGGCAATTTTGATATATGCCATGTGTGGAGGTGTTATCTGCAGCCGGGCCATGCCGGTATATGTGCCGGGACCGTTTTGCAAAGGGGGCAAGCACATACGAGCCCCGCTCAGAGGGTTGGCGATGGTTTTTCCTATCAGGTGGAATGCGCCGGTGCCAAGAAAGGCATCTACTTCAGGAAGTGAGTCGGCAAGATCCATACCATATCGTTGTGGGAGGCAACCTGTTACGACAAGCTGTCTTCCATCAACCTCTTTTTTCCATCGGGTCATTTCCAGGATAATATCTATTGATTCATCTACGGCAGGACGAATAAAGGCACAAGTATTTACCACAATGCAATCAGCGTGTGATGCATCCGAAGAAATTGCGTGGCCTTCTTCCAATAGTCGCCCAAGCATCATTTCCGTGTCTACCAGATTTCTTGGACAACCGAGGCTGATAAAGTGTACATTCATATCGTGTAAGTGTTCACAGGTTCAGGGCTCAATGTTTAGGGTTGTGATGGGAGCTTATGGGACGCCATTGAGCGCCTCGGGCGCTTTTTTATGGCGTTAGGTTGGAGGTAAAAAGCTAAGCACAAAGAACAAGGGCAAGCGTTCACAGGTTTCAAGTAAACTGAAAGGTCAAAGGTGAAAGCTGAAAGCAGCAGAATAATGGTCTTTCTTTATTCTTTTAGCTTTTTGATCTCTGCCGTTATAGAAGGGATGGCCTTGAAGAGATCTTCTACGATCCCAAAGTCCGCCTTCTTAAATATAGGTGCTTCAGGATCTTTATTGATGGCTACAATATACTTGGATGAAGCCATGCCGGCCAGATGTTGAATGGCTCCGGAAATGCCACAAGCAATATAGAGGCTTGGTGTTACAACCTTGCCTGTTTGTCCCACTTGATCAGAGTGGGGGCGCCAGCCTTCATCTACGGCCGACCTCGATGCTCCAACAGCAGCGCCCAAAACCTGAGCTAATTCTTCTACAACACTAAAATCAGACCCTCCCATACCGCGTCCACCGGAGACAATAATATCTGCCTCAGTTAGATCTACCTTGGTAAAGGCCTCAACCTTTTTCTCCACCACCTTTGTTTTGGTAACTCCTGTATTGATGGAGATCTTCTCTAGCTTTCCCGCTTTTTGATTCTTCACAGACTCCATTACATTTGGGCGTATAGCTGCGATTTGCGGGGTATCTTCTATGGCAACCTCAGCCAGAACCTTTCCCCCGAAGACAGGCCTTGTGGCGATGAGGGTTTGATCCTCAAGTTTTAGAGAGGTGCAATCCATAGCGAGGCCGGCATTCAAGCGCGCAGCCAGCCTTGCAGAGAGATCTTTGCCTTGAGCTGAAGCTCCAAGCAACACGATTTTCGGATCATTGTCCTTTACAATATCAAAACTTACATTTGTATAAACATCCGTAGTGTAATCCGCTAGAGCGGGATCATCTCCTACCAAGATCTTGTCTGCCCCGTACTCTGCCAATTCTCCTGCTATTTGCTCAACCTCGTAACCGAGCACTACCCCAGTAAGGGGCTCTCCCAGGGCATCAGCCAGCCGTCTTCCTTCACTGATAACTTCATAGGCGTTCTTCCTAAACTTTCCCCCGCTCTGTTCTGCAATGACTAATACCCCCTGTGGCATATTGACCCCTCTTCTCGTTTCGTTATTATCAATCTAAATCACCTTTGCCTCTTCCCTGAGCAGCCGTGCTAGTTCAGTCGCTTTTTCCTCTATGGTCTCTCCCTCAATAATCTTGCCGGGAACCCTCTCTGGCGGGAAGGATAAGTTCCTTACTACACATTTTGCTGCTGCTCTTCCGACTTCGTTGGAATCTATTCCGATATCTGCCAACGACTTTGTTTCCAAGGGTTTCTTCTTAGCCTTCATAATCCCTGGTAATGAGGCATATCTTGGTTCGTTAATACCCCTTTGGGTGGTAAAAAGCGCCGGCAATTCAGCTTCGATAACTAATGTTCCCCCCTCTACGGTCCTTTCACAAGAGATCTTTCCATTATTAATTTCTTGCTTGATCACCATGGATACCTGAGGAATGCCAACGAACTCTGCGACAGCAGCGGGTACCATGTAGCAGTCGTCATCGACTGCACGTTGGCCGGCTATGATAAGATCGCAAGGGATTTCCTTTATGGCTGCTGCAAGAATCTTAGCTATTCCCAAACTGTCGGTTTTTTCAATAGCGGGATCATCGATGAGCACGCCTTCATCAGCGCCCATGGCAAGGGCTGTTCGGATAGCTTCTATGGCCCTTTGTTTTCCGGCAGTGAGTATTGTGACTTTGCTCTCACCTTGAGCCGCTTTGATCCTGAGGGCTTCCTCAACAGCGTATTCGTCATAGGGGTTGATGACCCACTTAATGTCTTCAGTCTTGATAGTGGTCTTGTCGTCGCCAATCTGGATTGTGGTTTCGGTATCTGGAACTTGTTTTAGTAAAACGACAATTTCCAAGTTGTAACTCCTTTCTACCTGTTCATATAGGCCAACATCCTAAAATTTATAACTTGGGAAGAAATTACTACTGGTTCATATTGCAAAAGAGAAAAAAAATGTCAAGAGTTTCTTGACATTATCAAGGTCCGGATTATACTTATCAAATGCCATAACATGACGTTTTGACTATTTTTCCCCGTAGGGGGGGTTATGATATATGAGTGAAGCCGACTATTATAAAACTCTGGGTGTCGATAGAAATGCCAGTGACGCTGAGATCAAGAAGAATTATCGCAAGCTGGCTATGAAATACCATCCTGACCGCGCCAAGGGGGACAAGTCTGCCGAGGATAAATTTAAAGAGATCAGTGAGGCCTATGCTGTACTAAGCGATAAGGAGAAACGAAAGCAATATGACACCGTTGGCGCCTCCGGCTTTCGTCAACGCTATTCGCAAGAAGATATTTTCAGTGGGGTTAACTTCGGAGATATCTTCAAGGAGTTTGGTTTCGATGATAGCGGCTTTGCGAGCATATTCATGGGTAGGGGCAAGCCGGGACGAAGGTCGGGTTTCGGTGCAGATCCCTTTGGCGCCTATACTTCAACGCAGCGAGCACCGGTTAAAGGCTCGAATTTGGTTTATGAGCTGCCTTTGACACTAAAAGAAGTGCTTACCGGCACAACGAAGGTGGTTGCCTATGGACAAGGGGCTGACCAGAAGAGAATGAACGTTAAGATTCCTAAAGGGATGGTTACGGGGAAAAAACTCCGTTTGGCAGGAAAGGGCCAATCGGGAGCCTTTGGCGGTCCGGCGGGAAACCTTTATATACAAGCCAAAGTTCAACAAGATCCGATTTTTTCCTACGAAGGTCATGACCTTTACGTTAATCGGGAGCTAAAACTTACTGACGTGTTGTTGGGAACGCGGATACAAGTTCCCACTCTTGATGGGAAGAATCTTAGTTTAACAATACCTCCTGGGACTCAACCCAATACCAAGATGCGTTTGAAAGGGCATGGACTTCCTGAGATGAAAAAGGGGATAAGGGGCAATCTTTATGCACGAATTTTGGTCAAGTTGCCTAAGTCATTGAGTAAAAAACAGAAAACTCTGGTTCAAGATCTAGCAGAGGCAGGGCTTTGATGACAACTTGCCTGAGGTGTGGAATATTGCTTTATGTCTGTAGAACTAGTTCCAGTCTTATCAAGGGCTGAAATCGAAAAAATAGTCAAGCGACTTGCTGAGCGTATTTGCAGGGATTATGATAAAGAGGAACTTGTTGTCCTTGGCATCCTGAAAGGATCTTTTATCTTCTTGGCCGATCTTGTCCGAGAACTCACCATTGCTGTTCAAATTGATTTTATTCAGCTAGCCAGCTATGGTTCGGAAACATCATCTTCGGGGCAGGTTCAAACAACTAAAGGACTTGAACTCGATATTGGCGATCGGCACGTTCTTGTTGTGGAAGATATCGTTGATTCTGGCCTGACTATTGCATATCTCTTGGATTATCTTAAGCAATTCCATCCAAAGTCAATAAAGGTTTGTACCTTCATTGATAAGACTGGACGCCGGGAGGTACAGGTTCCTGTTGACTATGCTGGACATGTGATAGAATTTGGATTCCTGGTGGGGTATGGACTTGATTTTGATGAGAAGTATCGAACCTTGCCGGCAATCTACCATTTGAAACAATAAGGGAAAGGAGCGTGAAATGCTCATAACCTGTGAAAGCTGCAAGTCCAAGTTCAAGTTGGACGACAGTCTTATCAAAGACTCCGGTTCCAAGGTGAGATGTTCCAACTGTCAACATGTATTTACTGCTTACAAATCTTCTCCGACCGAGGATATCAGTTCTGATCTTGATTTGAGCCAAGGTCTTGCAGATGATCAATTTACCGAAGAGGATGAAGAGTCCCTTGACTTTGATCTATTTGAATCTGAAGGTCAGCAAGAGGAGGAAGACCTGTCCCTTGAAGACTTTGGGCTTGAAGACGAGATTGGGATTGATGCCGAACAAGCTATTGTCGAAGAGACAGTAATACCTGAAGAGGAAATTAGTGCAGTAGATCTGGGCTTTGACGAAGATGATACTGAGGAAGGAGTTTCCGGAACAAAGGATGAACCGGGGGATGAACCGGGGGATGAACCGGTCCCGGATGAATTGACCGAAGAGGATATATCACTTGAAGGCCTTAGTTTAGAGGAAGAAGCCGTTTCTGAAGATGTATTGCCGGTAGCGGAAAAAGAGACTAAGGAAGATATTTCCTTTGAAGATCTTAGTCTTGAAGATGAGGGCCTTTGGGAAGAAGAGCAAGGGACGGAAGAAACTGAACAGGATTTATCCTTTGAGGAGCTGAGCCTGGAAGATGATGCGTCTACGGAAGAAAGCGTGTCGGAGGAGCAACTGGTCGAGGCGGCGGAGGAGCCCGAGGCCGCCTTCCCCGAAGGTGTGCCGGTAGCATCTCTGGAGGATAGCGAGGAAGCTGAGGAAGAATCTCAAGAGCAAGCCCCGCCGGTTCCACCAAAAGAAGAGCTAGTAAAAAAGAGACGCATTAGCGTGCCCCTGTTGTTGGTCTTGATTATTTTGCTTGCAGGTGGGGGAGCCTATCTTGGATATCAACTCTTTAATAGTGGAAATATCAAGATGCCGTTTTTGGAGTCTCTGACAGGCGCTAAAAGGTCTGAGACCATAGATCCCGGCAATTTGCGCATAACCTTACTGGAAGATACCATCAAGGGCGAGTTTGTTGATAACAAAGCGTTTGGACGTGTTTTTGTGATTAAGGGAAAGATCAAGAACGATTATCCGGGGATGCGCAACTTCATAAAAATGAAAGGCGCGCTTTATTTGAAAGACGGGAAAATAGCTATGGATCGGACTGTCTATTGTGCTAATATCCTGTCGGATACCGAACTGCAGGCTATGAGTATGAGCAGGCAGATTGTTGAGAAGAGACTAAATAACAGGTTCGGTGATAATAAGTCGAACTTCAAAATACCTCCGGGCAAAATCTTGCCCTTTATGTTTGTATTTCAT
>CAYSBQ010000069.1:0-13819 GCA_964429315.1 uncultured Desulfobacterales bacterium
CAGGGGGGGCAGGGGCGACCAAGGCCAAGGCCCTGTGGACCCGAATATTTACTATTTTTCCACCTTAAAAGACTCCCTAAAGATATCAAGCAAAATCTGAGTTTGTTTGGCAATATTTAGGCAATTTTCCGTCAGTGCGTAATAGAGAATGCTTAAGCGTGCTTTGGATTCTGCGTTCTGTATCCGTTTTGTCTGATTCATGTCACAGTTAGCGATAAGCTTGTCCAGCCTGAGGTTTTGATTGGCAATATAGTCATAGTCCACTTTTTTTCTTTGCATTAGCATGATGGAAGTATTGTACAGCAACCTGGTAATGTAGGCCTTGACATGCCTTAACTCTTCTTTCTGAGTATCGGTAAATCCGAAGTGAAGGTTTTTAAAATGCCGATAACAGCGCATGATGATATCTCTGTGACTTTCCGTGATACCCTGTAATGGCCTTACTGTTTGTGCATATTTGTATGTGCGATTGATATTCTTGTTTATATCAAGAAGCGAAAGCGTTTCAAAGGTGTTGACGGCAATAATATTAGCCCATTTTTGGATCTTATCTGTTTCAGCTCTTGCATTTCCGAGTCTTTGCATGTCTTCTGAAATAGAGGCTTCAAAACAGAGGTCCAGATTATCGCCGATATCCTTTAGGAAGTACCCTGTTTGCTCAAAAGAAGCGTCGATTGCAGTATTGGCATCAGTGAGATTCTTCAAGCTGAAGGCCTCAATAATGTTGCTTTGTTCTTCCCTCTTAAAGTGTAACCGGCGGGTGTATAATATAAGACCAATCAAGAAGAGTAATAATATCAAGATGGCGAAAAGCTTTAAGTAATGTATGAGACATGCAAGAACAAGGGAGATTGAAAAGGCCACAATTGCCGTCAAGAACCATCCACCTATAACGGTAAGCACTCCTGTGATCCTATAGACGGCAGTTTCTCTTCCCCATGCCTGATCGGAAAGGGAAGTTCCCATAGCGACCATGAAAGTTACGTATGTCGTTGAGAGGGGAAGTTTTAACGAAGTTGCAAACGAAATGACGGCGCTTGCAACGATAAGATTCACGGAAGCGCGTAATAGATCAAAAGAGGGCGCTTTTTCTTTAGTTGAGGAAGGAGCCCTGTATGATGTACCCGGATTTAGACGGCGGGAGGCTGTTATTTTTATTGACCTGGGGATGAATCCGTTAAAAAACGTAAAAAGGGTGTGACACATGCGTACAATATTCCTTGATAATCCCGAAGATCCAAAGAGTTCCATACCTTCTTCCTGACTGCCGAGGCTCACCTCCGTGTTACTGACGGTGCGTGCCTTTTTGGAGACCCACAATGTGATTACCATTATTATCCCGGCGACCAGCAGGAGGAGTGTACTAGATTGTGTCGGTTTCTGCAGGGCTTCCATCGTCAAGGTCAATGGCGCTGCGGCCGCAGAGGCCACGTCATATGCAGCTATGCCGGCAAGAGGAACGCCAATGAAATTTACCAAGTCATTTCCGGCAAATGCCATTGCAAGGGCAAAGGTTCCAATCAAAATAATGGGCTTTAGGATGTTAATCCTCGTAAAGAATATCAAGAATTGAAATATGAGGCCAAAACAGACAAAACATGTAGACATGATGGTCCATGCGTTGATTTTAATCCAGATGACCGATTCCGGTGTAAGAAACGATGTCCCTTTGGCCCCCTTTATCAGGATAAAATAGGTTATTATAGCCAGCGAGAGTCCTCCCCAGATACCCCCATAGCGCTTAAGCCGTCTCCTGTAATCAAATGTAAAGACAAGACGAGCTATGAACTGAATAATTACTCCGAAAAGGAAGGCGATGATAATTGATAGAAGAATTCCTGAGATAATGGCAAGGGCTTTTCCCGTGTTTATGTATTCTGACAGGCGAACAAGGCTCTCGCCTGCTGTATAGAGCTTTATGAATGATATTGCCACGGCGGCGCCCAGCAACTCAAAGACAATGGATACGGTCGTAGATGTCGGCAAACCGAAGGTGTTGAAAAGATCGAGAAGAATGATGTCGGTAAGCATTACGGCAAGAAAGATGGTAATGAGTTCCGGCATAAGAAAAAACTTCGGGTGGAATATTCCCTTCCTTGCCACTTCCATCATTCCGCTTGAAAAGGTTACTCCTGCAAGTATCCCGAAGCCTGCAATTATCATGATCACATAGCGCGGCGCTACCCTTGAACCTATCGAAGAGTTCATAAAGTTGCAGGCATCATTGCTAACGCCAACGACTAGATCACAAACAGCAAGACCTATCAGTACGATTAAGAAAAATTGATATAATCCCACGAAACGCCCTTTTCTGTGGTTTATTTAAAAAGCTGGTTTAAGCCGCATCGCGGCATCCTGTCAGCAACGAACTTGCCTGGGTCATCTCTCAAAGAGCTGGTCGAGGATAAGGGTTCAAGGATTCCAGGGTTCGAGTGAAATGCTTAAAAATTATAAGGAATTGAATGTCTGACAAAACTCATATTAACTCTGTTTAAATATATAGAATAGCAGTAGAAATCAAAAGAATTTTAAAGGCACTGATAAAATCATTAGAACACAAATACTTGAACCCTAGACCCCTTGAATCCTCATTTGTTAAGTTTTAAGCTTCCTGTATGCCGCAATAACCATTTCCGCGGCGGCATCAATTTGTTCTTTCGTGTTTTGTCTGCCAAGGGTAAGCCTTATGGCCCCACGGCCGATTTCCTCTGGGACATCCATAGCCGCAAGGACATGCGAGAGTTTGACTGAGCGGTCATGACAGGCAGCGCCGGTAGAGGCGCAGATCTGAGGGATTGCATCGAGGAGCTTGCTTCCGTCTACGCCGGGCATGGAAAGATTAAGGGTATTGGGGAGGCGTGCTTCCGGATGTCCATTAAGAACAAGGCCTGGGATTTGGCCGGCAAGAAGATCATATAGGTGATCACGAAGAAGACATATCTCTTGAGAATCTACTGTCATGTGTTTTCGTGCAAGACTGCAGGCTTCTCCCAGTCCAACTGCAAGCATCACATTTTCCGTGCCTGCCCTGCGCCCCGTTTCCTGACCGGCGCCGTGCATAAGGGGTTCTATTTTTAGACCATCCTTTATAAAAAGAGCGCCTACACCTTTGGGTGCATAGAGCTTATGTCCCGCCAGCGAGATAGAATCCGCACTCAGCGTTGAAACGTCAATCGGCATCTTGCCTGCCGATTGTGCCGCATCGCTGTGGAAAAGGACTCCGGCTTGGCGTGCAATTTGTCCTATTTGCTCAATCGGCTGTATTGTCCCTGTTTCGTTATTAGCATGCATGACCGAAATTAGTATGGTTGTAGGTCTTATAGCTTTACTTACCGACGATGGGTCAACCTGGCCGGTTGAGTCAACGGGGAGGAAGGTTATATCGTATCCTTGTCCCATCAAGAAAAGACAAGGGTTCGTAATGGCGGGATGTTCGATTGATGTCGTAATGATGTGACGGCCCTTTTCACTGTAACTATGTGCAACGCCTTTGATGACCATATTATTTGCTTCAGTCCCGCCGCTCGTAAAAACTATCTCTTGCGGTAGACACCCAATAAGACCGGCCACCTTTGCCCTGGCATTTTCAAGTGCATCCTTAGAGGTACGGCCGAGCAGATAACAGCTACTTGGGTTTCCATATTCTTGAGACAAATATGGCTTCATGGCCTCAAATACTTCCGGTGCCACAGGGGTAGTTGCATTATGGTCGAGATAGATCAATTCTTTTCCGCCAGCACTGCGTGTGCTGCCGCCAGTCTGGCTATGGGAACGCGGAAAGGCGAACAACTTACATAGTTAAGTCCAAGCTGATGGCAAAAAATTACTGAGCTAGGTTCCCCACCATGCTCGCCGCAGATCCCTATCTTGAGATCTTTTCTGGTGGCCCGACCATTTTTAACACCCAACTCCATAAGCTTGCCGACACCAGCCTGATCGATAGTCTGGAAGGGATCATCCGGCAGGATCTTTCTCTGTACATATTCCGGCAGAAAAGTGCCTGCATCATCGCGAGAGTACCCAAAAGTCATCTGTGTCAGATCATTTGTGCCAAAGGAAAAAAACTCTGCTTCTTCGGCAATCTTATCGGCAACGAGGGCCGCACGAGGTATCTCTATCATGGTTCCAACCATATATTTGAATCTTATGCCTGTTTTTTCCATCACTTTTTTGGCTTCTCTGTCGATGACGAATTTCTGATCGATGAACTCTTCCGGGGTTCCTATCAAGGGAACCATGATCTCCGGAGAGACTTTGATTTTATTTTTTAGGCACTTGATCACCGCTTCAAAAATTGCTCTGGCCTGCATAGCCGTAATTTCAGGATATGTAATTCCAAGCCTGCAACCCCTGTGGCCTAACATAGGGTTAAATTCGGACAAAAATTCTGCTTTTGCAGCGACTGCCTTTGTAGAGACGCCAACCCTGGAGGCCATCTCCTTTTGTGTGGCCTTGTCATGTGGTATAAATTCGTGCAAGGGCGGATCAAGCAGTCTGATAGTCACAGGTCGCCCTTTCATGGCCTTGAAGATGCCGTAAAAGTCATTTCGTTGCATAGGTAAGAGCTTGGCCAGTGCCTTTTTCCGGCCCTTGGCGTCATGGGCCATGATCATTTCTCTGATGGCCCAGATTCGCTCTCCGAAAAACATATGTTCTGTTCTGGTCAGGCCGATCCCTTCAGCGCCTAATTTGATGGCAATTGTGGAATCTTCAGGCGTGTCTGCATTGGTTCTGACCTTGAGTTTGCGTATCTGATCGGCCCAGACCATCAGTTTCTTGTAGCTTGGATTCTTTTCAGGACCTTTGGCGACAAGGGGTACCTTACCTTCGTAGAAAATACCTTTGGTCCCGTTCATACTGATCCAATCGCCTTCTTTCAGGACCTTGTTTGTAAATTTTACGGTCTTTTTCTTAAGATCGATTTCTTTAATATCGCCGCTGCCCACGATACAACACTTCCCCCAACCCCTTGCCACGAGAGCGGCATGGCTTGTCATGCCACCCTTGGATGTCAAGATGGCTTGGGCTGGTTTCATGCCGTGGACATCTTCCGGCGAGGTTTCTTCGCGGACCAGGATTACCTTTTGGCCTTCCGTGCCGAGTTTCTCGGCCTTATCGGCAGTAAGGACGATCTGTCCGACAGCGCCGCCCGGTCCGGCAGGGAGTCCCGCACCGAGCTTGGGGGTTATCTTTTCTGCTTTGACGTCCAACGCGGGATGGAGAAGTTCTTCCAACTGATCCGGTCTTACACGAGATATAGCCGTTTCCTTTGAGATAAGCCGTTCTTTTACCATATCTACAGCCATCTTGATGGCAGCCGGGCCGTTTCGCTTGCCTACACGGGTTTGGAGCATATAGAGTGTGTCGTGTTGAATGGTGAACTCTATATCCTGCATGTCTTTGTAATGCTTGTCCAGCTTGCTTCTGAATTGGTTAAGTTCCTTATAAAGCTTTGGCATCTTTTGTTTGAGAGTCGGCAGATGCTTGTTCGTTGCGACTTTGGAGACTTCGTTGATGGCGAAGGGGGTGCGAATGCCGGCCACGACGTCCTCGCCCTGGGCATTGATAAGCCACTCTCCGTAGAAATTATTGTCTCCGGTAGCTGGGTTGCGGGTAAAGGCTACACCTGTGGCACAATCATCTCCCATATTTCCAAAGACCATGCATTGAACATTGACCGCCGTTCCCCAATCATCAGGCAGCTTTTCAATGCGTCGATAAGCTTTAGCACGCTTGCCAAACCAGGAAAGGAACACAGCATCAATGGCGCCCCAAAGCTGTTCCATGGGATCATCCGGAAAGGGCTTGCCAAGCACCTTCTTTATTGTTGTCTTGAATTGAGCGGTAAGTGATTTCCAATCATCCGCCGTGAGATCCAGATCGCTTTCATATCCATTCTTCTGTTTGACTCTATTTACCAGGACATCCAGTGAGGTTCTTATCCCTTTGCCTTCTTCAGGTTGAATTCCAGCGGATTTTTCCATGACAACATCTGAATACATGGAAATTAAGCGCCGGTAGGAATCATAGACAAAGCGTGGATTGCCGGTCTTTTCTATCAACCCTGGAATAGTTTTAGAAGTTAGCCCAACATTAAGTACTGTTTCCATCATGCCGGGCATAGAAGCACGCGCACCGGAGCGAACACTGAAAAGAAGTGGATTTTTAGGGTCACCCAATTTCTGTTTCATCAATTTTTCCACCCTGGCAAGATAGGTGGTGACTTCCTTTTTCAGCCCGGGGGGGTACTTTCTTTTACGCGCGTAAAATTCGTTGCAAGCCTCTGTGGTAATGGTAAACCCCGGGGGTACAGGCATGCCGAGGTTTACCATTTCAGCTATGTTTGCACCTTTGCCTCCAAGAAGATTTTTCATGGTTGCGTTACCGTCTGCCTTGCCACTACCAAAGAAATAGACATACTTGGGATTACTAGACATTAGTCGTGCTCCTTTCTATTATGATTAGGAAAGTATACAACCTATACAACCTCTGCCGGCTATGGAGTATCAGCACGGCAGATATACTAGATTTTCCCTGGTAGCACATGAGAGATTTAAAATCAAACTTATTGGCAATGTCACAAGTTCACCACGTTGTTGCAAAAATGAATTCTAGAAGACCAGGGGCAAATCAGACGAGTTCCAGTCCTGAAAAAGCAAAATGGTGATATTCCTTTTCAGTTTATTCAACTACCGGGTTAGCCAATTCAACGTTCCGGAATGGATGTAAATGATATGGAATCGCTCCAGCACGCTTCCGATGAGGCCGGAAAGTATAATGTTTTTTTTCGATCAAACTGACCTCAGCGCCAGCCAGAGGCAACGCTAAACGTTGAACCCTGAACCCGTGAACGCCTACGGTTTACCTTTCATCAAGTTCCCATATCCCATGAGGAAAGATACTTCCTTTGTTCTTTGGTAAGTGTGTCGATTGAGATATTCATTGTTGCCAGTTTCTCTTTAGCGATCTTTTTGTCAATCTGTTCCGGGACAGGATATACTTGAACCGGAAGAGGATTTTTTCTCTTTACCATATATTCGACCGATAGGGCCTGGTTCGCAAAACTCATATCCATAACGCTGGAGGGGTGTCCTTCCGCTGCGGCAAGGTTTATAAGACGGCCCTGGCCAAGGACATTAATCCTTCTGCCGTTTTTCAAAAGGTGCTCTTCCACAAAGGGACGAACTTGGCGTTTCTTCGTCGTCATCTTTTCAAGTGCCGGAAGGTCTATTTCTACATTAAAATGGCCGGAGTTACAGACAATAGCGCCATCTTTCATCAACTTAAAGTGTGATTCTCTGATGACATGCATGTCTCCGGTGAGTGTGCAGAATATATGCCCGATTTTGGCAGCTTTCCTCATCGGCATGACAGAGAAACCGTCCATTATAGCTTCCAGCGCCTTCAAGGGATCGACTTCCGTTATTATGACATTTGCCCCCATGCCCCTTGCCCTCATGGCCACTCCGCGGCCGCACCAGCCATAGCCTGATACGACAAAAGTGCAACCGGCAATAAGGCGATTGGTGGCTCTTATAATACCGTCCAACGTGCTTTGCCCCGTGCCGTAGCGGTTATCAAACAGATGCTTGGTGTTAGCATCGTTTACTGCAATGATAGGGTATTTGAGCACTCCTGCAGTAGCCATGCTTCTAAGGCGAATGATTCCAGTGGTAGTTTCTTCAGTACCGCCTGACACATGTTTGAGGAAATCTTTTCTTTCAGAGTGCAGCGTGGAGACAAGATCAGCCCCGTCATCCATGGTGTAGTTAGGCTTGAGATCTATTACTTTATGAATGTGTTTGTAATAGGTCTTATTGTTTTCTCCTGTAATGGCGAATACTGGAATCTTATCATGCTTTACAAGAGAGGCTGCCACGTTATCCTTGGTACTGAGAGGATTTGAGGCACACAGCCGGATAGATGCCCCGCCGGCATTAAGTGTTTGCATAAGGGCTGCTGTTTCTGTAGTTACATGCAGGCATGCCCCAAGGCGAACTCCTTTAAGCGGCTTTTCTTTTAAAAATCGTTTCTTTATCCTATCCAAAACGGGCATGCTTTGTTTTGCCCACTCAATGTGCGATTGCCCCTGATTTGCCAGCTTCAAGTCCTTGATGTCATATTCCATTCAAATGCTCCTTTTTTGTCTTAGGGTTTATCACGAAACCGTCTAAGTCCGACTTTTTACGATTTCATCAAGATTGAGAAGGATTTTAGTGTGACAGTTATTGAGTGACGAGCCATTAGTAATGATTTCGGCCTAAACGCCTGCCTTTTCTTTTAAGGTATCAGCCATATTAGTTGCTTCCCATGTGAAGTCCGGATCATTTCGGCCAAAGTGCCCGTAGGCGGAAGTCTTTTTGTAGATGGGTCTCAGAAGATCAAGATACTTGATAATATATGCCGGCCTGAGGTCAAAGACTTCATTTACGATTTCGGTTATCCTTTCGCCGGCAACAGTGCCGGTTCCTAGAGTGTCAACCAAGACGGAAATAGGACGAGCAATTCCGATGGAATAAGCCAGTTGCACCTCGCATTTCCTTGCAAGCCCTGCTGCAACTATGTTTTTTGCAACGTGTCTTGCCATATAAGATGCACTGCGATCAACCTTCGAAGGATCTTTTCCTGAAAAGCACCCTCCACCATGACTGCCCTGGCCTCCGTAAGTATCAACGATAATCTTTCTGCCGGTCATCCCGGCGTCTCCCATGGGACCACCTATAACGAAACGCCCTGTGGTATTGATAAAATATTTTGTGTTGTTGTCGAGCATCTCTTTAGGCACAACCTTTCGGATAACCTCCTCCATAAGGGCTTCTTTTAAGTCTGAATAAGAGACCTCAGGGCTGTGCTGTGCAGCAAGGACAATAGCCTCAACCCTCTTGGGCCTGTCGTTTTTATATTCAATAGTAATCTGGCTCTTGCCGTCAGGGCGCAAGAAATCCAAAGTACCGTCCTTGCGCACCTTTGTCAGTTGCATTGCCAGCTTATGCGCATAATGTATGGGCATTGGCATAAGCTCTGGGGTCTCGTCGCATGCATAGCCAAACATAATACCTTGATCGCCTGCTCCCTGCTCCTTGGAATCACCATGTCCGTTTACACCCTGGGCAATGTCCGCACTTTGGCGATCGATACTGGTAAGGACAGAACAAGTCTCCCAGTCGAAACCCATGTTGGAGGAATTATATCCGATCTCTTTAATTACTTCCCGGGCAATCTGAGGCATTTCCACATAGCAGCTTGTGGTAATTTCTCCTGCGATAAAGACAAGACCTGTAGTTACAAAGGTCTCACAGGCGACCCGGGCTTGAGTGTCTTCCTGCAGTATAGCGTCCAAAATCGAATCCGAGATCCGATCAGCTACCTTATCTGGATGCCCTTCAGTTACCGATTCTGAACTAAATAAATAATCAGTTTTACTCATACGTCCTCCTTAATTTTGTTTGCCTTATCGACAAGGATGATTTTTGGCTTAAATTCTTTTAGGCTTTTGTCGTCAACGGAAGTGTAACACGCAATTATTATCAGATCCCCACGGTTGCCTTTTCTGGCTGCGGCTCCTTTCAAGTCAATGGTGCCTGATCCTGGTGATTCTTCTATGGCGTAGGTTTCGAATCGCTTGCCGGTGCTAATATTATAAACCTGGACTAGTTCATAAGGAACGATATCTGCTGCTTTCATGAGATTGGCATCGATACCGATACTTCCTTCGTAATTCAAGTTTGTATTTGTAATAGTTGCACGGTGGATCTTTGATTTAAGCATGTGTCGAATCATAATAAAATTGCTCCGCGATTTTGACGTTTAATAACAGATGTTCTAATTCCAGACAACGATTATCGTGGTTGCAAAACAATATTATCGATCAGTCTAGTTGTCCCCACCCATACTGCAAGGGCGATTAGGGTTTCTTCTTTGACTTTGTTAATGTCCTTAAGGGTTGCCGGGTTGCAAAGGGCTACATAGTCGATTTTTGTATAAGGGTGGGAGGTGATATAACGCGACATCTCTTCTTTAATCCTATTTGCATCTTTTATCCCCCCCTCGGTTACCATTCGTTTGGCTATCTGAAGGCTCTGATAGAGCGAAAGGGCGGAAAGGCGTTCTTCCTGAGATAAATATGCATTTCGAGAACTCATGGCCAAGCCGTCAGGTTCCCGGACAGTTGGGACACCGATAATGCGTATGTCGAAATTCAAATCCCGTGTCAAGCGACGGATAATGGCCAGTTGTTGAAAATCTTTTTCCCCAAACAGGGCCACCTGTGGTTTTACGATGTTGAAAAGCTTTGTTACTACCGTAGCAACCCCTCGGAAATGTTCCGGTCGGGAGGAGCCGCAGAGGAAATCCGGTAAACCTTCCAGTTGAACGTATGTTTCATGATCGTTATCATACATGGTCTCAGGGCTTGGGGCAAAGATCAAATCGGCTTTGGCAGACCTTGCCAGATGGAGATCTCGATCGAAATCCCTGGGATATGTCTTAAAGTCTTCTGCTGGGCCAAACTGGGTGGGATTGACAAAGATACTGATGACGACAGTATCTCCATGCCTTTGCGCCTCGCGCATAAGGGCAAGATGACCTTCGTGGAGAAAGCCCATAGTGGGAACTAAGGCGATGGTTTTACCGGCACGCCCAAGGCGGCTTGACTCTTGGTGCATGTCGTCTATGGTCTTTACTATTTTGATATCTTACCCCGGTTACGCAAAAAAATATAAGTAACCGCTCACGGGTTCAAAGGTTTAGATCAGAGTTCAAAGGTGAAAGCTCAAGGCTCAAAGAAAAACCATGATTCCGCTGCTTTGACCTTTCAGCTTATTTGGAACCTGCAAACGCTTACAAACGTGAGAACTTAATACTGTATTTCGGAGTTGTCAATCAAATTGACCCTAAAACAAAGTCTAGTTGTTACTCAATGCATTCGATAGCCTGACAAATTCTTCTACACTCAATTGCTCGGCCCGTGTTTGTGGGTCGATGTTTGCCGACCTGAATGCCTTCATCAGAATAGACTCGTTAAGATTGAGGTCCCTGGTCAATAGTGCATTCTTTAGCATCTTGCGGCGCTTTCCAAAACCGGCGCGGACTATGTTGAAAAGGAGTGTTTCATCGTATGCGGGGAAGGGTGGGGCGCTTAAGAAGTCTATGGCGACGACGGCAGAGTCTACTCTAGGCTTTGGATGAAAGGACGATGCCGGTACTGTAAGAACAGGCCTGATAGTAGCCGAATAGCCGATCAAAACAGAAAGACGGCCGTATGTCTTGTTTCCTGGTGGGGCCAAGAAACGCTCTGCCAACTCTTTTTGGAACATAAGAACTGCAGAGGCAATATATTTGCGGAAGCCAAGCAGGTACACAATCACCTGTGAGGAGATATGATAAGGGAGGTTGCCCAGCACCTTGAGTGACTGGAGTGAAGGATCAGTTATGGTGCTTAGGTCGCAGGCAAGGATATCGCTTTCGACAATAGTGACATTCGTCAGGCCATTGGCCATAAGCTCGTTTCTGAGCAGGCCGGCAATCTTCCTGTCCGGCTCGATGGCATAGACGTGTTTAGATTGATATGCGAGAGGGACCGTTAGGGCGCCGAGTCCGGAACCTATTTCAACCACGATATCCTCTCCGGTGAGTCCCGCCCGGCTTATAATCGTGGAGGCTATCTCAGGGTTTGTTAAGAAGTTTTGCCCCATTGATTTTCTGGGCCGTATTCCCCAGGCCTTTAGGAGTGTTTTGGGAGAAGTCATAGAGTGATAGAGCGCCTAGAGTGCCTCAAGCGGTTAGAATATTTGGTTCTTTCCATGATTAGTTGAGTGTGTAAAGGGTTGTTCTTGAAAAACAAACATTGAATGCGTTCACACAAGGTTCAGAGCCGGCAAGAGGCGTCGCTGATCCCTGACAACTGGAAACTGAGCACTGACAACCGGTATGCGAGTCTGTTAATAATACCTTTGGACTTTCACAACTATTCTTCGATCTTTTGGCCCCTGAACATAAAAGTATTCTCCCTGGATCATGTTTTTGAATATGATCTCACACCGGGTTATATATTCTTCCCAACCCGCATCCCAAATCTTAAAAGCCCCATCGGCTTCCACAACAAGACGGTCTCCTGATTTGACCTGCTCTCCAAACTTGACGGTAGGAAC
This sequence comes from uncultured Desulfobacterales bacterium, assembly GCA_964429315.1. Taxonomy (GTDB): domain Bacteria; phylum Desulfobacterota; class Desulfobacteria; order Desulfobacterales. The sequence continues at coordinate 12,150 of CAYSBQ010000069.1, forward strand.
CTGATATTTTATATCATTGTTATTTGTAAAGCCCTTGCCAATGTAGGAATAGGTGTGAACAGTCTTCCAAGAAGGGTTCGGAAAGACTGTTTCAATGGTTTCTCTGCTCACATAGTTTGCAGCTTCGGACTTAAACTTCTCGATGGACTCTTTTGCAGTATGGCTTTTGGCTATTCTCAGTAGTCGGATACCAATCTCTTCGTTATGCTTACTACAGTACCAAGCGGCGATTCTGTAAAAATTGAGACACCTTTGCCCATAAAGAGCGTTTCCGAGATCGAAATACATATCACAGATCTTATCCGCATACGAATCGTCGATAGAATTTGCCACCGAAAACCTTGCGTCTGCCTGGTTATATTTTCCTGCATTAAAGAGACGTTCGCCCTGGTGAAAAGCTTCTTTGGCTGCAACCGTTCTGAGGTCATGCTGTGACTCGATGGCTTTTTGGAATAGGATTCGGCTCTTTCGAATGTCACCCTTTCTCAGTTCTTCGTTTGCAACGTTTAGATATAAGATGCCAACCTTCTTTGCATAATCCGGATTAAGGCGGATAGAGCTGAGGAAAAGCTTGTCGGCTTCTGCATAGTAGCCGGTATTAACGTAACAAGTGCCTAGTTGAAAATGTATTTCCGCATTTCCTGGGTCTTCTTTTAGTTCCTTTTTTAGGAGCTTAATAGCGTTGATAAACTTTCCCTTCTGCGTGAATCCTTCTGCCTTGTTGACGGGATTTTTTGCAAAGGCAGTATTAGAGCAGACAAGGATGAGCAACAGGACAGTGCGGAAAAGGGATGCTAGATCTTGGTTTTGTTTCATTTCAGTCCAAACGTAACTGTTCTATGTGCAACCTTGCCGGCGTGGCGCCGGTGGTGTCATGGATAAGTGTCAGGACGTGCTTTTCCAGGAAATTAAGATTATTTTCTTTAACGGCCTTTTTTACTTCTGGAAGATTTCCTGTACTTGCCAAGGCTTCTTTAAGCTTTGGCAGTTTTTGCATGAAAGCTCTTCTTTCTTCCATGTTTACATAGTCTATCGAAAGCCTGAATTTTATGTTGTGTCTAAAACCGAGATAAGACGAAACTGCGTAGACTATTTTTCCAACAGGTTCAACATCAGGGCTTCCGGCGCCTAAGAAGAGCTTTTTTAAAGGGACCAACAATACTAGAGCGGAGATTACGACCCCTGCGACTATGGAAATGATAAATGCCTTATCTTTGGCGATATCAGCAAGGCCCTTAAAGAAGTTTCCAGCCTTTTTTGGGGAAGGCTGGACCTCGGCCTCAGATTCGTCATTTGCAGGTGTTACAGCCTCAGAAGTTTTCGCGGGCTGTGGAGAGGTGTCAAGTTTGTCAAGCTCCAGACCTTCTTCGTCTTTTAAGTCTTGCGCTTGTTTGTTGTCCTCTTCTGTTTGTTTTTCTTCATCTTTCATAATATCTAAGGTTACTAGGAAAATAGTAATTTTTCCAGTATTATATGATGATCTTTTGTTGATTTGTTTTTACAAGTCTGATAAGGGAAAAAAATAAATTCTTATCCGAAAGGATACCATGAATACAATCACATTCTTTCTCGTTGTAGATGATAATGAAGTTGCGCTCCGGGAGTTAAAGGATACGCTCAAATACCTTGGATACAACGATGTCTACACGGCGGCTACTGCAAGCGAGGCC
>CAYSBQ010000070.1:0-10010 GCA_964429315.1 uncultured Desulfobacterales bacterium
GTGGTTGCACTATTTTTACTGAAAAGATTTCCTTTTGAACCAAAGTATGCTCATGAGATGTTTTTGAGGCTGGATCCGGAGGTGTTCTTAAGGCAGAAGTTGTAAATTCTACTGGTTTGCGTATGAAGGCACTACTTTCTAGTACCGCTACATCCTTTGCTCTAGAAAATAGTCCTGAAAGTTGCTGTACAACATTCCAACCACCCAGGTTTGCTACAATGAAGGCCATCAACATAACCACGGCAGCTGGAGCAATTCTCCTCTGGAGCAAGCCGGTCTTTTCTGCATAAGGTGTTGTTTTAAAGTTTCCCGTTATATCGTCTACTGCCCGGTTAACAATAGTTTTGTCTATTTCGAATTTATCTTTGCAATAGGCAATAAGAAGAGAGCGATCACAAACTGCGTTAATCCGTCGAGGATTTCCCCGAGAATAGGAAAACATAGTGTTCAGGGCACTTCTTGTAAACCTTATGCCACCTCTATTGCCGGCCAAGATCAACCTATGTTCTATATAGCTTTGTGCGGTTCGACGGTCCAGTGCCTTGAGATGATATCGAACTATAATCCGCTCGTTAAGTTGTCTTAGAGCCGGCGAGGCTAAAACTCTCATCAATTCCGGTTGCCCTACAAGGACAATCTGTATGAGCTTCTCTTTTTCAGTCTCAAGGTTCGACAACATCCTGATTTGTTCCAAAAGAGCAGGTGACAAATTTTGGGCCTCATCAATTATTAGTACGGCGTTGCCACCCTGCCTGAAGTTTTCTAGGAGAAACTTGTTAAGGATGTCTATCTGGTACTTCTTGGTCCTTTTCGTATCATTTCTGTTGATGCCGAATTCTTGATTGATTGTTTCCAAAAACTCAATTTCCGAAATATATGTATTAAATATTAGGGCACTCTTTGTGGAAGAATCCAATTGATTAAGAAGTGCTCGACACAGAGTTGTTTTCCCTGTCCCAATCCCGCCGGAAATTGCCATAAATCCTTTTCTCTCATTAATGCCGTAGAGAAGATGATCAATGGCCTGTTTGTGGTGGTTGCTCAAAAACAGGTAATCCAGATCCGGTGTCATATTAAACGGATTTTCCGCAAGACCAAAGTAGGCTTTATACATAGCTCCCGTTTCCCCTATTGAAACTTGTAATTCAGGGCCTTCTTTCTTCCCCTTCGCATGATTTCTAACGATACGTCAGAGCCTGATTTCAGCTCTTCATAAAAGCCCATAATATCATCCGGGTTTCCAATCGTTTTCCCTCCGACATTTTGAATAACGTCACCATTTCGAAGCCCAAGGCGTGTGAAAATAGTATTAGGCTTAACTTGGCTCAACATCAGACCATCCGGCTTGCCATTTTTGTAATGTGGCCGTACGCGAACTTGTGATAAAAGCTTGCTTAAGTCGCCAAGAGAACTTCCAACCGTAGACCGATCGAGCGTTATTGTACTACCGTCTACTGATGGGGCACGGCGCCTATCTGTACTTTGCGGCAATTGGCTCTTTGGCGTTGGGCCTGATGCTGAGGTATTTTCTTCCATAGTCAAGATTTGGTTTTTGCTTCCAACGCGTAGGATCACCTTACCCCTTAAGATCTCTATAATGGTGGCGTTTTGAATCTGATCCCCGATCTTGTACAAAGACTGACTTCTCTTGGCTCGTTCCTGAATGATGGCTACAGCATTTTCATCATACCCGCTAACCGTACCAAGAAGGGAGATATTAAGGGCAGTACGCTCTAAATCTTCTATTTCGATTTGTTTTGAGGTGTCAGCCGGCTCTTCCGAAGCTCCAAACAAATCTCTATTTATGGCGGGAAGATAATAGTCAAAGGGATGCCATTTTTTTTGGGCCTTCATCTTGTTTAAGTGCTGCGTTGTAGCCTGCTGAGCCTTAATCTTAGTAAGCTTGGAATCTGCGAGAGTATAGAAAACATCCACGCTGCAATAAATTGCAAGGCTTAGTACCAAGAGATTAATTGCTATATAATAACGACTTAGTGACACGTGGCGCCTCTTAAATAAACTTAATACGAGGTTGTGAGATGGTTCCGTGAATCTTCAAGCTGAATCTGTCCTTCTTTAGCTTGTTTATAAACAACTGAGCGGCATCAAAAATACCGTTATTAGCACCGAGAAAGTCTGATAAGGGCTTTATTTGCACTGTTATGTTTAGACCACTTCTTTCAAAATAGCGATTCAAAAGCACGGTTCCATTGCCTGTTGCCTCGAATTGTTTGCCTGCGAAATTAAGCTCATCGAGAAATATCGTGCGATTAATTAGCTTTATATTCGCATCAATACGCTTAAAATCAACAGCTTCCATACCCAGGAAGGGTTGAATAAAGTGAATCTTCCCATTAATGACGGAAAAACTCGCCTTTCCGGAACCCTCTAAAAGGCCCTCTTGGCCAAACTTACATGTTATGGCGCCACTCATAACACCTGAGCACTTTCTTTTCAACTTTTCCTTAAGCATTGGATATAGCTCAAGACGCATGTCGGTTATGAAAATGTCTGACTCAAAAGGCCCTTTCAAGCCAAAGGTCTTAGATGTAAAGGTCCCGTGGAGTTTTCCTCCGTAGGCTTTGCAAGCAAATTCAATGATCGGCTTCCTCTGAATTATCGTTTGAATGCTGGGCACGAGTAAAGCTACATCAGTTTCAAAGAAGGGGATTTGCGGCTCGGAGTCGTGGCGCAGTTCGGTGTTTACCAGCTTTAGGCCGAAAGGTAGGGCAGGGCGAAGACTGTCGACCTTCAGAGAAAGTTCTGGGGAAATCTTGGTTATTGAACCTTCCAGAAATTGGCGAAGTGTTTCAAATGGAAAGAAAATGTACAAAAAAAAACAACCCAAAACTGCAGAAAAAAATGTATAACCAAGTAATTTCTTATATCTTGACACTGTTTCTTGTTCCTTACGCGACAAAGTGCAACTTATCAATAAGTTACATGGAATCAAATACTAAACAGATACTATGTTGACTGAACCGTAGAAACCTGTAATGTAGCATCTACATACCCTGATTGTTCCTTGTGTTTCTTAATAGATAACCTTTTGATTTTTACTACGTTATTGGGCTCTTCAACCTGATGAAGATACTTAAAAAGTTGGTGCATCGTGATTCGCTCAAACTGCATTTCTACGGATGAAATCTGGTACTGGCCTTTCGTCTGCGACGTAGAAGGTTTTATGTATTTTATCCGATCCTTAAGACCTCCTTGTGTTGCCAAGCTCTCAAGGAGTGAAAAGAGAGTAAAATCTTTTCCCCTGGCCGTAAGCTGCTTTCCGATGCCGCCGGAATCCCCTTTCAACGCTTCGTACTCAGCGCCTAGGGTCACGATTTCTTTTAGACGTTGTTGGTCGACTTCAATACTTTTTTGTAATTTCTCTTTACTTGACAAAACAGGGAAAACTATAATGTTTAAGATTAAAAATAGTCCGACTAAACAGGCTCCACCACCAACTACAATCTTTTCGCGGCGAGCCAATTTGATATTTATTAGTTTCACTATTACTCCATTATCAACTCAAAGCGAATGCTATCGGCTTTGCGGTCATGTTGGGCGGATGAGATAGAGACTTCTGTAAAATAATCGGATTCCTTAATGCTATTCTTGATTTCATCTACAGTGTTAAATGTATCCGTGTAACCTTTAAGGCGTACCTTTTTTTCGTCAACGATGAGCTGGGAAATATCAACACTAGCTGTTTTGGGGATACGCAAGGCAATGTCTCTTAGAAGGTCGACGACAGCATCACGACCTAAAGATTCCTCAGGTAAAAAACTCGCCCCCCTAACTTCGCGCAACTTCACTTTAATTTGGTGAACTGGGTCTACAATACGTTTTACGTCCGGCAAGGTTTTCTTGAAGATTGTACTTATTTCATTTTGGTAATGTTCATGGTGCTTTTGAAGCACGTAATAGCCGGTAAAAAATTTTGCGGACAGGACTACAAGGACAATTGAAGCATAAACCGCAATACGTTTTAGTTCTTTTTTGATTTGCTCATATTTTTTTTCTCTCGCAAATCTGCCTGTCCTAAAGTTGAAACTCCCCCTTGCCTTTGTATCTCGAAGGGCTAGGGCAAGGGCGGTATTCATCAATGAAGGATTCCAGTTTACCGAAACGTTGTCTGCCATTTCAAGACCGGTAAGTTTCGCCAGGTCAAATAATTCTACGGGTAATTCAAGAAAATCGCCGAGTATTGCCGTAAGGCCGGGATATAGTGCTCCGCCTCCTGTCAAGAAAACCTTTCTCGGTAAAGCCTCTTTCATTACTGCATACCGGAAGGAATGGAGAGTATTTTGGATTTGTTGGCAAAAAACTTTAACCCCAGGTTCAATCACCTCAGCAAATTGTTTGGCCTCAGTACCACATTTAAGTGCTTCCGCCTCTTGTTGAGAAATGCCCTTGGCCTCCGAAATGGCTCTAGTCATCGAGTGACCGCCAAAACTAAATGACCTGACCAAAACAACGCCACCTTGCATGAACAAGACAAGAGAACTCGTATTGGAGCCAATATCAACAAAGAGGGCATCCATGCCTTCATTATTTTGGTTGGCAAATTGAACGGCTGTTGGCGCACCACTAATATCGACTACTTCCGGATCGAGGTTGTGGGTGGAAAGATAATTCAAATATTTCTGAAGGGTTTCCTCCCGGATAGATGCGGATAAGATTCTGCTTTTTTCTGAGTGGTTGGTTATAGTGTAGTCGGTTGTGATTGTATCTACCGAAAAAGGGAGCATTGGTTCAAGCTCGAAACCGATTGTTTGCGCAATCTTCTTTTTATCCTTAAACGGCAACTGAAGATTGCGGAAAGACACATCCTCCGGCTGAAAAGACGAGATACAGATATTTCCCTGAAATGAAATCTTCTCAGATAGGGCCTTCAATCCCTCCTCAATCCCTTCACCATGAGCGATTACAACTTGATCACAGGCGACAAGCCGGTATCCCTTTACTCCGCCGGTTACCTGAATCGCCTTAATGGAAGAGCTTCCTATGTCAAGTCCTAGAATGGTATCAGGCATAATCTGTTCATTAACACGATTTATGTGGCCAATTCAACAGTTAAACTTCAAACTTAAGCCGGCCTATTCAGGACGGACATCAGATGCGACGGGTATTATTCGACCTGCCATGAGAGTATCCGGAAGTCTGACTCATCTTCCATTTTTGATTTTGTCTCATCTCGACTCTCTACTATTGCCGTAACACGCTTTTTCAAATCGCCAAAGCTTCCGATTGAAACAATTCGAAAGAGATTGCTCTTTGTTGTGATCAGTTCTTCTGGAATATTCAAATCTTTAGGCACATTTGCATTGTCATGATACCATGTGTTTGATTTAAGGGCAGCGCTGTTAATTGCTCCACCGCACCTATAGGCTTTTATAGCAGAAGCCATTTCCTCACTCATATCCTGGTGCAAAGACATAAGGACTTCAAGAGGTGCGGTGTTTATGTTGATTTTTCCTCCATTAGCGACAAAAACGGTAAGGTTTTCAGTAAAGCGATCAAAAAGATCGGTTTTGCCTGAGTTTTCCCCTTTTTCGGGATTGGTTTCATCAGATTCAGTTATATTTGACAAGTCATCAGGACTCAATCCCTCTATTAACCTCAATTCGCTAAGCGAGTAGAAGGGCTTGTTCTTGCTACTATCTTCTGAATAATCCCAAGCATCACGATTATTCTCATCGGTGTCGATCCAGTTAAGTATCGCATACACTGTAGCAAATGTGCCTGTACTGCCTATATCTCCACTATCTTTTTCAAGACCAAATTGATCTGAATATCTTTTCAAAAGGCTTGCCACATCCACCTTCTTCTTCCCTGACTGAGGTTTTTCCATAGCAGGGAGACTATTTAGTTGTATCTTGCCACACTCATCTATGATTTCAAACTCACAGTTTTCCATGGGGGAAAATTTGCCCAGGGAACAGGGGGATAGCTTTTCCAATTCGCCACATATATCCTCTATCTTTGTCTTTTCTTGATTCGGTTTCAATTTTAGCTCAAAAAGTGTCGTTACCTCCGGGGAATCGTCCGCTTTTAATATAGCCAAAGCACAGGATATCCCAGATTTTGCAGCATATAACGCCTTTAGTCCGTTTTGGTTGGTTGCCGATGAGATAACATGAGCGCGCATTGTTCTATTAAATTGAATAGTAAAAGCAATAATCAAACTCACAATTAGTATAGTCAAGATAAGTGCAATGCCGCGATTATTTTGCAAAACCCTTATCAAAAGACATCATCCTTTTGTTTAACTTGTACTTGGAGTATTAAAGATGTAGAAAACTTGAACGGGGTTTCAGGATCTGAAGGATTTACAAACTCAAGGGAAACGGAAACCTTTTTCGGAAACGCACCTTCTTCGGATGACGAGTCCCAACTATCGTTGTCCTCTCCTTCATCATTGTAGTACTTAAACTCCACAGACGCCAAATTGTTGCAAACAGGATAAGAATGAGTCTCGGTCGGTTTTTCTCCATGTATTTGCCCATAAATATCGGTAAGCAATATATCCTTTCGTCTTAGAGTAAAAGGTTCATTATCGGCCTGGTTTTGTTTCCCGGTATATGTGATGATGGCCAACTGTCCACATTCTTTCTCCTTTCCAAAGCTGAGGTGTGCCTTAGCTGGAAAGTGCATCTCAGTAGATTCTCCAACGAAACTAAGCGATTCTCCGCCCGAGGAATCATTTGTTGCGCCGAACCCAGGATCTTTTGAGGTCTCGGGGATATACGCATAAACCGATTGCAGGTCCTCACTCATTCTTTCGAAGGCCACCCGAGCCATCTGGTAGATGTCGGCCTGAGATTCAGTCTCTCCAATGATGCGAAATGTCCCTGTATAAGAGGCAAAGACCGTGGAAAGGACTGTGACAAGTATGAAGATGGAAATCAGGACCTCCAGAAGCGTAAAGCCGTTTTTTGGGGCCAAAGACATGTTGCCGGAGTGATACATTAGTTTTTCTCCGGAACGAAACGATAGTATTCTAGACGATACCGGTACTTATCATTTTCGCTTTGTCCTACGGTTAAAACTATCTTTTTGAGATGCTTAGATGCTTCCGGGAATTCTTCCAATGTGACGTCACTAACCTCAGACTCCCAACGATAACCAGGGAAATCTTCACCAAAATCACCCGCATCAGAAAACAAGTCACCCGGGGCTTTAGCTTCAAGATCGGCCATCTTGCTTTGCGCTAAAAAAGTTGCTGTAGTAGAAAATTTTGCCTCAGTAGCCAGAGAAACACTTTGTGATTGTGACCCAATCGCAGCTACTAATGCCATGGCCATAATGGCGACGGCAATCATGACTTCTAAGAGTGTGAAACCGCCAGATCTGCCGGCGAGCGTTTGTTTACATATCATTGGCAGCCAAAGTCTCTAAGTCTACATACTTGTCGTAGGTTTTCTGGATGCCTAGAAATGGACTCAGTACAATGGTATGAGCATGGTCGGCCTTGGTCCCAAGGTGTACAATTGCGGGTTCTACATATCCCTTCTTGGTAAAGTGGATAATTGCCTCCCCCACGTCTTTCTTGCCTGAATCGGGGAAGTCAACATCCAGGATGAGTATTTCCGCCTTGCTATCTTCAGGCGCTTCAGTCTGTTCTTCCGTTTCAGCGGAACTTGGAGAACTGCGCTTATCCCAGAACTGATTAGATACTATGTCAAGATGGAGTTCGTAATCACTGCCGTTTCTAATAGCCTTTTCCCTTAACGCTCGAACCTTGCCAATGAAACGACGAGTGGACGTTTTTAGGTCATCAGATAAAAAGGAATCCTGAATCCGTGGGACAGTAATCGCAAGCATAGTACCAATCAAAAAGATGACTACTGTCAATTCAATCAGCGTATAGCCTTTGGGTTTATTGATCACTCCAACTCCCAATTATTAATATCAGCATTTTCATCTTCGCCGCCAGGCTCTCCGTCCTTACCATATGAGCTTAGATCCAAGTCACCGTTTATCCCGGGAGAAAGATAGACAAAATCATTGTCCCAAGGGTCCTTGGGAACCTTGCCCTTTTCCAAATACCCGCCTTTTCGCCAGCCCTTGGCCAGGGTATCCACTTGAGGGGCTTCTACAAGGGCTTGAAGTCCCTGATCCGTGGTCGGATAGGAACCGTTGTCGAGTTTGTAGAGTTTAAGAGCGGTTTCAATGCTCTCAACTTGGATCCTTGCCTTCATCCGACGCGCTTCCTCGGGTCTTCCCATAATCCTCGGGATAATGAGTCCGGCAAGGATACCCAGAATTACAATCACAACCATAAGCTCGATTAATGTGAAACCTGGATCAAATTTTGAACGCTTTGTCCAAAATTTCATAAAACGCCGCTTCGCCACTCTAAAGAACAAGGTTACGTTTTTCATAATATTACAAGCTCCTTTATTGTCCCGCTCGGGAAATGGAAGAAAAACCCTCACCTTTAGGCGAAGACGTTAGTTTTATTGCTGATGCCACCTCAGGATTCAAGGGTTCCAGGAGCCAAGGGTTCAAGAAAAGACTTGTACGTTTCGTCACTTGACCTCATGCATCTTTTTAAGGCGAAAACCGCAATCCTTTCCTCTCAATTCAACTATTTCACTTGAATCCCTGACCCCTTGACCCCTCGAATCCTTCTCTTTTGGATATGATCCTCTCCAAAATGTTCAATGTTATTCGCAAAATGACTTCCAACAAAACCATCAAACTCATCTTATCATCTGGTTCATTTCAAAAATTGGAAGCAATATGGATATGACGATAAAACCTACGACAAGTCCCATAACCAGGATCATAAGTGGTTCCAGCATAGAAGTCATGGCCATTATTTGAGAGTCTATTTCACCTTCATAGGTATCAGCAATCTTTTGCAGCATTCCTTCTAACTCGCCGCTTTGCTCACCCACTGAAATCATCTGTATTGCAATAGGAGGAAACCAAGCACTTTGTCTGAGCGGAAAAGAGAGGCTTTTCCCTGCTTCGATCTCTTCGGCAGCCTCCTCGATGTCTTTTGCTATCAGGGTATTATTAACAATATTCTTGACGATATCAAGTGCGGTCAGTAGCTGGACCCCACTTTCAAGCAATGTCCCCAGGGTACGTGCAAATCGGGCCAGGGCAATCTTTTGATTTATTTCTCCGACAATGGGCACTCTAAGCTTGATCGTGTCCCAAATATGGTTACCCTTTGACGTTTTTATGAATCGCCCGGCGGCAACAACTATACCTATCCCGGCAATAATGACAACCCACCAGAACGATTTAAGAAAACTACTTGTTGCAATAAGCGCTATAGTAGGCAGAGGCAAAGCTTGGTGCATGTCTTTAAAAACTTGAGTGATGTTCGGTACAACAAAAGTAATCAAGAAAAATAAGACAAGACTTCCAATTAAAGACATAAATATCGGATAGGCTAGGGCAGCCTTAAAGCGACTCTTCAATGCCTCCTGGTGTTCACCATATTCAGCAAGTCGTCCCAGCACTATATCCAGAGAGCCTGAGGCCTCTCCGGCACGGACCATATTTATATAAATATTTGAAAATAAACTAGAGTGGCGAGACAGGGAAAAGGCCAGACTATTTCCTTCGTTAACAGATTCTTTGATTTGAGCTAGGATCTTTTTAAACAATGGATTTATTATCTGAGATAACAGTGCATCAAGGGCGCCCACTAATGGAACGCCGGCTGCCAACAAAATGGAGAGTTGCCTGGTCATAACGGAGACCTCGCCAGGCTTAACCCTTTTAAAAAGCTTGGAAACTGATACTGAAGTCGAGAAGGCTGCTTTTGATGCAGAGGCGGAAGCAGACTCTTTCACTTCAATGGGAAACATCCCTGAACTTCTGAGCTTCTGGCGGGCTGCCAAAGCACTATCGGCATCTATGATACCGGCAGAACTTTTTCCGGATTTGTTAAGGGCGCTATATTCGTAAACAGGCATAGTGAATCAACTCCCGCACACGATATTCGACATTAGCATTTTTACTAAATTAGTTGTTTAAGTTAGCGCTTATGC
>CAYSBQ010000070.1:10110-13819 GCA_964429315.1 uncultured Desulfobacterales bacterium
CGATATTCGACATTAGCATTTTTACTAAATTAGTTGTTTAAGTTAGCGCTTATGCCCCGGAACCCTCAAACCTAAGTACCGTCAAATACTCCTGGTTACCCTTGGGACCAAGAATAGGCGAGGGAATTATACCCAATTGATGAAGCTCTAAAGTATAGAATGTCTCTGCAAGTTCTTCAAGTACTCTTTGATGTATGATTGGATCACGGACGACGCCATTTTTGCCAACAAGCCCTTTTTGCACCTCAAACTGTGGCTTAATCAAACAGATGATCGAGCCGGTATCTTTTATGAAGCGTAAAACAGCGGGGACTACTATCCTAAGGGAAATAAATGAGACATCGATACAGGCTAAATCCACAGCGCTGTCGATGGCTTCTGCACGAAGATAGCGTATATTAGTGCGCTCAAGGACATGGACCCTGGGATCGGATCGTATATTCCAGTGGAGCTGACCGTAGCCTACATCTACCGAAGTAACATGGATTGCTCCATGTTGAAGAAGACAATCCGTAAATCCGCCTGTTGAAGCGCCGACATCAAGACACCTCAGGCCATTAACCTCAATATTAAATTCATGAAGGGCTGCTTCGAGCTTAAGGCCGCCACGACTAACATAGGGAATCCCCCTGCCGGTGAGGCGAATATTTGCACTTTCCGGGATCTGAACCCCGGCCTTGGTCAACTTTTCATTTTCTACCAGTACCTCACCTGCAAGGATGAGGGCTTGGGCACGTTGACGGCTTTGTGCGAGGCCCTTTTTTACTAAAAGAACGTCCAAACGCTGTTTGGGAGGTTTCATCCTGATCCAAGCATGTTACTTACCGCTTGCGTGATTCCATTTGCATCAATGCCATAGATTTTACGCAGAATCTCTTGTGAGCCGTGTTCCACAAAGGTATCATGAATCCCAAGTCGCAAAATCCTGTTCCCCGTTATCCCTTCATCGGCAAGACATTCAAGGATAGCACTGCCAAAACCGCCACGAAGGACATTTTCCTCTACGGTGACGATATTAGCAATACTCTGTGCCAGGGAAACGATAAGCTTTGTATCAAGCGGTTTTATAAAACGCGAATTAACTACAGTAGCTGAAATACCTTTTTGTTTTAGCTTGTTATGCGCTTCAACAGCCTCCATCACTGTTGCTCCGATAGCAAAGATTACTACATCGCTTCCTTTAGTCAGAATCTCTGCCTTGCCAAGAGGCAACGTGTGAGCATCTGTTTCTAACGGAACTCCGATACCACTGCCCCTAGGGTATCTGACGGCTATAGGGCCTTGATGTTCAAGGCTTGTCTTGAGCATGTGCTGAAGTTCATTTTCATCCTTGGGCGCCATGATGACCATGTTTGGTAAGCTTCCTAGGTAGCTCAAGTCAAAAAGACCATGATGGGTAGAACCGTCCTCGCCTACAATTCCACATCGATCAAGGGCAAAGACCACGGGGTGATTCTCAAGGCAGACATCGTGAATGATCTGGTCATAGGCTCGTTGCAAAAACGTAGAATAAATAGCTATTACCGGACGAAAACCCTCGGTGGCCAAACCGGCCGCAAAGGTTACCGCATGCTGTTCGGCAATGCCAACGTCAAAAAAACGCTCTGGAAAGGCCTTAGAAAACCCGGCAAGTCCGGTTCCTTCAGGCATAGCGGCTGTTACTGCAACGATTTTGTCATTTTTGGAAGCCATCTCTGTAAGCTTTTTCCCGAAGACTTCCGTGTAGCTGGGAGGTTTGCCTTTAGGCTGGATGCCATTGCCAGTTTGGATTTCGAAGGACCCAACACCATGGAAATATGAAGGATATTTCTCTGCAGGCTCATAGCCTTTCCCCTTTTTTGTTGTTACATGCAACAAAATCCCTCTATGCATTCCTTTTACATTTTCAAGGGTATCTATGAGATGATCCAGCCTGTGTCCCTTTATCGGACCCAAATAATTGAAGTTAAAGGCCTCAAAGAGCATCCCGGGTGTGATAAACGCCTTGAACGATTCCTCAGTCCTTTTTGCCAAGTTGTAGACATCATCGCCAAACTTGGGAAGTGACCTAAAGAAGTCCTTCGCTTCTTCCCTGAGATGTACAAAGTGTTTTGCCGAGAGCTTTCGGCTCAAAAACGAAGACAATACTCCAACGTTTGGGGAAATTGACATCTCATTGTCGTTTAATATAACAATAAGATCTTTTCGCAAATCGCCCGCTTGGTTTAATCCCTCATAGGCAAGGCCACCAGTCATGGAGCCATCACCAATTACAGCTATCACTTTGGCTTTATCGTTTTTCAGATATTTACCACAGGCCATACCGAGGCCGGCGGAGATGGAAGTGCTGGCATGCCCTGTAGAAAAGGCATCATAATTGCTCTCACTCATGCGGCTAAAACCGCTAAGTCCTCCATGTTGCCGAAGTGTATGGAAACGGTCTCTACGCCCCGTGAGGAGCTTATGTGCATATGCCTGATGGCCAACATCCCAAATAATCTTATCCTTAGGAAGATCAAAGACATAGTGTAAGGCAATAGTCAATTCTACAACGCCTAAGTTGGGAGCCAGATGTCCCCCCGTTCTCGAGACGGTTTCAATAATAACCTTACGTATTTCTTTTGCTAATTCCGGTAGCTCTGAACGCGGGATTCTTTTAAGATCTTTGGGAGATTCGATTTGCTGCAAATATTTCACTTCTAACCTCTTTTTGTCATTTGGTGTCCGCCCAGAAAGGGTAGATTTTGGCCCAAGATAAGGCCGCACAAGGGTTTTCACCGCAGTCGCAGCAGCGCTGCGTCGAGGATGGAAACCCGCGGAGAACGCCGTGTTGGGCCAAAATATGCCATTTATGGATGGACACTATTTGGTTCTTTCAATAACATATCGTGCAAGGGCGGCAAAGGGCTCACCACGCTTGCCAAATATTCTAAGTTCCTTCAATGCACAATCAATCAATCTGCCGGCATGTATTTTAGCCTCTTTCAGACCTAATACCGAGATAGCGGTAGCCTTTTGTGCCGCTTCATCGCTACCCACCGGTTTCCCAAGCTCATCGGAGGTTCCCTCGACATTTAATATGTCATCGGCAATCTGAAATGCAAGCCCCACATGTGTTCCATAAGCACTTAAAGCAGCTACCTGTTCAATACTTCCACCCCCGAGAATAGCGCCTGCCCTTACTGAAGCTTCAATGAGCGCTCCTGTTTTAAGATTCTGTAATGCTGCAAGTTGTTCCCAGGTGATTTCTTCCCCCTCAAAAGCCAGATCCATCATCTGGCCCTGTACCATCCCGGAGGACCCGGCAGCCCTTGCTATTAACGATATGACCTCCAAGCACCTTGATGCATTAATGCTACCGTATGCTCCGGTAGTCAAAACCTCAAAGGCGGCTGTCAGCAATGCATCTCCGGTCAATATGGCTGTGGCTTCGTCAAAGGCCTTGTGGCAGGCCGGTTTTCCGCGACGAAAATCATCATTATCCATGGCCGGAAGGTCGTCGTGGATTAACGAGTAGGTGTGAATAAGCTCCAAGGCCAATGCAGGGCCGATTGCGTCTAATTCAGACCCCCCAACAACTTCTGAGGCTGCTATGCATAAGATAGGACGTAATCGTTTACCTCCAGCTTCAAGGCAATAACGCATCGCCTGAACCAAGAGGGTAGGGTGGGAATCTTGGTCGTCCAAGAACCTTGCGAGCTCGGCATTGATTAACCGTTGTTTTTCTTTT
>CAYSBQ010000071.1:0-13794 GCA_964429315.1 uncultured Desulfobacterales bacterium
CGGATTTATCCTTAAATTCTGCGTTCTCCTTCTAATCGGTGTTGTCATCTCCACCGGTCTGATCTTTTTCTTCTCTCAAGGCACATTGACATCTTCCTTTCAGCACTCGCGACTTGTAATAAAAAATACCGGTATGGCCATACTCCCGGCCGCAATTTATACTAACTTGATTACCCTCGGTTTGATCACCCTTGCCACTATAATAGTTACCTTGATTATTTCACACAAGATAGCAGGCCCTATGTTCCGTTTTGAAAAAGAACTGAAGGAGATATCTGAAGGAAATCTTACGAAGCATGTAACGCTAAGGAAAGCAGATCAAATGACCGGGATGGCGGAGAGTCTGAACCAGATGGTTTCCAGCCTACACGGGAAAGTCTCCGGTATCCGATTCGATATTGAAAATTTGGTACAATCTGCCAACGAGCAAGATGTACCAAAAAAGTTAGTTGAACAAATGAACAAACTGCAGGAAAACATGGAAAACAGTTTTAAGATATAGAAACCTTATTACTCACTGCGGACTCACACGGGACAATGACCCAGCCCTGCGACTAAAAAACGAAGAAAAATCGATGCACGTCCAACTCACTTTAAAGAGAAATCTTATTGCCCCCATACTGTTGTGCATCTATTTTCTCTCCCCCTGCATCGCCGCCCGTGCGGAACCACCGGAAGATATATGGAAAAACCTTGAAACCAAGTACACCATTATCCACTACCAAAACGAGAAAGAACTAGAAAAATTCTACGTCAGAATAGATTATGGTTCTAAAAACTGGGGGCTCAAACGGCTCTTTTCTTCCTCGGAGCCTGATAATCTTGAAGGGATAGTTAGAAAAAAACTTGACCTACTCTTTGAAAGGGTCCAAAAGATTCTTGGTATGCGCAAGAAGTTGGAAAAGGTAACTGTCAATGTTTATCAGAACAAGAACCAATTACACAAAGCGTTTACACAGATCTATAGAGCAGAGTGTCATCTTAGGGCCTGGTATAGATACAAGAATAACACCGTTTATGTGAATGTCCGTGATCTCAGCGAAGGCATGTTGGCCCATGAGTTGGCCCATGCAATTATTGACCACTATCTACTCGTCCGCCCGCCACGCGCCACCGCTGAAATATTAGCGCGGTATGTGGACAGTCATCTTAAGTAGTGTCCGTCCGGAAAGGGTAGATTTTGGCCCGAATGGGCACAAGCGAAAGTTTCCAATTCCCGAATGGAGGCATCCGTATGACTTCTAAAAATGTCTTTACACAAAGTACCAAATTTCTCATCGTATCCTTTCTTTCAATGATTATTCTTTCCTCATGCTCAACCCGCCCATACAGGATGAAACGGGCGGAACGCTTCTACAGGCAGGGCCAAATCTATCTTTCTAAAGGTAACCAGCAAAAGGCCATCAATAAGTTTGAAGAATCTCTTGCTTTATCAAGGATGATTGAATTCAAGCCGGGCATAGCACACAACCTAAATGAGATAGCCATCATCCATACGACAAAAGGAGAATACCAAAAAGCCAGAGAAATACTCTCTGAATCATTGTCAATCTATAAAGAACTCGATATGACCCCTGAAGTTTCAAAAACGCTTAACAATATCGCCATAACCTTTGTAAAAGCGCAAAAATTCAATGCTGCCATAGAACGGTATGGCCAATTGCTTGAATGGGATCGAAAATCAGGAAACGAGCTTGGCGTGGGAATCACTCTAAACAATATGGGGCTGATATATCAAAACCACCTAGAAAACATTAAAAAAGCTCGGGAGAAGTTTTCCGAGGCACTAACAATATTCAAGCAATTAGGAGCGGACAGATACACGCAATCCGTTGAGCAGAACCTAATGTCAACCGAACCGTGATCCCGTACAGCGTGAAGTCGCCGGTGACTGTCGTAATGCTTTTTAATCACTTAGGGGGTAAGGGCTGGGTCACAAATAACTTATATCTGCTGAAAATACCCTGTGAAATGTCCCCTGATCATCTCTTACGATCAAAACCCCCGTGTCATCCACATCTTCTGCCATGCCGGAATATTTCCTGCCAATTTCTTCAACTAAAACTCGCTTGCCAATCACCGTTGCAAACTCTTTCCATCTAACCATAATGGGGCCAAACTCACCCCTTGTTACCATCTCATAGTAGTCTTCGAAGCGTTCTAGATATGTCTTTAGGATCTTTATTCTGGAAAAGTTTCCACCTGATTCAATTAAAATTGAAGTAGCTGTTTTTCTGAGGCTTTTCGGAAATAGTTCGGGCGGTGTATTAACATTTAACCCCAATCCGACAACGATGTAGTCAATTGAGTCCATCTCCGTTGAAATCTCTGTGAGGATTCCGGCTATCTTCTTTCCCCTTATCAAAAGGTCATTGGGCCACTTGATCTCAATAGGCAATCGTGTAAGCAGCACAAGTGCGTCAGCCATTGCAACCGCCGTCATGAGTGTAATCCCCGGGGCGTCACTCGGAGGTATAGGAGGCCTTAAGATCAAAGAGGCATAGATGCCATAGCCCGCCGGCGAAAACCAGCTCCTTTGCTTTCTTCCCTTCCCTGCCGTTTGTCTTTCCGCAATAACCACTGTCCCCTCAGGGGCATTCTTAATGGCAAGCTCCTTTGCCCTTATGTTGGTCGAATCCGTCTCGTTAAAATGAACAACCCTTTCTTTCCCGAATACCTTAGTATTGAGACCTTCACAAATCTCATTTGCAAGCAAACGGCTGGTAGAAGCCTTGAGGATATATCCCTTTTTTGTTGAAGATTCTATGACATACCCCTCCTCCCTCAGCTTTTGAACATGCTTGTTTATTGCCGCCCTGCTAATACCAAATTCACCACTTAATACCTCACCGGAAATCCACCCCCCGTTTTTCGCCTTGAGCTGAGACAATAACCGGCCCTTTGTATTCATGTGCTCTTCCTTTTGCATTGCGGACAGCTTTGTAAACCATGCTCAAAGCAATGGTTGACAATCCAACGCTTTTCGTTTTTAATAGCCGACAATGAATATATTCGACAAAATCATAATTAACACAACCGACCAAATTATTAAAGGAGTGAACCCATACATTTCGTATGAACAGGCGTTGCAACTTGCTCGCCTCTGCGAGAAAGACTCGATTGACATACTTTTCGGCGCCCATAAAATCAGGCAAAAATACAAGAAGAAGAATGGTTTTACATGTTCTATAATCAATGCCAAATCTGGAGCATGTTCTGAAAATTGCGCGTTTTGCGCTCAATCGTCTTATCATAAAACGGGAGTCAGCACCTATCCCTTACTGGAAAAAGACAAACTCGTTGATAGCGCCATTTCCTTGGATAAAGCCGGCGCTACAAGGTATTCCATGGTAACAAGCGGTTTTCGCCTCACAGCCGAAGAGATTGAAAGGATTAGTCAAACAGCAACAACTATAACAGAAAAGACGGATCTCACACTTTGCACCTCTCCGGGGACTCTTACCGAATCTATGGCCGAAAGACTCAAGGAAGGCGGCATTACAATCTATCATCACAATCTGGAAACGGCCGGAAGCTACTTCGACCGGATATGTACGACTCATACCTACGATGACGATATTGAAACCATCAAACTTGCCAAATCGGCCGGGCTCAAGGTGTGTAGCGGCGGAATCTTGGGCATGGGAGAGACATGGGAGCAACGGGCGGAACTTGCCTTTACGCTAAGAGAACTCGATGTAGACTCAATTCCGATAAACTTCTTAAACCCTATACCCGGCACCAGGTTGGAAGCTATGCCACTACTTCAGCCTATGGAAGCGCTGAAATGCATCGCCCTGTTTAGATTCATAAACCCTGAAAAAGACATAACTATATGCGGAGGCAGAGAAGTTACGCTGGGAGACTATCAATCATGGATATTTATGGCCGGAGCAAATGGCCTAATGGTGGGCGATTACCTGACTACCCTAGGTCGGAACATCGAAACGGATATGGATATGTTCAGGAAAATGGGGCTTCAGCATGAAACCAATTAAAAGGCTGCCGGACGATCACAAGGTCATAGAGGGCATTTTCCTTTTTGATCCGAAAGATAATATCTACAAAGATCATTTCCCTGGATACCCTGTAGTGCCGGGAAGCCTTATCGTCCATGCGTTCGTAACAGCCGCTAAAAGGAAGGGTTGGATAGTTGGGAGGTGGAGTCTGGAAGATTTCCGCTTCATACACTTCGTTTCGCCGGGTAAGTGTCAATTCCGCATACGGTCTTACGATAAAGGTAACGTCTTTGAGTGTGAGCTTCGATCAGAAGGAAAGTTATCGGCAACGGGAAGACTCAGGCAGTGAAGCTTTCATTTTCCGGACATAGGGCGCTCATCCTTGGGGGTAGTTGCGATCTTTCCACCTGCCTTGCAAGGTATATGATTCAAAGTGAGCTATTCCCAGTCCTTACTTTCAGGAGCAAACAGGGTTTAGAACGCATATCGGCCCGGATGGCCTCTTTTTCAGGCAAATATAAAGCCCTTCATTTTGATCTGGCACAGCCGGAATCCATCGATTCCCTTTTTTCAGAAATCAATGACGACGTGGACTTTCTGGTCGATTTTGCACAGGGCAATATGGAAGCCCTCATAGGTTCTGTAAACACAGAAGAGATGGAGCGCTATTTTTCCCGGAATATCTCTTCCCGGGCGAGGGTATTGAGAAAAACGGCCCGTGTGTTTCTAAAGAACAAGGGGGGCCGTCTTGTATTCATCTCTTCGACAGCGGCGCAAAGGGCCAATCCGGGCCAGGGTTTTTACGCTGCCGCAAAATCGGCATCGGAGGCCCTTTATAGAAACTTAGGCCTTGAGCTTGCGGATCGTGGGATAACTACCGTAACACTTCGCGCAGGATATATAGACAGTGGCAGGGGTAGAGATTTTATCCAAGTCAACAAAGAGAATATTCTTTCGAAAATCCCCATATCAAGACCCCTAACCTGCAACGAGGTAGCGGAGACTGTACTCTTTTTTCTCTCTGAAAGCTCCAGAGGGTTTAATGCCACTGAAATAGTAATGGATGGCGGGCTTACTGCGGGGAAATAGTATAAGGGGAATAATGGATATACTAAAAACCATAAAAGATCACCTGACGGAAATACTTGATATCGAGTCCGAAATAATCACGCCTGAAACTTATCTTGTCAAGGACCTAGGGGTGGAATCTATCGACTTCCTGGAACTTGCGGTTGCACTTAACTCCAGCCTTGGCATTGACATAGAAGATGATGAGATCTTTTTGGCAAACTTACGGCTCTATTTGAAAGAAGCCAAAGAAGGGAAAGGTGACAAAGTCTCATACCTTGCACAAAAGTATCCTTTCTTGGCCAAAGAGAGGATAGAACAGATACTTCTAGATCTTGAGGATGGACCGGTCTTAAAGGTCAAAGACCTTGTAAGTTACGTGAGTTTTCAATGTCGAGAAGAGTAGTTATCACATCGGTAGGTGTCATCTCGTCATTGGGTTTTTCAGTCGACGAGATTATCTCCCGGCTAAAGCAGAAAAATATACACCTTGAAAGGCCTTCCTTCGATCAGGACGTAGTAACCTGCCCGGTTCCGGGTTTTGATATCAAGGCCTTTACAGGCCGGTTCAAGAACGTCCGTTATCTAAACCGAGGCGCCCAGTTTTGTGTGGCTTCCGCTATGGCCGCCATAAAAGATGCCGGATTGGATAAAAAGCCCCTCTCAGAGGCAGGCCTTTTTGTAGGCGTCGGCCCGAATCTCGACATTAGCAACGAATGGCCCCAAACCTGCTCGGGCAAGATAGACTCAAATGCCCTGAAAGCACTTTGGATATTAAGATTTATTCCTAATACCGCTGCTTCAATCATTTCCGCACTGGCAGGAGTCCATGGCGAAAGCCTTACCTTGGGTACTGCCTGCACGGCCTCTCTTCAGGCAATAGGGGAAGCGTTTCGAAAAATAAAGGACGCTTATTTGGATATAGCCCTTGCCGGAGGCGGCGATTCACGCCTGAGCCAGGGTGGAATACTGGCTTACAGAAAGGCACAGGCGCTTTTTTCTGCAAAGGGTGACCCTGAAAGAAAGTATGCCCCCTTTGATAAGAACAGAAACGGCTTTGTTCCCGGCGAGGGAGGCGCATTTTTCCTGTTGGAAGAACTTGAACACGCCCGAAACCGAGGGGCAAATATCCTGGGCGAGATATGCGGCTCAGGCAGTTCTATGGACGGCCATAGCATGACGGCGCCGGAACCTTGCGGGAAGTGGCCGGAAGCCGCGGTAGTCGAAGCGCTTAATGAGGCACAAAGATCTCCTGATGAAATCGACGTTGTTTCAGCACACGGCACTGGAACCTTCCTTAATGATGAAATGGAGGCAACCCTGATAGACCGCCTCTATACCAAAAATCGCCCAAAGGTCCTTGCCTTGAAATCATGGATAGGACATATATCGGCCGCCTGTGGGGCCGTTGAGCTGGCAGTTTTGCTCGGATGTCTAAAAGAGGGATATCTTCCGGAGATAAGAAACCTAAAAGAGCCATGTCATGACCGTGTTAATTTTGTTCGTCAAGAAACAAATGACTCTCCCAACACAATCGTTATAGAAAATTTTGGTTTTGGCGGTCAAAACAGTGCTTTGGTTATAAGAAAATGGAACAAATCACGGTAAACACACACATGGACGGCTTTGTCCTGATCGATAAGATTTCAGCAATTGACGAGAAAAATATCAAGGGAACAAAACTTTTTTCCGGCTTTCCCGCACCTTTGGCAATAGAGTCTCTTGCTCAGTTGGGTGCACTTCACGTTCGCTTTATCACCGGTTTTAATAAACATTGTTTCCTGCTGAAGATAAACAATTGCAAAATGCCTGAAACACCGGAACTAAACGGACCTTATCAACTCGAAGGTTCGCTTTTAGGCAAAAGCAAACAGGCCTTTTCATATTCTCTGAGGGCGACAAAAGACGGCAAGACACCACTAGAAGGTAGATTCACGTTTGCCGCTATCGACTATGATGAAAGATTCAAAAAGGAACTCCTAGAAAGACATCATAAGATTTTATCATGTTTAATAAGCGATTTGAAAGGCAATTGTCACTCAAACGCCAGGCGGGTCTCTATCGAGCCCCGCCCCCAATAAGCCGAAGGGAAGGAAAATACATCTTTATCGGCAGCAGGAAGTTACTCAACCTTTCTTCCAACGACTATCTCGGGCTTGGCGCCTCACAAAAACTAAGAGAAAAGGTCTGCCGGAACTTCTTAAAATACGGCGCTTCCTCTTCATCCTCACGACTTGTTTGCGGCAATTACTCGATCATTAGTCAGGCGGAAAAGGAGTATGCCCACTATTTCGGCTATAAAGACGCCCTCTTTTTTCCCAGCGGTTATCAAGCCAACATAGGAGTTATTTCCACACTTTTTGATAAAGGTGACACAATACTATACGACAAGCACGTCCATGCAAGCAGTGTAAATGGAATGCTTCTAAGTGGAGCGAATCTCTTGGGCTACAATCATAATCGTTTCTCCCATTTGGAAAAGAGACTGGCAAAGAACAACCATAATCAGGTCGCAGTCATAACGGAATCTCTCTTTAGTATGGATGGCGATCTTCTTAAGGTTTCAGATCTTGCAAGGCTTAAAAAACATTATACCTTCCTTACCATAGTAGATGAAGCCCATGCCTTCGGGGCAATTGGTGAAAATGGAAAGGGGGTTGCCCGGGATGTAGCAGATGTTGCCGTCGGAACCTTTGGAAAGGCCTTAGGACTTTTTGGGGCTTTTGTACTGCTGCCAAGGCTTTTCAAGGACTATCTTCTAAACTTTTCTTCTCCGCTGATCTACTCCACAACTCTGCCGGAAGCACACGCGGCCTCAGCAATAGATTTGCTGGAAACCATATCTCAAAGCGAACAAAGGAGAAAAGAGCTTGGAGGTGTGAGTCTGTTCATGAAAGAATCTATGAAAAAGGAAGGATTCAAGGTAAGCGGAGATGCCCATATCCTCGCCGTAGAAATCGGCAATGAGAACAGGGCGCTTGAGGTATCCAATAAATTGCTGAAAAAAGACATCTTTGTCTTTGCTGCCAGATATCCAACAGTACCACTTAATAAAGCCGTACTAAGAATCAGTATGAGTGCACTTCATGACGAAAATGACGCGAGGCACTTTGTTCGTACTCTAAAGGAGGTCCTTAATCAGGTTTAACGATATGGCCGATTGTTTCTTTATCGCCGGCACAGATACAGGTGTTGGAAAGAGCGTGATCTCTGTCTTGCTTATGCAGTTTCTTTACGCCAAGGGATATCATCCCTTTTATCTCAAACCCTTTCAAACGGGATGCACAAACCCCTGTGATTCTGACAGCGATGCCGGGTTCGTCTATAAGCATGTTTCTGCGCTAAGGGGAAAACATCCCGGCAATTCCACAGTCTACTGTTTCAAAAATCCGAAGGCCCCCTACTTTGCCGCTCGTAATGAACGGAAAAGGAGTGACCTGGATATCATGTCAAAGGCCATAGATCAAAAGTGTTGCACCCACACACACGTCATCATCGAGGGCGCCGGCGGGCTCCTTGTCCCAGTAACGGAAAAACTACTTATGATCGATCTTATAAAAATGACAAGTTCCAAACTTATTCTCGTCGCACGGGCAGGACTGGGGACGATCAACCACACACTTTTATCCCTTGAAGCAATGGCAAACAGGGACATTAGACCTGAAGCAGTCGTTCTTGTTGAAACAGGCGCCCCCCCTGCTTCTCAAGAGTTGATACGGGAGAATATCGAAGCAATCGAGATGTTTTCCGGAATAGATGTGGCAGGTGTAATCGGGAAAATCTCCGATTTTTC
Organism: uncultured Desulfobacterales bacterium; assembly: GCA_964429315.1. Taxonomy (GTDB): domain Bacteria; phylum Desulfobacterota; class Desulfobacteria; order Desulfobacterales. The sequence goes on from CAYSBQ010000071.1 coordinate 8,821, forward strand.
AAACCCGGCAAAGGCATACCGGGAGGTCATAGAACGCATCCTGGGGCCGGGTCGGAAATAAGGGCTCGTTATTTAGGGCTCGCGCAAAAATAAATTCGCAGAGTTGGCGCTCAGATTTGGTTCAGATTTGAAGGAACAGAGACCATGAAAACCGCATTTGACAAAGAGATGCTAAAGATAGACCGGGAACACATTTGGCACCCTTATACATCCATGATTGATCCGCTTCCGGTCTATCCGGTGGTTTCCGCCGGCGGCGTCCGTTTGACCCTTGCAGATGGACGTCAGCTTATCGATGGTATGTCCTCATGGTGGGCTGCCATCCACGGGTATAATCATCCCGTACTAAATAATGCCGCCGAAAAACAAATGAAGGTCTTGTCCCATGTAATGTTTAGCGGTCTAACGCATAGTCCGGCCGTAGAACTAGCCTCGCTCCTCATAGAACTCACCCCCGAACCCCTACAAAAAGTCTTTTTTTGCGATTCCGGGTCCGTAGCCGTAGAGGTGGCAATAAAGATGGCGATCCAGTATTGGTATTCGGTAGGCTTAAAAGAAAAGCACAAGCTTCTTACCATTCGCTCAGGTTACCACGGGGATACCACGGGGGCCATGGCTGTTTGCGACCCTGTAACAGGCATGCACAATATGTTCACAGGGATACTACCCTCCCACTACTTCGCCGATGCCCCTAACTGTAAATACCACAAAACGTGGGATGAAAAAGATATCGAAAGCCTGCATAACCTTATCAAAGAACACCACAATAAAATTGCAGCCGTTATCCTTGAACCTATCGTTCAGGGGGCGGGCGGTATGCGTTTCTATTGCCCTGAATATCTCGCCTGCACCAGAAACTTATGCAATAAATACAATGTATTGTTAATCCACGATGAGATTGCCACCGGCTTTGGACGCACTGGAATGATGTTCGCCTGTGAACACGCAGATATTGCACCGGATATCATGTGTGTAGGAAAGGCCCTCACCGGTGGGTACATGACGCTTGCCGCCACATTAACAACTGCCAAGGTTAGTGACGCCATCTCCTCCGGCAATCCAGGCGTATTCATGCACGGGCCGACTTACATGGCAAATCCACTTGCATGCGCTGTAGCAACGGCCAGTATAAAATTGCTGTTATCGACTCCGTGGAAAGAACGCGTTAAGAAAATCGAAAAACAACTTGAGGACGAATTGTCTCGATGTAAAGCGCTACCACATGTACATGATGTACGCACCTTGGGTGCTATTGGTGTTGTCGAAATGGCAAACCCAGTAAATATGGCAACCACCCAGAAGCGCTTTGTGGAAAAAGGCGTTTGGATAAGACCTTTTGGAAGGCTTGTATATATTATGCCCCCCTACATCATTGAAGAAAAGGACCTGACCACCCTAACAACAGCCATGGCTGATGTCATCGCCGAGGTTGGTCAGTAGTTTTATAACATCCCGCATTCATACATCTTTTTGGGGGACCTGTCACATTTCCTCCACCCATCAATATTAGTTCCATTTTCCTACTTGACACCCACCATATTGTGTTTTATCATAATTAGAAATACAATATAGGGTAATATTATTACCCAGTCAGGTATAAGGAAAAGGCCTAATGGCTATGAATAAACTGAATGTTAAATGCATTAAGTGCGGCAAGGAGTGGGAAAAGGATTCATCAGTTGCCTGGCAAGCTGAACAATACAGCTCATCCCTCTGCAACTCATGCTTCTTGGAAGTTGCCGCACCTACAATCAAAAAGAAGCAACTAAAGGAAGGAAACTTCGACTGCTTTGCATCGGCAGGCTCATATTGTGATCAACTTAATTGCAAATACAGGCGTTGGTGCCTCTATCTTGAGCAGGCACGAGAACAACCAAATGGGGAAAATGCACAAAAACTAAAAATGGGTGAAAACCGATAAGGGGTTTGCTCACATAAAAAGAGCAAACACGATCACTAAAATGCCGGAACCGAAGATCGCATCTCTCCAGACAAGAAGTTTGCTTTTCAAATACGCCTCTTCGACTTTCGACTCAAGATCGTAGAATTTTCCGGTAAAGGAAGGCTCTCCGGGAAAGGCAACCTCAAGCTCTAAGTACGGATTCCATTTTGGCCCGCCAGACTCCTCCTGCACATCCACTCCTCGGCTTAGTGTTTTGATATAGCTTATCTTTCTGTCTAAAGTCTCCTCAAAAAACCCCTTCATTATGTCGGCAATCTCTTCGAAACCCTCATCGCCTTTTTCCAAAACGAAGTCTCTTACCCCCATCTTCTGCAAGGCAGAAATAGAAGCGGCATAGCTTGGCGTAACGATTCGATAGATCGCCGGGCATCTCTCGGTATTTGCCAACCCCCACCCCAAAATGGCCAGGCATATCCCCACTAAACCAATATACTGTTTGAACCTAAGTTGTTTCATATATGACTTGATTTTCGTAACCTTCACCATTTGCCTCCACAACCTTAAGTTAGTTCCGCTCCATGTACGAGGCAAAAATTCACGCCTCAAATACCTTCTGTAAATTTTGTCCTTGTCCCTAATTGTCCCTAACCCTGAACCCCTGGCCCAGACCGACTAGGCACTATATATACAAAAAGTATGGTTTAAGCCTACTCAAGCACAGATTTGGAATCATGCTATGAGTCGCACCAGGGCGGGCTGTGAACGCTTACAAAACACCTTTAACTCTTATAACACAACTCATGCTTGGAAGTCGCATTTTTATTTGACGGCATCATCTAACCTAACCTCCACTTTACCTTTCAGATACTTCTTGACATCGGCAATTGAAACTTCTCTTCGATGAAAAATACCTGCCGCCAGGGCGGATTCGGCTTCAGTCTTGGTAAAGACCTCACAGAAATGTTCCGCACAACCTGCACCGCTTGATGCAATAACCGGAATGGAAACTACTTCTTTAACGGCATTGATAAGTTCGATATCGAATCCTGAATTGGTTCCATCTTTGTCAATGCAGTTTAGGAGAATCTCTCCTGCGCCAAGCTCTTCGCAAACCCCGGCAAGTGTTACCGCATCGAGTTCCCTGCCCTCGCGCCCCCCCTTGATGGTGCACTGGTACCAGCAATATCTCTCACCATTCGGCCCAGCAGTGGTGGTCTCAATCACATGATGTTTTATTCCCACTGGAGATTCTACGTAAACCCTTCTTGGATCAATAGAGATAACAACCGCCTGGTTTCCATATACTCGGGATATCTCCTCAATAGCACTTTTGCCGGTCTTTCGGCCGGTTTTAAGATACTCCTCGACAATCAACACAGCATCACTGCCAATGGAAATCTTGTCCGCCCCGGACCTGAAATACTCGCTGGCTACCTCCAAAGCTGAGTATCTTCGACCATCCTTGTCCGTATAATCCCTTATGCCGCCACCAATGGTCAGTGGGACAAAAACATTTTCTGAAGTCTCTTTTAGCACTTCAAGCATCGGCATATCTTTCAGTGGGAAATCTCTAAATCCTGTAATATTTAGAAATGTGATCTCATCGGCGCCCTCTTCATAGTAGCGTCTTGCCAATTCCGCCGGCCTGCCAAGGTTTCTCACAGCCCCTTTTTCCCTAACATCATATTGATCACCTTTGGTGACAACCAGGTCCCCTTGGTCATTTGAACGCACATCCAGGCAGGCAATTATCCTTTTGGCAAGCTGAGTGCGTTGTGAGACATAGAGAGGTCTTGTTTCTTCGGCGCCGATTTTTAAAAAATTTTTCAATATGCAAAGCCCGGCAGCGCCGCTCTTTTCCGGGTGAAACTGCGTGGCTATGACATTTCCCACCTGAATACTACTGACAAATCTACAACCATAGTCTGTCGTTGTCAGGATAGGTGCATTATCTTTCGGGACCACTTGATAGGAATGGACAAAGTAGAACTTCTCATTGCCATAAAGACCGTTGAATATCCGCGAAGGCTTTCTGATATTAAGTCCATTCCACCCGATATGCGGTATCGAAAGGTCGACGGCAAACCTTTTCACCGAACCGGCAATTATGCCAAGCCCCTTGATGTCAGTGGCCTCTTCACTCTTTTCAAAGAGCGCCTGCAAGCCCAGGCAAATCCCCAGAAACGGCCTATCCGAACGGAGATACGCCTTTAAGGGTTCCACATAGTTTTTCTTTTCAAGTATTTGCATCATGTTTCCAAAAGCGCCCACTCCAGGAAACACCAACTTTTCAGCAGACAAGATGTCTTCACCGCCGGCGACAACTTTAACCTTTTCACCCAGACTTTCGATGGCATTGATGACGCTTCTGACATTTCCTGCGCCGTAATCCAATAAAGCGATCATACCTTTATCCTTATAGAGAATTTACCATTCTCCGGCGAGCTTGTCCGCCATGCGGGTAGTTTCGGGGAGACGATATCCCCGACAGCAATTCAAGATAAAATCAATGCTATCGTGTAAGCTGATACGATGTCCAATAGACACAAACACGGGCTTGACTTCATTGCGAGTACGCACCACCGCTCCGATGGTCTCCCCCTTATCGCTAAGAAACGTAACACTGCCTCGCTTCTGCTCAGGTTCTTCATATTTGCCAACAAGCTTTGACTTGGCACAACCGATAGACGGAGTATCCACAAGAAGACCTATGTGGCTTGCAATGCCGAAGCGACGGGGATGGGCGATGCCCTGGCCGTCAAAGACCAACAAATCAGGCATCGAACTAAGTTTGCTCAGCGCTTCTATAACTACTGGGCCTTCCCTAAAAGTGAGTAAGCCGGGTACGTATGGGAAATCTAACGGCTGTATTGCAACCACGTTTTCCAGCACCTCCAACTCCGGGTATTTTAGCACTACAACTGCGGCACGACCAGTCCCTTTTCGATAACTCGTATCTATGCCGGCAACGGTAGTAACTTCGGGCATCAAAGAATCCCGAACCACACGACCTGCCAGCTTTCTTTGGATTTCGACCGCCTCTTTCGGCAAAACATCCCAGCGGTGATTAG
>CAYSBQ010000072.1:0-2127 GCA_964429315.1 uncultured Desulfobacterales bacterium
GAGTCCCTTGACGAATATTCCCGTGCCGTTGATATGGGTTTTCAGGTCCTGCTGCGACAAAAAGCGGGCCCCCTCTCCTCCCAGCAGGCCCCCCAACAGGCTGCTGCCAGCGGCCTGGGCGCCGTTGTCTTCGGCTCGGACCAGGGCATGGTGGGCCAGTTTAACGACGTCATTTCCCATCATGCCGTCGAAACACTGACCGGCCTTCAAACGGGCAACCAATCCGGCCCCATCATGGCCGTTGGCATGCGCGTTTTTTCTCGCCTTCAAGAGGCCGGCCGGCCGGTTGCAGAATGGACCTCTTTACCAGGATCGGTGGCAGCCATCACCTCGGCGGTCCAAGATATGGTGCTGACGCTCGAGTCATGGCAGTCCCGGCAAGGAATCGGTCGGATTGTTCTTTTTTACAACAAGCCCAAATCAGGTGCCTCCTATGATCCCCACACGGTCCATCTGCTGCCCATGGACCCCAAAAGGTTTGAGGCGCTTGAAAAAGAACCCTGGCCATGCCGCTCCATTCCCCAACACACCATGGAAAGGGAAGTGCTCTTTTCTTCCTTGATTCAAGAGTATCTTTTCATCTCCCTTTATCAGGCGTTTGCCGAATCTATGGCCAGCGAAAACGCCAGCCGGCTTGCCGCCATGCAGGTGGCAGAAAGAAATATTGAAGAACGCCTGCAAGCGTTAAACGGCTCGTTCCATCAACTTCGGCAGAGCACCATTGATGCCGAACTCTTCGATCTCGTCGCCGGCTTTGAGGCTATGACGGAATCGGAGGGTTGACGATCGGCTCAGTTGCGTCAGGGAGACTCCTTGCCGCAACGTAACATATGTTATCCCCGAAAACGAACAAAGGGATGACAAGACAGTGCCGTTGTGAATCGGTCCAATGGTTTGAAAATGAACATTAGACACAGGAGGTATTCAATGCAGACATTACAGACAGCTTTCAGAGGTGTCTGGAACCTCTTCTTTTGCCCGACCCTGCCTTGTTTGCTTATCGTACTCACAGCGTGTGCACCGGCCCGGCAAGTTGTCGCTCCGGAAAAACCTGGTGTGTCATTTCCGGTTTCATCCAGAGACGTCCGTATTGAAGACATGCACAGCCGGGTTTTTGATCAACTGGGAGGCTACAAAGGACCGGAGGCCTGTTATGCCTGTCATCCAAAACAATATGAAGCAATCAGTCGAAGCTATCACGTCCATCAAGGTCGAATCAACGCGGCAGGAGAAATTGCCCACGATCCAAAAGATGCGGTGGATACAGGCATGTACGTTCGCTGGTATCCCCTTTCCAACCTGGATCGAACCGTTGAACCTGAAAAACACTGGCAACAGATGGATGCAATTTTTTGCGCCCAGTGCCATCCTGGGGGCGGTGTATTAAAGCCTTATGGCATGGACGTGGACTGCCTGATTTGCCATCAGCAGAGCGGATATAAGGGGGGACAAGGCCTGGGTATGACCCCGGCCGGTGTGGACCGACATGGCAATATGGTCAAAAGCAACGGAGCCCGGCTGGCCTCTCTCATGATGGCTGGCGCTGATGTGGCTGGCGACATGAAAAAACTGGACCTTTCCACTATTGCCGCCAAGGCCATGGAAGATGTCCCGTTGCGCGTTGGAAAACCGAATCCGGACAACTGCAATTTCTGCCATTGGCGCACGGACGGCAAACGTGGAACCCGCTATGGTCTTTTTAAAGGCGAGCCAACAGATGTGCACCTAACAAAAGGTATGCGTTGTCAGGCATGCCATGTGACAAAAAGGCATCAGATGGGCAAGGGAAAAATACTCGATGCCATAGGCACACCGAACCTGCGAGACACGATGAAGACCTGTGACAGCTGCCACGGCGCCGAACCACACGAGGGTGAGAATGAAGTCATGCTTAACGGCCACGTGGAACGTATCGCCTGTGAAACCTGTCATATTCCAAAGACATATCCGGCGGCGGCGCGTATCAACTGGCTTCCGGGTATGGATATGGAAAAGATGATGAAGCAATACAACTGGGTGGTGCCCATAGCCAGGCTGTTTGGCATGGCCACGCCTGAAAAGATGACCGAGCAGATTAAAAAAATAGTGGACTGTTACAAGGCAATGAAAAAGCCAGGCTTCAAACCG
>CAYSBQ010000072.1:2137-13712 GCA_964429315.1 uncultured Desulfobacterales bacterium
GTCCGAACCGTTTGTGCGAAGAAATTCCGCATCCTGACGGAAATCGTGAGGACCCGGAAAGCCGCATCACCCCCTTTAATGTCGTTGAAGCCGTGTTTTTTGACGATGGTAGCACTCCTGAGGTGCTGCAAGCGCCAGACAGTCACGGAAATGGGCATCCTGTGCCCAAGGCCTTCGTGGCCAGGGCGGGGGGCAAAGGGAAAAAGGACACAAGTCTCAACAAAATGCGCCGGTGGGACAATGGAAGGTACCGCCAAGCCATCATCAGGAAAACGCCCATGTACTTCCAGCAGTTTCACAGCATCGCCCCGGCCAAGGACGCCCTTTCGTGCGATGCCTGCCATACCTGGGAGAGGGGGCGACTCGACTTCGTGGCCCTGGGATACACAGGAGAAGAAATCGAGGATCTTAAGACAGAACGTTGAGTAATTGCCATGAATCAAGAGAAACCGTCTTTGAAAGGTTCCTTTTTAGATGAAGCAAAGGACGCCGATACTCAGGCTGTGTACGATTTGTTGATTTTGGGTGGTGGACCGGCGGCAATGACTGCGGCCATTTACGCTGCTCGAAAGATGTTGCATGTCGGGATCATCACCCGAGACTTCGGAGGACAGGTGCGGGAGACTTCGGAAATTGAGAACTGGCTCGGATTCCAGGCAGTGAATGCCATGGAACTTGCCGACATGTTTGAAGAGCATGTAAAAAGTTTCCATATCTCGGCCAGCTCGGCCGTGAAGGCCGTGAAGGTGTCAAAAGATGGGCGCCTTTTCCATGTCCTGGCAGATGATGACAACACGTATGTGGGCAAGGTTGTGATCTTCGCCACCGGAGAACGCCATCGTTCTTTGAATGTTCCCGGGGAAAAAGAACTCGTGGGAAGAGGGGTGGCCTATTGTTCCACCTGCGACGCGCCGTTATTCAGTGGCAAGAAGGTCCTTGTCGTAGGGGGAGGCAACTCTGCGTTTACGACGACGGCTGATCTTTTGGAGGTGGATGCGGAGGTCGTTTTGGTGAACTATGAAAAAGGCTGGCAGGCCGATGAGGTCCTGCAGGAACGGATTAAGAAATCAAAAAAAGTCCGTCTTCTGGACTTCAGCCAGGTGCTGCGTATAGAAGGGAAAGATTTCGTACAGGCTGTGTGGTTTAAAAAACGGGATGAGAAGAAAGAGAACAGGCAAGAGGTGGAAGGGGTTTTTGTCGAAATAGGATTGCTGCCCAATAATGAATCGATAAAGGATGTGGTGGAATTGAATGCGCATGGTGAGATTGTGATAGATTGCAGTTGCCGGACCAGTGTAGAAGGGATTTTCGCAGCCGGGGACGTTACCACGGTTCCACACAAGCAGATTATCATCGCAGCCGGGGAGGGAGCCAAAGCGGCCCTGTCTGCCTATGACTACCTTATGAACCGGTCTCTGATCTAGTGGCGTCCATCCTTGATGGCGTCGCAAAAAGTCCCATCTACGGTGTTGTACCCATTTTTCACGCCCTCGACATACCATCTGTATGGTCTCGCACCTGAAAAATTATTTCGCCTTGTATATGAATCTTTTTGCTTGGCCATCTCATTGACTTTCTACAAGACCACCCTCCTTGTAAGGCATTTTTTGTCCGGTCCCGTGCTCTTGTTTTAGAGACCCCCGCTACCGTGACACCACGTTGCCGGTTTCAATAACGGTATGCCGGCGCCTGGGCCAAAATCTATCATTCATGAATTCGAGTTCGTTCATTTGACAAGCGCCTCGTGCTTATTGTATGGAAGTGTATCAGCGGTTCCAAATAAGAAGATTCAAAAACAGGTGTTGAATATGTACATGGTTTTTTTGATTGGTGTTGTTTCGATCTTTCTGTCCCATGTCCCTGTTTTTGCCGGGCCCCTTGAAACTGTTATCGCCTCGCCTGCAGCGCCTCAGGCCGGTGAGGTCGCGGAGTTTTTTGTTTATGTCCACAACACGGGAGATGCTGTGACCTTTGAGGGTTTTCCCGCCCAGGTGTCTTGTCTTATCAAGACGCACGAAGGCACCGTGGAGGTTGTGGCCATGGCCGCACATCCATTTCCGGAAATGCCTGCTCTTTTGGGAAAAGGTGCTTTTCTGAAAGTAATGTATACTTTTTTCGTTCCGGAAGATCTGGAAGGCCCCGTACACATGGATGTGCCGGAAATAGCGGCCGTTAGCGTGATGTTTGCGGTTGCTCCCAAAAAACCGGAAACAACACCTCCGGATGAAAGCGAGCCCGAGTCTGAAGAGGCATATCCCTCCCTGGACGCTCTGTTCTCTTTGTACCAGCCCTATCTGGCTAACCTGACCGCCTATGAGTCCATGTACTTTCTTGTGGGAACGAATCCGGAGAAGAGTAAGTTTCAGATCAGTTTCAAATATCGGTTTTTGGACCCGGAAGGGGGCTTCGCGGAAGATCTCCCATGGGCGAGAGGCCTCCATTTTGGCTACACCCAGACATCATTCTGGGATCTCAAGTCCGATTCGGCGCCTTTTGAAGACACGAGCTACAAGCCGGAGTTTTTCTATCTAACCTCGAATATCGCGTACCGCCCTTCCTGGGTGCAGGGGTTTTTCCTTCAAACAGGATTTCAACATGAGTCTAACGGTCGGGGAGGGGATCTGTCCCGAAGCACAAATTTCCTGTATGCCAAGCCGGTTTTCATTCTTTACGACGAAAGCACTCAACTGGGGCTCCAGATTGCCCCCAAGGTTTGGGCCTATGTGAACAACGCGGACGATACCAACCCGGACCTTGAAGACTACAGGGGGTTCTTCGACCTGGAGTTGAAGCTTGGGAAGGCAAACAGTTTTGTTTTGGAATCGCACTTGCGATGGGCGAAAGAGGGTGCATCGACGCAATTGGATTTGACTTATCCCCTCCATCTGGATGTGTTGCGGAATCTCGGTTTCTATTTACAGGTTCAGTATGTGAACGCCCTGGCAGAAAGCCTGATTGATTATCGCGGGCGGAACGAGGCCTTGCGGTTGGGCCTGGCCATCGTTCGATAATGTTCAGTGCAGTCCTATCGGGTTTGGGGAAATCGATTTTTCTGCAACGGCTTGATTGGGAAACGACCCTTAAAGGTGTTTAGAGGGACATTCCATGAAGGTTTCTATTCTTATTCCATTCATTTCTGTTTGGATTGCCCTTTGGGGTTGCTCATCACCGGAAACCGGCGTAGAATTGTTAGGAGCGGGAGCTACTTTCCCCTATCCTCTATATTCAAAAGTATTCTATGAATACTGGAAAGCCACCGGGGTCAAGATCAATTATCAGGCCATAGGCTCCGGCGGGGGGCAGAGACAGCTTCTGAAGAAGACCGTAGATTTTGGAGGTTCTGACGCGTTTATGAGCGACGAGTCCCTGAGAAATGCACCGGCGGAAGTCCTCCACATCCCAACCTGTGCGGGCGCCGTGGCAGTCACCTACAACCTGCCCGGAAACCCCCAATTGAGGTTGTCTCCCGACCACATCGCTGACATTTTTCGGGGGAAAATCACCCGCTGGAACGACAAGCGCATCGCTGCCGTCAATCCGTCGACACATCTTCCTGACTCGGATATCATTGTTGTCCATCGCTCCGATGGAAGCGGCACGACATTCGTTTTCACAGACTACCTGAGCCAAGTCAATGAGCAATGGAAAAAAGAGGTGGGCGCGGGCAAGGCCGTAAACTGGCCGGTGGGGCTCGGTTCAAAAGGCAATGCAGGGGTTGCCGGGCTGGTCAAATACTCTCCCGGAGCCATCGGCTATGTAGAATTTGGATACGCTCTGCTGAACAACATGCCTGTTGCCTTGCTGCAGAACCGATCAGGGCGTTACGTTCAACCTGACACGATTTCGGTGAGCGCGGCAGCCGATGTCCCCTTGCCGGAAGACACCAGAATATCGCTTACGAATACACCGGCCCCTGGAGGGTATCCCATCACGAGCTTTACCTGGATACTCGTGTTTAAAGAACAGGCGTACGGAGGAAGACCCAGAGGCAAAGCAAAAGCCCTTGTTAATGCCCTGTGGTGGATAGTTCATGATGGTCAAGAATACACGGTGCCATTGCATTATGCTCCCTTGTCGACAAAAGCTAGAGAAAAGGCTGAAAAGCTCATTAAGGCAATAACCTATGACGGCGTCCCCCTTTTCAATGGCACCTAGGCCTCATGAAAAGCCCTCACCTGTGTGGCAAGAAGCTGCCTTTCAGAAAGGCATTTTGCTTGCAGCCCTGGCAGTCGTGGCACTGCTTGGGGCGGTCTTTTTGAGCCTGCTCCTTCATGCCAAGCCTTCTATCTGGGCCTTTGGGGCCTCTTTTCTATTTGAAAAAACATGGGACCCTGTGTCAGGGACCTTTGGGGCGCTCCCCTTTCTTCTGGGTACGCTTTTGACATCCTTTATCGCTCTGGCCATTTGTGTGCCCTTTGCTCTGGCCATTTCGATTTTTGTGGGAGAATATTTCAGGGAAGGGATGCTTTCATCTTTGGTCAAAAACGTCACCGAACTGCTCGCCGGAATTCCTTCGGTCATCTATGGGTTCTGGGCATTGTTTGTCCTGGTGCCCATCATAAGAAGTATCCAGATGAAACTTGGTATCTTCCCGTACGGCGTGGGGATCTTAACGGCATCCCTTATCCTGGCCGTCATGATTATCCCCTATGCGGCATCGATGGGCGGAGAAGTGATTTCTCTGGTCCCGTCCGATATCAAAGAGGCAGCCTACTCGCTTGGAGCAACGCGACAAGAGCTAATCACAAAGGTGATCTTGCCTTACTCCCGGTCAGGAATTCTGGCGGGGATTCTGCTGGCACTCGGACGGGCGCTCGGTGAAACCATGGCCGTTACTATGGTGATCGGCAACTCCAATCTCTTGCCTTCAAGCCTTTTCGGTCCGGGCAATACCATGGCAAGCATTATAGCCAACGAATTCGCCGAAGCAACAGCGACACTATACCTGTCTGCCCTCATTGAGATCGGCGTGGTCCTTTTTCTGGTAACCACCGTGATCAATATCATCGGGGCCTACGTGGTCAAGAAAACCAGCTTAGGTGGCTGAGTAAAAGAGACGGCACGTTTCCTCTCGTTTAAGTTTCAGAGCGCGTGCAAAGCACGCGGTTTCGGACAAAACAATGAGACCCTATCGTTTACGGTTGAGAACGACCAAAGACAACGGCTTTAAGGGCTTGGTGCTTGTCATGTCCTTTCTATCCATGGCACCTCTTGCACTGATCCTGTTCTATATCGCGAAACAGGGCCTTTCGTCCCTGAGTTGGGGTTTTTTCTTAGAAATCCCGAAACCGGTAGGTGCGCAAGGTGGTGGAATAGCAAGCGCCCTGGTTGGCACCTTGCTTTTGGTGGTGATTGCAGCGCTTCCATCCATTCCTCTGGGAATCGGGGCGGGCATCTTCCTTTCCGAGCACAGAGAAGGCGCCATTTCTTACTGGGCAAGGCTCGCCGTAGGGGTGCTCCAGGGAACGCCCTCCATTGTTTTGGGTCTTATTGCCTATATGTGGGTCGTCGTGCCCATGGGGGGGTTTTCCGCCTTATCCGGAGGGATCGGTTTGGGGATCATGATGCTTCCGATGATCATTAAGGCCACGGAAGAGACCCTTAATCTCGTCCCCTACGCCTTGAAGGAAGCCTCTCTGGCTCTGGGGGTCCCCTATTACAAGACCATATTGAGGGTTGTTTTGCCGGCAGGGATGAGTGGTATCATGACCGGGATACTTATTAGTGTGGCCAAGATCGCCGGAGAGACGGCCCCCCTTCTTTTCACGGCCTTTGGAAACGCTTTCATGAATTGGGACGTGGCCAAGCCGGTCAATGCGCTGCCCATGCTGATCTACAACTATGCGACAAGCCCTTATCCGGAGTGGCACCGTATTGCATGGGGAGCAGCCTGTGTCCTGGTGGGTTTTATCTTGCTGCTGAACCTGTTCGTTCGGATGGTCATTGGAAGATGGAAAGTACAGTTCTAAAAACCGTTCGTCTGTCGGCCTATTATGGTGACAACTGTGTTATCAAGACCGTGGACCTGGCGATTCCGGAATCCAGGGTAACAGCCATCATGGGGCCGTCGGGGTGCGGAAAGTCCACCCTGATCCGATGTTTCAACCGGATGCACGAACTCACCGCCGGGGCCAGGGTGGAAGGGCGCGTCTTGCTCAAGGAAGCGGATTTGTATCAGATGAACCCGATTGCAGTGAGAACGAGGATCGGCATGGTGTTTCAACGCCCTAATCCATTCCCAATGATGACTATACGTGACAACGTCATCGCCGGGTACAAGCTCAATGGCATTCGGCTGGACCGTGCAACACGGGACCGGATCGTGGAAACCTCCCTAAAGAGGGCCGCCCTCTGGGAGGAGGTCAAAGACCATCTGGGAAGAAAAGGCACCACTCTTTCCGGTGGTCAGCAACAACGGCTTTGCATTGCCCGGGCCCTAGCCGTGGAGCCCGACATTTTGTTGTTCGACGAACCCACCTCTGCCCTTGATCCAACGGCGACGGCCCGTATTGAGGAACTCATGACGGAACTCAAGAAGACGGTCTCGGTCATCCTGGTGACCCATAACGTGGCTCAGGCAGGACGGGTTTCCGACTTAATTGCATTTCTCCACGGCGGAGAACTCATAGAATTCGGCTCAAGGGGCCAGCTTTTGACCACGCCCAAGGACGGAAGAACCGAGGCGTTTTTAACGGGAAAACTAGCTTAGGAGGAAGTCGATGCTGGAAGGTAGCCTACAAACGGTAAAAGAAATGCTCGTTCAAAGCGCTGCTTTGGTTGAGAAAATGATTGAAAAGAGCATAGCTGGACTTACAAACAAGGATTTAAGCCTCTTGTCAGAAGTTATTGAACAAGATGAGCCAAAAGAAAATGCCATGGAGCTTGAAATAGATGAGGCGTGCATTCATTGGGTTGCGTGCTACCAGCCACAGGCGAGGCATCTAAGAACCATCCTGATGATTTTGAGGATGAACAACGATCTGGAGAGAATAGCGGACGAAGCCGTGAATATCTGCGAAAGCGCTCTTGTCGTGGTTGAAGCGCCTGATGTGAAACCTTTGGTGGATATACCGAAAATGGCTGAAAAAGCTGCCGGGATGCTAAGAGATAGCCTACGGTCTCTGTTGGAAGAAAACGCCGACCTGGGTCGCCAGGTCTGCAAACAGGACGACGAGGTAGACGAACTCAGAGATCACGTGATAAGGGAGCTTGTGCCTATCATGAAGTCAAAGCCCGAAACGATCGACGCCTCGATCCATCTGATCCGTATCGCCAGAAGCCTGGAGCGTATCGGCGATTTGTCGACCAATATTTGCGAAGATGTTGTGTACATGGTTGAAGGAGAGACAATCAAGCATCATCAGTGGAGAGACTGTAGGTGAGGCGAGAACATGGCGACCGATATATTGAGATAGCAAAGACTAAAATGTTCAACCCGTAAATGGCTCAAGAAAAAAGGCGGGAACACAGGTTGGAGTTCACAAGTAAAAACAAGGAAAGATGGCCAATGAAAGAGAATGTCGGATTGATCAAGCTCAACCGTCGCCAATTTCTCGTTGCCAGCCTTGCAGGCTCGGCTTTGTTGGCTAGCGAGCTGACGGGTTTTCCAGCCGTTGCCAAGGGAGCTACCTTCGAGCTCCCCACGCTACCCTATCCTGAGAGCGCATTGACGCCCCACCTTTCAAGTCGCACCCTGAGCTTTCACTATGGGAAGCACCATAAGGCTTACGTTGATAACGTTAACCGGCTGGTCAAGGGCACCGAGTTGGCCGAACTCTCGCTGCGGAACATCGTAAAGGCAACGGCCGGTGTTTCGGGCAAAGTCGAGATCTTCAATAATGCAGCCCAAGCATGGAACCACAGCTTTTACTGGAGAAGCATGAGCCCTAAGGGCAGTGGTCTGCCTTCCGGCGAGTTGGCGAAGAAAATCGTGGCAGCCTATGGCAGTCTTGAAAACTTCAACAAGGAATTTACAGAGACTGCGGCCACGCAGTTTGGCAACGGCTGGATCTGGTTAGTAGTAGATAAAGATGCCCTCAAGGTCGTTAAAACGGGCAATGCATTTACGCCTGTTGCTTATGGCACGGTGCCCCTTTTCGCGATCGATGTTTGGGAGCATGCCTACTATCTGGACTATCAAAATCGCCGCAGAGACTATATCGCGGCATTCCCGGATCACTTAGTCAACTGGGACTTTGCCGCCGAGAACCTTGACAGGCATGAGCAGCCAAAACCTTAAATCTTTCTGTCGTTCTTCCGGAGGCCCAGTGAGGACTGCAAAGATCGGCAAGCGGGTGTCCGTTCCTTTATTATGGGAGGGGATTTTGGGGATGAACTGAGGCCTATGTCCATTTGGACTCCGCAGAATGCGGGCATTATTCCTATGCAATGCATTCAGGCAGGATTCAGATATCTTGCCGCGATTACGCGCTTTGTTGTCCTGGGGGGGGATTGGTGAGGAGGTGTAATCATGGATATAACGCCTTGGAGACCTTTTGGAGAAATTAAATCCAAGTAGAAAGGACAGCCCCCCTGGGACATGCATTAGCAAGACACCTAAGACACGTTTGAAAAAGGAGGGCCCCATGGAACACCAACTGCCAGAGCTTCCCTACGCAAAGGAGGCTCTTAAACCTCATCTTTCCACCGAGACTCTGGACTATCATCATGGAAAGCACCACGCGGCCTACGTGAACAACTTAAACAACCTCATTAAGGGTACGGAGTTTGAGAACATGTCGCTGGAGGATATTGTCCTCAAATCATCTGGAGCTGTCTTTAACAATGCTGCCCAGGTCTGGAACCATACATTCTATTGGAACGGCCTGAAACCCGATGGAGGCGGCACACCCACCGGTTCTTTGGCTAAAGCAGTAGATGCTGCCTTCGGTTCCTTTGAGGATTTCAAGAAGACATTTACCCAGAAAGCGGTAACCCTATTTGGTTCCGGATGGACCTGGCTGGTAACAACCAAGGAAGGTGGCCTCGCAATTGAAACTACTACAAATGCAGGCAATCCCATGACCTCGGGCCAGAAACCTATCCTGACCTGCGATGTGTGGGAGCATGCTTACTATATCGACTACCGAAATGCCCGTCCCAAATACCTTGAGGCCTTTTGGGAATTGGTTAACTGGGAATTTGCAGAGAAAAACCTTGTTAGGTGAATTCATTTCACATCCCAGGTCCATAATGATCAAAAGACTGCTGGGAGAGGAGGACAGGTTATGGAACTTCCAGAATACATCACGATTGAAGAAGTAAAAAGGGTCTGCAAGGAACTCAATATCCGAGACTGGACGACATTAGAACAACCCGAAGTTGAGCCTGAAGAAGCTCTGGAAATCTTGATGGAAGTGAATGTCGAAGAGATGACCATTGATGCTGAGGAGTTTCGCAAAGGGCTGGAGGTTGAGTTGGAACACGGCATGAGATTCAAGGATGCCAACGTGACCAATAACCATCCAGTCTTGACGGGAAAAATTGTGTTGGCGCACTTGAAGGAGATGCTGGACTACTACAAACGTCTTGAAGTAGCAGAAATTGAGGGCGATTTGCTCAAAGCCCTGGTGAAGCAAGACGCTGCCAAAATTCAAGCCCTTTACAGGAAACTCGTTGAGGCCAGGCATGAACTGATTGAAACAGAATGGGAGACCCTTTCATGAGGCCAAAAATCAGGACATCGGATGGGTTCTCGGCCCTGTCTGGAGTCTTGAAATAGACGCTCAACGAAACCCCCTTGACTAGGAGGATATCATGGCTGACATCACAAGGACGATAGTTGTTCCAGTGGATGGGTCTCCGACAGCATTAAGATCGCTGGAATACCTGAATCTAATCTATGGGCCTGATCAGGCCAATCATAATTTAGAAGTGATGCTGTTGTATGTAATCCCGACTTTGCCAACTGCTTTGACGGACGACCCCAAACTAACCCGTGAAGACAAGCTCAGGTTGAAGGCGGTAGAGGATAAAAACGTCGAGGTGGCCGATCGCCTTTTGGGTGAGGCGAAAAAAAATATCATTCAGAGAGGCTTCCAAGAAAAACGGATCAAAACGGTTCATATTAAGAAAAAGACAGACATTGCAAGAGACATGTGTTTTTGGACTGAGAAGCAAGGCGCAGATGCTTTATTCATCACTTCGAGGGGAAGAAGCCGGGTACAGGCCTTCTTTATGGGCGAGATTTCTCGAAAACTGCTCGAACACTGCAAGGTATGTCCCGTCTGGATAGTCGGGGCCTCTTTTCGATCAAAAAATGTGTTTGCTGCTATTGACAGTTCAGAAAATGCCCTGAGGGCTGTGGATCACCTGGGATTCCTACTCTCCGGGACAGACTGTAAAGTGACCCTGTTTCATTCTCTACGTAATCTGAGGCGTTTTTTGCCCTTAGAAGTGCTCGAAACAGCACCAGACCTTCAAAAAATCTGGGAGCACAAAGCAGGTGAACAAATTGCGCCATACATTAGAAAGGCCCAGGAAATGCTACACGCCGCCGGAATCGATAAGTGCCAGATAAGTACAAAAATTGTGGACGGCAGCCGAAGTCCGGCCAAAGACATCATTGACCACGCCAAAAGGGCTGGTTGCGAAACGGTTGTCCTGGGACGACGGGGCCAGTCGGCCGCCCAGGCCTTTTCCATGGGCAGTGTTGCCGGAAAGGTCCTGGAGGGAGCTGAAGGCATGACCGTGTGTGTTGTGCCGTAGCTTATACTGGAACGCCTTCAATGTGGAGGGGCCGTTCGTGGATTAGAATATGTCTGTTAAGTGCAAAAGACTCTGATTGGGGGCCTGCGATGAAAGCGCTAAAATCGGTTTTTGTCACTTGTTTAGTGGTGGTCTTCGTGTTTGGAAACAATGCGTTGGCAGATACCGTCCGAATGAAGAATGGCGATCGCCTTACGGGTACCATAGTCAAGATGGAAGATAAGACACTCACATTCAAGACATCTTACGCTGGTGATATAGCCATAAAATGGGAAGAAGTGGAAGGTGTTGAGACGGATTTTCCTGTTCGTGTGGTACTGGGAGACAAAACCTCGGCTCATGGGATTCTAAAGACCACAGAAACCGGGGAACTACAGCTTGGCTCGGATCAAGTCGTGGAGCCCTTGAGGTTTGTTATTGCTAATGTGGTAGGCATCAATCCCCCCGATAAACCTGCGGTCAAGTTTGCGGGTCGAATCAATGCGGGGGGCGATGTCAAGAAGGGGAATACGGACACAGAGGCCTATCATGTGGACGCAGAGCTGACTGCCAGAACAGAAAAAAACAAGTATACTATCTGGGCTG
Organism: uncultured Desulfobacterales bacterium; assembly: GCA_964429315.1. Taxonomy (GTDB): domain Bacteria; phylum Desulfobacterota; class Desulfobacteria; order Desulfobacterales. The sequence continues at coordinate 13,430 of CAYSBQ010000072.1, forward strand.
AAGCGAATCGCGAAGAACAATCGGACCAGAAGACAGCCGACAACTGGTTATTGAATATGAGTTACGACCATTTCTTAACCGAAAAATGGTTCTTTTACACCAACGCAGACTTTGAGCAAGACGACTTTAAAGACCTCAATCTTAGGACAACAGTGGGTGCAGGTTCCGGATATCAGGTTTTTGAAACTGAACAAAAAAACCTGTCAATAAGAGGGGGACTCGCCTATGTTAACGAAGATTACGGTGTCGACGATCAGGACAACGACTATACGGCCGGACGTTG
>CAYSBQ010000073.1:0-5337 GCA_964429315.1 uncultured Desulfobacterales bacterium
AATGGACATAGAGGATGGTCTTTTTGTCTTCATTTTTTTGACGGTGGATTTGGGATATCAGTCAAGGCTTTACTTCGGAATGTTTCCATGATAAGTAAGAAGGTTAAATTTCAAAGTATATTAACCGAATATGTCTTGTTGAAAGATAACGAAGATCAGGAGGTATGTAAATGGGAGAAGGAGACAAGCTTGTTCTGGAGGATTTTACTGATGTGACAGACCATCTTTTTAAGGCCATGGAAAAGATCAATACATTATTTACATCTTCAACCCTCTCTGAAGAGGAAAAGGCAAGATTAGGCAAACTAGGGCGTGCAATACATTGGGCAAGCCATGAGATTGATCATCTCTTTCTTGGTCTGGAATCAGTTTCCGACGAACTCAAAGAAAATCTGGAAGCCCACTATAGGCACTAGTAAGATAGGCCTATCCCACGACTATGATTTCGGTCCCTTTGATTTTTATCCATTGCGGGTTCTTTTTGTTTTCATCCCAATGTTTCTTGTTGAGTTCTTGAACCCATGCTATCTCAATTTCATTTTTGCATTCTGGGCAAAGATACCTGAAAGATGAGGTAATCTTCATGTCACAGTTGCATTTATCACACGTCACCTTCATTTCATACCTCCCAACTCTAGTTTGACTTACGTAGCACTTTTACGTTATGTTGTCAAAAAGTCTGCTTTTAAACTAGCTTCACGGACTATGCTAATGAAGTCTTTCAAAGCTTTTGAAACCTACAGGCCATTTCTGAAGCTCAAGGAACTTCTTGAAGAGCAATTATTTGAGCTTTTACCTGACGATCAATTTGAGTCTGTGAAGCAGCAGGAAATCCTAGTAGAGAGTAAGGCATCGGATCAAGAGGAAGATAAGCTCTTTCAAGAGGCCATGAAGGATGTTGTCCATATTGATTGTGGTACTGTCGTAGCCGGAAAAACCCGAGTGCATCCAGCGAAGAAAACTGAACGAAATCCTGAGAGCGAGGTCTTGGCCCGTCTGCAAAATCTGGTACAACATGGCCAAGGCTTTGTCATTTCCGATACACCGGAATATATGGAGGGGACAGGATATGGAGTGAACGTTGAAATAGCACGGCGTTTGCATAGGGGTGTTTTTTCCGTCCAAGATTATATTGATTTACATGGTTTGGTTGTCAAAGATGCGAAAGAGGCTTTTGATGAGTTCCTTGAGCAGTCTCTAATCTGGGATAAGAGGATGTTGCTGGTTATACATGGTCGGGGTCTTTCTTCGCCGGCAGAGCCGGTCCTCAAGATCAAGGTCAAAGAGTGGCTTACAACCGGTCCTTGGCGCAAATGGGTTATGGCTTTTGCAAGTGCGAGGGCCTGCGATGGAGGGGCCGGGGCTACTTATGTGTTGTTGCGTCAGCGTCCCGCCACGAAACGTTACAGAAAAAAATGATAAGTGTTCACAGGTTCAGGGTTCAGCGTTCATGGTTAGGGACAAGGACAAAATTGAAGACCCGAATTCCAGATTTGTGGGGATGAGGAAGCGGTCGGTTTCCCCATACAAAACGTTTACAAAATGACGTATGGTGATGAGAATGCAACCTTTGAACCTTTGAACCATTGAACCTCTGAACCTTTGAACCCGTGAACGGTTACAAAAAATGATTACGATAACTCCTCTTTTTATACTATACGTTATCTTCTTTGCCGCAGGCATTGCCGTTGACTTGATATTGTCAAAGATCAACATAGATCAGCTGGGAAAGTACGGCCATAAGGTTCCTGAGCCGTTTAAAGGGTATATCGACAGTGACAGACTTTCTAAGATAAGCGACTATACAGTTGACACCGAAAAGTTTGATATTCTTACTTCGTCTGTCAGTAGTCTTTGTTTCTTGGCTGTTATTGTTTACGGTTGCCTTCCATGGTTCAATCAATGGGTTGAGGGTCTCAATGTTGGTTTCATTGTTTCCGGGATGATTTTTTTTGCTGTTGTTGCACTGGCACACGCCCTGTTTTCATTTCCGTTCAATTACTACAAAACATTTGCAATTGAACAAAGGTACGGTTTCAACACCTCAACACTAAAAATATGGCTCGTAGACATCTTAAAGGGCCTGGTAGTAGGTTCGATAATCGGATGTATTTTGCTTCTTGCCGTTCTTGCTTTGGTTGAACGTGGCGGGCGCCACTGGTGGCTGTGGGCATGGTCTGTATTCTTTGCCTTCCAACTTCTATTGCTGGTCATATATCCCACTGTGATCGCGCCGTGGTTTAATAAGTTTGTTCACATTGAGGATGAGAATCTGGAAACAAAGGTAAAGGAGATTATGAAAAAGGGCGGATTGTCTGTAGAAGGTGTCTTTAAGATGGATGCCGGGAAGCGGAGCCGTCATACAAATGCCTATTTTACAGGACTGGGAAAGACCAAACGTATTGTCCTTTTTGATACCCTTCTGGCTTCTCACAGTCATGAAGAGATCCTTGCCATCCTTGCCCATGAAATAGGTCACTGGAAAAAGCGACATGTGGTGAAGAATGTCGTGATCATTGGCATACTCTCTTTGTTTGTATTCTATCTGGCTTCGATTCTTATGAGATGGCGCTATCTTTATGTGGCATTTGGTTTTGATCATACTGTGTCGTATGTGGGTCTTTTTCTCTTTGGCGCCTTCTGGGAGGCAGTGTCTCAATTCTTGGGGCCAATAGGCAATCTTATTTCCAGAAGATTTGAAAGGGAAGCCGATTCCTTCGCAGCGGGACTTTTAAAAAAGACAACTGATCTTATAAGTGCCTTAAAGAGGATGGCTGGAGATAACCTTTCGAATTTGCGCCCCCATCCTGTGTATGTTTGGTTCTACTATTCTCATCCGCCGCTTTTGGAGCGAATTGAATATCTTGATCGCATGAAGTGATAAATATTTTGGCAACACTTTGATTGGGAGCATTACGCGTTGCCATCGCTTTTAGTGAGAATGCAAATATGGAGACGATTTCTATTCCAAATGGCACGCTTGAGTATGTGGAGGTAGGCGACGGCATTCCGTTGATCATGTTGCATGGTGGCACGGGCAGTATTGAAGAGTGGGGGGGGTGCATTGACTATTTTGCCACGCGGTATCGGGTGATTGCCTATAACAGACGTGGATATGGTAATTCCACGCCGCGAGATGCTTTTCCGCCGAACTTTCACAGCGAGGACGCAGAGGATCTTCTTGCATTCTTAGACATTCTGGGGTTGGATTACCCGGTTTTGCTGTGTGGATTCAGTGATGGAGCAACGATTGCTTTGGTGTTTGCAGCCGAGTTTCCCGAAAGGGCTAGGGCAATGGTTTGTGCGGGAGGGCATATCTACACGGATGACAGGACACATGAAGGTCTTCTTAAGGCCAGGAGCCTTTTTGAGGCTTGTATTAAGCGAGATAGGCTTGACGAACAATCGCCTCAGATTCGTAGTCAGAGGGCATGGTTTGATTTGTGGCTTGATTCTGACTTTAAGAGATTTTCCATTAAAGATAAGATGTCCCAGGTTAGGTGTCCTACATTGGTGATTCAGGGGTCGGAAGACGAATATGCCGGGGCGAGTCATGCCCAAAGGATTGCTGATGGGATAACGGATTCCAGGCTGTGTTTTATTAATGGTGCTCGGCACTGGATACATGGTGGAAAGTGTGTCGATGAGTTTAATAAAAAGGTCATGACTTTTTACGAGTCTATCAAGTAGTGAGGATATGGCGAAATGTTGAATTTCGTGAGACATATTTATGAGCAGATAATCGGCGGTGTCATTTTCAGGTGGGGAGTTATTTATCCCTTTGTTTTAAAGACTGTTGCGGTTTTCCTCGTTGCGGTTTTCCTCTGGGCTCTTTTCAAACAGGTGTTAAAAAGAGTTCGGAAAAGGGTACAAAAATATGAGTTCGTACGCGCCCATGATGAGATATTTGTCTTAGTTCGAAAGGCTGTTTGGTACGCCCTGGTATTTGTTTGCGGGATCTATCTGGTGGATCTCTTTGAAGCACCCATATTGGAAAAGCTTTTCTATGCTGCCTTGATACTACTTGTGGCCGTGCCGGTGAAAGACTTTGCCTTGCTTTTGCTAACCTATCTTGAAAACAACTTTGTTAGAAAGACCGAAAGTAAGATAGATGATATTGTTTTTGACCTTTTGAACAAGTTTGCCGGAGTTATCATATTTGCTGTAGCTATCTTGCTTTCCCTTGACGTGCTGAGAATCAATGTCGTTCCTTTTGTGGCAGGCGCTGGTGTGGCAGGCATTGCCATAGGCTTTGCGGCTAAAGACACATTGTCGAATCTTATCGCCGGCATTCTATTGATCATGGATCGGCCCTTTGAAGTTGGTGACAGGATAGAAGTTTGGTCTGCCCCGAAGAATTCTGCTACTTGGGGAGATGTGATTAATATTGGTTTGAGGGCGACCAAGATTAGAACTACGGATAACATTGTGATCATTATCCCCAACAATGAGATCATGATGCGTGATATTGTGAATTATACGACTATCTCAGCGGATATCCGTATTAGAATTCCTATAGGCGTATCTTATGATACCGACATTCAAAAGGCCAAGTCTGTCATTGTGGATGTGGCGAAGACGGCTGAGTGGATCTGTGAAGATCCTCCGCCCAAAGTTGTCGTCAAACAATTCGGAGAGTCGTCTGTTGATCTTGAACTGCGTGTCTGGATCAAGGATGCCCGGAAACGCATGGACACGATCTCGTTCATGACAGATAATATTAAAGAGGCCTTTGATAGAGAAGGAATCGAAATCCCGTATCCCAAGAGGGATATCAATATTATCCAACAAAAGTAGTAAGGAATGATTGTCGGAGGATAGGCTGATGTTGCATAATGTGGCGCAATTTTACAAGCATTTCTGGACTGTTGCTGTATCTGAATGGGGGTATTTCTATCCATTCCTTGCTGTGACAGTTCTTTTATTATTATTTGTTATTATTGTTTGGATCTTTGCAAAATGGTTGTTGAAAGGGGACAAAAAAACATTATCAGAAGAAATGGACCGGTTGCCGACAGATGAAATATTGCAAGACAAGACCTCTCCTCAACCAAAGACCGTACCCGATGATAAAGGTTCTGCTTTTTATGGTCGCGCTGAAATGCGAGATTTGCAAATGGAGTCGGATATTCAAAGCCTGAGTTATCGAGTTACTACTGTCTCGATTTTGATTCCATGTCTTTTTTTTGCAGTCCTTGTATTTGCCTATTTGGATATGAGACAACGTATCAGTCAGATTCAGAATATGGAATCCACGAACGCTCAAGCCCTTTATACGGATGTTCTTGGCAAAGTGGAATCCTTGTCCGGCAAGTACAAAGATATTGAGCAATCATT
>CAYSBQ010000073.1:5437-13527 GCA_964429315.1 uncultured Desulfobacterales bacterium
TTGATAAAGATATCAAGGAAAATCGGCAGAAAATTGAAGAACTTGTTTTATCGAAAGGAGACAAGAAGGCCCTGGAGAAGATTGTAAGAGATCGTCTTAAAGGAACTGGTGATAGATTTTCCTCCTTGCGGAAGGATATGGCTACATATAGGTCAACCGTAGATGAGTCGTTAAGCAATATGACGAACAAGCTTGAAAAAGAAACGGCCGATCTGGCAGCGTATCGAAAAGACTTTCAGGCATGGAAAGATAGCATTGCCGGATTTAGTCAGGCTATTGAGGCTGTACAGAGAAAAGGACTGCAATTGGACTTAGCTCTCAAGCTTTTGTCGGAGGCCAAGGTAGACAAGAAAAAGTGGGATGCTTTCCGCAAAGAAGAAAAGGAATGGAAGGTGCCTTGGGAAAAGAAGATTCGATCTCTTAAAGACGATATGGCGACTCTGGAAGAACAACTCATGCAACTAAGGCCACGGCATATTCGCGGGGCCGATGATTCTCAATTGCAGCCCGGTGACGAAAGTCCGGAAAAGACTTCGCAACCGGCACCGGGCGGCATTATTGAACAGGACATTTCGCAGCAGCCGGATTGAAATCCGGCAGCGTTCTTTGTGCCTTCAACCTGACGCCTTAAACAGCGCCCGAGGCGCTCAATAACGTCCCATAAGTTTCCCTAACTCTGAACGTTAAGCCCTGACCCTATGAACGTTTTCTAGTTTTTTAAAGTTGTTTGCCCCGTGGTTTCCAAGACGCTCATCCACATATCGCCGGATTGGTTCACCTGTTTTCGCTTTCCTGCCGTTGCTTCCATGGGAATGTGAACAAACTGGTTATTGCACAGACCCACAAGCATCTTTGTTTTTCCCGCCATGCCGGCGTGAACGGCGCTGCGCCCCAAAAAACCGCACAGGACATGATCATTTGCATTGGCCGAGACGCTTCGAATGGTATAACTTGGGTCGATGTATTTTAACGTGATCTGGATGTTTTGTTCTCGAAAGTATGCATTGATACTTTCTCTCAAGAAAAGGCCGATATCTTTCAAACTGATATTTCCAGAGGCATCGCTTTGTTTGGATTTATCTTTAAAAAATCTCTGTCCTGCACCCTCGGCCGCTACGATTACCGCATGTTGTCTGCTGAGTAATCTCTTTTTTACAAGTTCAAATAAGCCGTTTGGACCCTCCAGGTCAAAGTCGGATTCCGGGATAAGACAGAAGTTTACTTCAGGCATTGCCAGTGTGGCTACCGCAGCTATAAAGCCTGAATGCCGGCCCATGAGCTTCACGAGCCCTATTCCGTGTGAGGCGCTAATAGCCTCATTATGAGCGGAGCGGATTATGTCTACAGCCATATCTACGGCTGAATCAAAGCCAAAAGAGCGATCAATCAGATAGATATCATTATCAATGGTTTTAGGGATGCCGATTACGCTGATCTTAAGTTTCCTCTTGTTAATCTCCTTGGCGATCTGAGAGGCGCCAGACATGGTGCCGTCGCCGCCGATAGTAAAAAGCAGTCCCACATTCATCCGTTCCAGGGCGTCTACAATGCTTTCGATGTCCTGAGGCCCTCTGGATGTGCCTAGAACCGTTCCACCGCTTTCATGGATAGCAGAGACAAAATCGGGGGTAAGGTCTATGAGTTCATGCCCATAGGAGGATATAAATCCTTCAAAACCGTACCGGATGCCACAGATGTTAGATACGCCATAGTTGTGGTGAAGTGTCAGCACAATAGCGCGAATGATATCATTTATGCCAGGGCAAAGTCCCCCGCAGCTTACAATGGCACACCGGAGTTTACTGGGGTCAAAGAATATTTTACTCCTCGGTCCGGCCCGTTCAAGAGCTAAAGGCTTCTTATGATTTTTGGCCGCTTTCATAACCTCGTTTTCATCGATATTTACCAATATACGCTCATTGTCCGATACGAAGCGCCTGCCTTCGTCGTGTTTTTGCAGCCCCTTGATAGGAGAGGCAATCTTGGCTAAGCCAAGTGCCTTAATGGAGGTATCGAAATGTTCCATGGTCTTCATAGCAGATAATCTCCTTAGCATGTTAGATCATATCTTGTGCAAATAGCTTCTACCTGTCGATTTTGCTCTGGAGTAGAAGGCTGTGTGCCGGCAGCGGTATGGGCATTTGGTAAGATCCCGGCAACATGGAGCATACGTTTTAAAATTGCCGCCGGATTCTGCAAATACAGATTACAGAAATCTCGCAGCATTGCGGCAGTTTCCAATAGCTGGAATGTATGGTCGGGATACTGCTGCTGCACATCGTATGCGTTTAAGCAGGACCATGTAACCGTACGCCAGGCATGGGGAAACAGATTTGCTCCGGCCGCCACAACACCATTAGAGCTTGGATGTTTTATAAATGCCGGCTCGTTGCCATCATAAAATGTAAAGTTATGACGGTCGTAAGTCGCCTTCCGATAGTTTATCGATCGTTTTAGCGAACCAATAAAGACCAAGCCTTGTATTTTCTCTATTTGAGAAATCTTTTTTAAAATGCTGGTTTGGATATTCTTGTGTTGGACGGGGTGTTTTTGATGTTTGATCAATTTTGCGTGGTTGCCCAATATTAAAGCAATGTTTGTATCGTGACACACGGACTCATACCACTGGGGCAAACCTCGGTTGCTGTGATAGTAGATAGGATAATCGAGCCAAAAGAGACTTCCCGGATAGTCCATGCGTTCTGCAAAGGCTTCCGTATGCGCTGCCAGACTGCGGGTTTCTTTTGGGTTGCGGGAGGTGATATTGATAAAGACCGGCCATTTTCCCTGTATGATCTCAAGGGCGGCATAAAACAACTCTAGTCTGGTAGAAGAACTCAGGGCAAGACCTTCACCCCAATACATATCACCAAGGAGGATGGCATCGGTTCCTTGACCTACGTGCTTGATAAGTCGTTCTAGGACACTCGAATCTACCAGATCTCCGGTCTTTAGTGGTGTTACAAGCGGGCAAATTAACCCCCTTGGCGGTCCATTTGCATTAGTTGCCATTGAATCTAAAGGCGCCCTTTCCAAGGATATCATGCAAATGCAGCACCCCTCTGACCTTTTGAACGGGGTTGACAATCGGCAAAACCGTAATTTGATTTTTTTCCATAATGCTTAGAGCTTGTGATGCTAGGCTGTTTGGGCTGAGAGTTTTAGGATCCCTTATCATGACATCCTCAACACGCAATTTGTAGATATCTTTACTGACCAGAAGGTGTCGGCGGATGTCGCCGTCAGTAATGATTCCGGAAAGTATGTCTTTGTCTTTTACAACGAGGGTTGCGCCGAGCTGCAGGCGATTAATTTCTTCAATGGCATGCTGCATTGACTCGCCCTCAAAGATCTTTGGGATATTTTGACCTGTAAACATTATTTCGCTAATCTTCAGCGAAAGGCGTTGGCCAAGGGTTCCACCGGGATGGAATTGCTTAAAATCGCAGACCTTAAAATCGCGTTTTTGAATGAGGGTGACAGCCAGCGCATCGCCAACGGCCAAAAGAGCTGTAGTGCTTGCAGTCGGTACAAGGCCCAACGGACACGCCTCTCGTGCAACACTCGTGTCTATGACGATATCGCTCTGTTGGCCGAGGGTGGAGTCTGCCCGTCCGGTAAAAGCAATTATACTGCATCCGATTCTCTTTAAACTTGGCATAAGAGCATTTAATTCATCAGTTTCTCCACTATTTGACAGTGCAATAACGATGTCATCTGAACTGACGATTCCAAGGTCACCATGCATGGCTTCCACAGGATGGAGGAAAAGGGAACGTGTGCCGGTGCTGTTTAGGGTTGCCACGATCTTCCGGGCAACAATGCCGGATTTGCCAATACCGGTCATGATAACACGCCCCTTGCAATTGTGAACCAAGCTTACCATATCCACGAACTGCTTATCCAGGTGATCCATGACGCCTAGAATGCCGTCGGCCTCTATTTGAAGGACCTCTTTGGCTTGTCTCAATATTACATCAATTTTACTTCTTGGCTTTGTCACACGATTTGACCTTTCTGCTTTAGTTGTACGATCTTACACATGATAACGGCCGGAAATCAAGAGGAATCTAATTATTCAGCAATGAATTCGGCAAACATCTTGGCAATTGTGTCAGAAAAGATCATTCCTTCCATAGTCAACGCACAGCATTCATCTGATACTGATAGCAGATTCCGTGCTTGCAATTTTTTCAAGATAGGGCTGAAATGGTGCAGAAAATCGATACCATATTCTTTTTTGAAGCTCAGTGTTCCAATACCGGAAGAAGTCCTGAGACCCAAGAAAATCGATTCCAACATCAGTTGATTCGGGTTTAGGTCTTCGGCATTGCTTATGGGTAAAAGACCGCTTTCCAGGGCATGAAGATAGTCCTTGAGGCTATGGTAGTTCCACCAGCGTATAGGCCTAATGAAGGAATGTGCTGATGGCCCAAGACCGATGTATGGGACATGAGACCAATATTTCCGGTTATGCCTTGAGCGGAAGGCCTTTGTTCGAGAAAAATTTGATATTTCATATTGGGCATAGCCGGCTTCTTTTAAAAAACTGATTGTATCTTCAAAAAGTCTTCGAACCATGTCTTCGTCGAGGGGTGTGAATCTGCCTTCCTTGCGCCGCTCATGTAATAGTGTGCCCTTTTCATAGGTGAGCATGTAACATGATAAGTGCTCAGGTTCAAAGCTTACAGCCTTTTTCAAATCTTTAAGCCAGTGCTTCCGAGACTGATTCGGGAGGCCGTATATCAGGTCAAGCCCCAAATTTTCAACCCCGGCCTTGCGTGCACTGTCAATCGCTTCACAGGCCTGTTGAGCGGAGTGTATGCGTTGAAGGAATTGCAGGTTATGGTTGTAGAAAGATTGAATCCCAATATTGATCCGGTTTATTCCATGGCGGATGAAAGCCTCTAGCGAATCCGGAGACAGTGCCCCTGGATTCACCTCAATGGTTCTTTCGATGTCTTGTGAAAAGGAAAATCGAGAGTATACACTTTTGAGTATTTCCTTGATTTGTCCAGGATTCAAAACAGATGGCGTACCACCGCCCAAATAAATAGTGTCAAATTGTAAGCCGTATGTTTTTGTAAGACTTATTTCCCTTTGTAGCGCTTGAATAAAGGGCGTTACTTTACTAAGGTCTGTGACCGAGTAGAAGTCACAGTATGGACACTTTTGCATACAAAAAGGGATATGAATATAGAGCCCGGCGGCAGTTTTGTTTACTTGGTTTTCGGGTTGCAATCTCATAGGATATCCATTAGGTTACTCAGTCATAATACCAGGTTTTTGTTTTTAACAATAGGGCGAAGCAACGCGGATCTAGATGAACATTCTCCTTACCAACGATGATGGTATCCATGCCGAGGGTCTCTGGGCTATGGAAAGGGTGCTGTCTAGCCGGCACAATGTTTCTGTTGTTGCCCCCGACAAAGAACGCAGCGCTATCGGACATAGCATTACCTTGGCCTACCCTCTAAGGGTTAACAGGGTTCAAACAAATGGCGGTTGGGGCTTTGCAGTTACGGGGACACCGGCTGATTGCGTGAAAATTGCTATTAGGGAAATCCTGGAAGAAACTCCTGACATGGTGGTATCAGGAATAAATTCCGGGGTGAATGTAGGGATTAACCTCAATTATTCAGGGACGGTTTCAGCAGCAAAGGAAGCGGCCCTTATGGGCGTGCCCGCCATTGCCGTTTCGAAAGACTTGCCGCTTAACGATGATTATGGCCTGGTTACTGCCTTTGTCAGTGATTTGATAGCCAAGGTTTTGAGAAATGGCCTTCCTCGCGCCACTTTTTTGAATGTTAATATTCCCGACTGTTCTCCGGAGCATATTCAGGGTGTACGTATTACGAGGCAAGGAACCGCCCCGCTGATATCTATCAAAGGCGGATTCCAAAGGCGTGTTGACCCAAGAAATGAGGTCTATTACTGGCAAGGCGTTGAAAAGCAAGCTTTTGAGGAGGAGGCAGATAGCGATGGGGCTGCCCTGTGCGCAAATTGCATCTCCGTCACACCTGTGCAGTGTGATATGACGGATTATGAATCTATAGAAACACTAAAGGCTTGGGATTTGGGGCTTGCTTAAAAATGATCGCCCTCTTTTCAAGTTTGATACTTAAAAGATACCTTTACCTTTGCCCGGTAGGCCTTGATCTTGCCGTTTTCGATCTGCATATCTAGTTTGGCGACCTCTGCTATACGAAGGTCTCGCAGGCTTTTTGCCGCCTGCTCAACAGCGATTGCAGCTGCCTTCTCCCATGACTCGGTGCTCGTTCCGACTAGTTCGATAACCTTGTAAACGCTGTCTGACATGTTGTCCTCCTTTCATGTAAACGAACGTGATCGAACGGTTGTCTGCCACCTATTTTGGTTTTATCTGTCTGGAAAAGACGCCGGATGCTTTAAGCAACTTACAAGACAAGGTGTGCAAAACTCAAGGGAAAAAATAAAAAGACTAAAAAAAGATGGATTCAAAAAAAAAGCTTTTCAGCCCGAAAATAGTTTATTTTAAACTCTATCGTGTTCAAACACTGCCTTAACGGGATAATGATCGGACAAATATACCTTGTCCACAGAATCCTCAAGGACTTTGCATGCCTTCAGTTTAAGTGGACCCCGGAATAAAATCCAGTCGATATACCCTGCAATGGGTTTCCCGGTAAAGTGGTGGAATGTGCTCGGATGGGGCGCCTTAAAGGTTTCCTTAAAGCCCGGGCCCTTATCGTTATTGCCGGCAGTAAGCCATTGGTAGCAGGGATTTTTAGGGGTTGAGTTGAAATCACCCATTAAGATAACAGGAATGTCGGGCTTATATGAATTGAGTTGTCTTTTAATAGCGCGAGCGGCGCCCATTTGTGCAGGGGTGTCAAAGTCAAAATGGGTGGCGATACAAACCAATGGTTTTTTATTGATGTGGAAAAACCCCATTGTGGCCTGCCTTGGAAAACGGCTTCCAAAAGAACGGCTTGGAATATAAGGAGTCTGGCTTAAGAAAAAATGGTTATTATGTACGCAAGTGATCGATTTCTTGTAGAATAGGACATTATCCTGCCAGAAGTCCGGCGCAGGGGTGCGTCGGCCCACATATTCGTACTTTGACAAATTCCAAGCCAGGAAATCAACTTGGAAATGATTGGCTTCCTGTGTGGCGATAAAGTCAGGGCCTTGTTGTTGAAAGAACTTGGCAACACTTTCCTTACGATGTTCCCACCCATTTGATCCATCGTTAGCAAGGCCGAAGCGCAGATTAAGAGATAGCACTGAAAATTCTTTCATTTGGACACTAATTATGCCACATATAGCAGAGGAAGATATTTCGTTATATCAATGTCAACAGACTTGAAGTTTGCAAAGGTCATATCGTGAAAATTCAAGTTCTCTTTGCAACGGACAAATTCAAAGATTTCCAGGTAGTTCAATAGGATCCTTTCTGTCCACTTCAACTCCAGCCGGTTTGCCATTGCGGGGATAGTAGGTTTTTCTCCCTCAATTTCTAAAAAGACCCCGCAGGGTGTTGTGTCAATAAGGAGTTTTGTGTTGTGGAGGGTAAAAGTCTCACGCCACTTTTCATAGATTTGTTCAGGATGAAAACCGAGATTTTCAAGGATAGCTTGGCATGTTTGCAAATCGTCTACTTCGACCTCGAGTTCGCGATGGATTTTAAAGTCCTTGTCAAGATCATCAGGCGGTGATTTAAAGGTGAGCCTTGCCTTATTGTCCTTCCTGAGTCTCAAGAGTATATTCTGCCGTTTGAATGTTTTTTCCTTATTCTCAAAGCAGATGTTTGTTTCGAAAAACCGTCCAAGGCAAGTGGCGTCCAGCGACAAGAGATGGTCACGTATGGAATCAGGACTAGAGAGATAAAACTTAACTTCAATTTCAAAAGAATCATGCATGGGTGTCAATAAACAATTGTTTAGAAGTCTCAAGGGAAAGTCCTTAAAAGCTCAATCTATTGGAAAATCAGATAAACTGTCAACCAAAATCGGTTTTGCCGGCAAAGGGATCGAGTAAGCGTTCACACGTTCGGGGTTCAACGTTCAGGCCTGCCCTGGTGCGACTCTTTGCATGATTCCAAAGCTGTG
>CAYSBQ010000074.1:0-13391 GCA_964429315.1 uncultured Desulfobacterales bacterium
GTACCCTTGTCACCACGAACAAATCGCCTTATATCGTCCCGATAATAAGAATTCCACTCAGCCCAGCGCCCAGGGAAATGCCCCACTTGATTGGCTTTGATATCCCATGCCTCGGCAATGATTTTAGTTTGTGCCAAGATCGGATCCTGTTCAATCATATGAATAAGTGAAAAAGCAGGCAAAGGCTCGCCATCTTGATCCCTGCCCAGTATGGAAGCCAAATCAAAGCGGAAACCATCAACATGCATTTCCATGACCCAATAGCGGAGGCATTCCAGGACAAGGGCTTGCACCACCGAATGGTTGCACTTTACCGTATTTCCACAACCGGAAAGATTCAGGTAATCTTTTGATTTCTGGGTTAAGGCGTAATAAATTGTGTTGTCCAGCCCACGAAAACTAATTGTCGGCCCGTTATGACCTCCTTCTGCCGTGTGGTTAAAAACCACATCGAGAATCACTTCCAGCCCTTCACGATGAAAGGTCTTGACCATCTCCTTGAATTCTATTATCTGATTTGCATTCCAACCGTTGGCGGCATACGAGGCCTTAGGGGCAAAAAAGCCCAATGTGCTATAGCCCCAGAAGTTCTTTAGTGCTTTGTCCGTTTTCGGGTTTATATTCTTGTTCTCAAGTTCGTTAAACTCAAAAACCGGCAACAACTCTACAGCAGTAATCCCAAGGGATTTTAAGTAAGGAATCTTTTCGATCAAACCATTATACGTTCCAGGGTGTTTGACTCCGGAGCTTTTATCGACTGTATATCCCCGCACGTGAAGTTCATAAATAATACTCTCTTTAGGGGGTATGTTCAGAGGGCTGTCATCTTCCCAGTCAAAATGGTCTTCGACAATAAAACAACGTCGCTCAAAGGAAGGGTCTTTCTCTCCTCGAAATCCGCAACTTGGAAGCTCTCCCCAAACCTCTCCTCCCTCCACTGCCCTGGCATAAGGATCAAGGAGAATTCTATCTCGTTTAAACCAATGGCCTTCTCCCTTGGGATCAAATGGCCCGTCGGCACGGTACGCATAACGAAGGCTCGTATCCATATCATTGACCAATATGTGCCATATATCCCCAGTCTTATTGACCTTGGAGTCAAGGACAATCTCTCCAACAATTTCCGGAGCCCCCTTTTCGAAAAATACCAGTATTACAGATGCAGCATGCCTGGAAAAAAGGGCGAAATTCACTCCCTCGGCCACAACTGTAGCGCCTAATGGGAACGGTTTTCCTTTTTTACACTTCCACACGCTCATTTCCCCCGTCCGTAAATAATCTTTCTTGCACCTGCTAGGCATTGAGAACCAAGCTTAGGGCCTGCGCAAGAATAACTCCATTCCGATACGTTAACGCAGGCTGCTAACATGGCGATCTTGCAGAAGTTGATTGGCAATGACCACACGCTGGATTTCCGAGGTGCCTTCGTAGATCGTAAATACCCGTGCGTCTCTATAGAATCGCTCTACAGAATACTCTTTTGTGTAACCGTACCCCCCATGGATCTGTAAGGCCTTGGCCGTAACTCGATTAACCATCTCCGAGGCAAAAAGCTTCGCCATAGAGGCTTCCATAGTGTATTTTTCTCCCCTGTCCTTTCTTCCCGCAGCAAAAAAAGTCAATTGCCTGGCCGCTTCCAATTCCGTAGCCATGTCTGCCAGCATCCATCGAAGCCCTTGAAACTTCGAAATCGAGCGTCCAAACTGCTCCCGTTCTTTGGCATAAGAACAGGCAGCATCCAGTGCAGCCTGAGCCACTCCGACAGATTGTGAGGCAATTCCGATACGCCCCCCGTCCAGAGCCGTCATCGCAATTTTAAAACCATCACCTTCTTGCCCCAAGAGGTTTTTTACAGGAATTCGGCAGTCTTCGAAGATTAGATCAGTCGTGTCAGAGGCGCAAAGCCCCATTTTTTCCTCTGCCTTACCCACGGAAAATCCCTGAGTACCTTTTTCCACAAGCAGGGCGCTAATGCCCTTGTGGCGTTTTGCCGTGTCTGTTTTGACCGTTATGATCACTACATTTGAGTTTTTCCCGGAGGTTATGAAACGCTTATTACCGTTAACGATATAGTGGTCTCCATCACGCACCGCCGAAGTAGACTGGCTAACAGGATCTGAACCTGCATGAGGTTCAGTCAAGGCGAAAGCGCCAATGAACTCGCCGGCAGCCAAGGGTTTCAAGTATGCCTCTTTCTGCTCTTCGGTGCCAAAATGGTTTATAGTTTCACAAACAACGGAGTTTTGCACCGACATTACAACAGCCGTAGCAGCACAGGCATATGCTATTTCTTGCAATGCCAGAACATAACTGGTTGTGTCCACGCCCGCTCCATTGTATTCAGGTGGAACCATCATCCCAAGAAGACCCAATTCCGCCATTTTTTTCAGGTTTTCAGCAGGAAACTCCTTTGTTCGATCCCGTTCGGCCGCCGTAGGAAGAAGGACCTCCCTGGCAAAATCACGTACCATTGTTTGAATCATGACTTGTTCTTCCGTCAGTTCAAAAGACATTATCTTCTCTCATTTCTCTTACGGAGCATAGACAATGACCAAGAGCTCGGCCTCGCGTTTCCCGATATTTCTTAGCTTATGCCTGATCCATGAGTTAAAGTGCAAGGAGTCTCCATCTTTAAGCTTATTAACGTGGTCACCCACTGTCACCTCGATGTTGCCCGCCAAACAGTACACAAATTCTTCTCCTTCGTGCTGATAACCGACACCTTTATGATCTTTCATCGCTTCCACAGTCACACGAAAAGCCTTTAAGTGTTTCTTCTCCGCCCCAGGAGTCAATGTTGTATAGGCATAGTTTTCCGTGCGCTTTTTGTACGCCTTGACCCTGCTTTTTGTTGTCGGTTTCTGTTCCTTAAGCAAAACTCCTGAATCTATCTGCAAGGCACGAGATATTTGCAATATCGTACCTACTGGGGGGGGTATCTTGCTTGCTTCAATTTTTTCCAGATAATCAATGCTGCAACCAGTGTCATTTGCCACCTGATCCAGGGTGATCTTCTTCTTTTGCCTTGCCTTCTTAATCTTCTCCCCTACCGAAGACTTCTCAGCTTTTTTCCTTCTTGGCATAGAAAACCTCCATAATCTGATCACACAATGTAAACGGATCGGTCCTCTTTTCGGCAAGCTCATCAATCATTCCCTGAAATAACTCGGAGCTTTCCAGTTGTTGCATAATCCCTGCGATAACAGTTTCTTTGACGGTATCTGTCAAGTCTTTAAAGGCCCTTTTCCTTAGATGTTCTTTGAGATGCTCCCGGCCATGATCGAACAGAAAGTCCTTGTGTGCTTCAATTTGCAATAGCAGATCTGGAATACCCCGGTTTCGAATCGCCTCCGTTGATATTATAGGCGGATGCCACTTGTCATCGAAATATTCCCGACAACTCATCTCCAGCATTGTCCGAAGCTCGTTTATGGTCTTTTCAACACCTTCTCGATCTGCCTTATTGATTACAAATATATCAGCGACCTCAAGTATTCCGGCCTTGATGGCCTGAATATCATCACCCATGCCGGGAATCATGACAATGATTGTTGTATGGGCCGTTGTTGCTATATCTACTTCATCCTGTCCCACTCCTACGGTTTCCACTAAAATGATATCCTTCCCCATGGCATCTAACACATCAATGATGCTATGGGTTGAGCGCGTCACCCCCCCAAAATGGCCGCGGGTAGCAAGGCTTCGGATAAATACCTCCGGGTCAGTGCCGTGCCGCTGCATCCTAATACGATCTCCGAGCATGGCCCCACCGGAAAAGGGACTTGTTGGATCAACTGCAAGGACCCCAAGGCTCTTCCCTGCGGCCCTGTATTCTTGGATCATTTGATCAACCAAGGTGCTTTTCCCCACGCCCGGGAATCCGCTTATTCCGATGACGTAAGCCCTGCCGGTATAAGGAAAAAGGGCCTTTACGATCTGCCTTGAAGAAGGTATCCCGTCATCGATATCCCTTATCAACCTGGCAGCAGCCCGGACATCACCATTTAGAATTTTTTCTGCTTGCTCCATGAGATCTTAAGCTCCAAACCCTCATAGGCCATCATCACCCTCGATGCGTTGTTTACTCCTTGCAATTTCGCATACTTGGAAGTCCTTTGAAGAATATTCCACAGAGTCCGATCATCGTACGTGGGTTCATGATGAAAAAGGACCAGCGTATCAACTCCCGCTTCTATCATTATATCCACACCCTTTAACGAGGAACTGTGTCCCCAGTCCTCTTTTTCGAAGGCCTCGACAAACGTATACTGGGAATCAAACACCAAGATCTTTGCTCCGGAAAAGAAGTTTATATACTTTTTCATTTCCGGGCCATCAATATTCGCGAACTCCGTGTCTGTGGCATAAACTAAGGCGGCATCCCCTTTTTGCACCCGATACCCGAAAGCCCCCCCGGGATGATTTAACTTAATATTTGACACTTCGATATCATCTATGAGCGTTTTCTTCCCTTCCGAGAGTAGAACAAAATCAATATCGGCCTCCATAGCCTCAAGAGGTACTGGGAAATACCGGGGGTCTTGCTGTGCAGACAGACTTTGCCTTATGTCAGGGTCCGGGCTGTAGATGATAATCTTGTTTCCAGGCACAAAAGCTGGGAGAAAAAAGGGGAGCCCTTGTATGTGGTCCCAGTGCGTATGACTTAAAAAAAGATGGCAGGTTCCGGCCCCTTTGCCGAATTTGCCCTCCATAAGACGGATGCCAAGCCCCCTGATTCCTGAACCAGCATCAAAGACAATGGTTGTGTCTCCTGAATCCAACTCGACGCAGGAGGTATTACCTCCGTAGGTTCCCACCATATGCTTGGGAAGATCATCTATAAACTCTGCTAGTTGCCTATCACCCCCAAACTCCTGGCCCAAGGCCTGTTTGAGGACCCACAAGATCTTTTTCTTGATTTTATCAGAGGTCATGGGAGTTGGAATTGACCCCCGAACCCCCCAGAATTTTACAAACACTTTCTATCCTCCACTATAGAATCACTCCACTATACTACACCAGAAGGACTGTGAAAAGACGTAATTGTCTTTCATCAACACCCCATATTCATGGTCCCTTTTTGGATACCACAACCACAAATGGCATCCCTCAAAAAAAGTCTTTGTTCATGAAATGGCCACCAGAGCACGTGCATCTTGTCGATCGATATCTTGGCATCTTTCACAAAATCCTGTCTTTTCAGGTTATTTCTCGGAGTCATGGAACAAAGCAAGATCTCCGCCATATCACCGGCAGCCCTTGGTGACAAAAACACCCCCATTGTTCTCAATTCAGCAATCCTTTCTGCAGGCATACATTGATAGGCGGGTTGCTTGTTGATAAGACCTGTAGCCAGCTTGTTTGCAGCAAGAATGTTTCTGATTTTCGCCGCAGGCATAAAAAAGCAAAAGCGTTCTTGATCCCTATCGTTCTTAACTCCCAAAGGCAACACCTTGGAAAACCTCTGCAAATCCGCTACTGTCTTAAGGACCTGTCCATTTGAGGTAATCTGTGCCTGGAACACCCACACAGGCAAATAAATAACATCTTGCCCTGCGCCATGCGGCAAGCCGGCTATCTCAAATCGCACTGCCCGGAATCTCCCACCTTGCTCTATCCATGCCCGCTTGCAGGTCCCACATAGATGAATAACGTCAAACCGATTCAAGGGAAGGTCCCATCCACAGTTTGGACACTTAAAGGCAATAAATTGAACATTACTAAAATTAACCCTACGGCTTCCTTTCTTAGACCTTGCCTCCATTGCTTTCCACTGCTCTTCCGTGAGGACACGGGTCGCCGTGTTGGCAACTGCATCTAGTATTAATACACGGGATTTTTGTCCTGAGGAGAGCCGCACCATCCAAAAGGGAAAATAGATAATGCTGTATCGTTCACCTACCAGACGGGTTCTCTCAAAATAGGCTTGAATACCTGTTTCATCTAGTCCAACCTCTGTTAATAGAGAACCTTGTTTGACCGCCTCCTTAAAATCCAGTTCCACCTCCATGACAGAACCTGCCTTGGACATTTCCCTACGATCAAAAAAGGGCAGTTTCAGCGCCCCAGGTCGGATACCGAGAGAACGAAGTCCAAGATCAACCCCACAATAGGCAGGAAAACTCTGGTCTAAGTGTTTTGTTTTTAATTCCTTAACGAGTCGGCCCTGAACATCTTTACCAAACACCCATTTGTAAACCATCCCCTTGACGCGCCAATAAGGGGCAAAAAGGAGTTTCTTTTCACTTATGAGGGCCTTTTGAGCGCCAAGGCCCTTTAGGGCGCTGCGAAGGGCTTTTTTCATGCGTGGGATGTTTTCAAAAGGTTTTACATAGTTGCGAAAAATACCTGAACGACCGGTAATGTGAAGGGCACTGCCGCAGTATTGACACCGAACAACTCTGCTCTCCTCCTCAAAAGAGATATCAGCGCCACACTGGGGACAGTGAATGGAAAGAAGGAAGTCCATAAATAAAAAAGCAAGGTTTATCAGCCGATTTTCTCGCCGCAACTATTGCAGAAATTTGCCTCCGGCAATACCTCGGCTTGACAGTTGGGACACTTCATGTTTGGTTTTTCTACTTTCGTTCCACACACCATGCAAAACTTTGCCTCGGGAGGTAAGTCCTTGTTACACGCATGACAACGGTTTATGATTACCAGTTGGTGTCCACACTTGGGACAAAACCTGGTTCCTGCACCAACAGAAGCATGACAACGAGGGCAAGCAACATTTTGTTCTTGTGCCCCCGCGTTTCCCATAGACTTTTGGAGTATGCCCGGAAGCATCATGCCAAGACCAGCTCCAACACCAAGGCCGAGACCGTCTGCGGCTCCACCGCCACCCGCCCCTCCAACAGCCGCATCACCCATGGCCTTTGCGGCCTTGAATTTCAAAAATTTATCTAGGTCCTGCACTGCCTCCATTCCACTTCGCTCATCAATCATGCGCTGGACTTCATCAGGAGGTGTAATCGAATTGATATAAAGGTCGACCAGACCAATGCCGTAATGTTCGAAATCGTCTATGACCCGACTCTTTAAGGCTACGGCAAATTCATCATACTGGCTGGGCAGATCAAATATTGTATCTAGGGTTTCACCCAAAAGATCATTTAGGCGGGAGACAATGACGTCTCGGAGGTAGTCGGAAATGGCATTTGTCTCAAAGATACCCCGTGTTCCAACAAGGGTATTTACAAAAAGGATGGGTTGAACAACGTGCATCGTATAGTTTCCAAACCCACGAAGTCGCACCAGGCCAAGTTGCGAATCCTTAAATGCCACCGGGTCTTTCGTCCCCCACCTCAGGTCTGTAAATACCTTTAAGTTTACAAAATAGACTTCTGCGCGAAAAGGGCTTTTAAACCCAAAAGGAAGGCTTAACATCTTGGTAATAATGGGAAGATTCATAGTAGACAGGGTATGACGACCAGGGCCTAATACGTCAAGGGCCTTGCCGCCACGAAAAAAAACCGCTGCCTGACTATCTCTAACGATGAGTTGGGCCCCCAGTTTGATATCTGCCGACCCCTCTTCAGGGATACGATGGACCATGACATTTCCGGAATCATCAAACCACTCAATAACTTCTAGAAATATACTCACGGCAACCTCCAGAAACTTTCTTTACGGTGTCTTTGGCCTCTATCCAGCCATTTATCTAAAGCAACTTATAAATCCCTCAAGAACTTACTCTCCACTAAATCGGCAAGTTGCTCAAAATCCTCAAGCCCAAAGCAAGGCACACCAAGGTCAAGCGGAATATCAGAAACCAGCGCTACTAGCCGGCTGTCATTAGTGCAAAGGGGCTGGTCATGCACGTAGCTGCGGAACACCTCTATTTTGGGGTTATCTTCCCTCTTGTATCCCTCAGTCAATATTATATCCACATCGGTGAAATACTTTGTCGCAAGACCGTGAAGGGATTCTTCGGCTGCCATGTCTTTGATAACTGCCACCTTCCGGGGCGAAGAAATTGCCACTGTATGGGCGCCGGCATGTTTATGACGCCAACTGTCTTTACCTTCATGGTCTATGTCAAAACCGTGTACATCGTGTTTGATCGTACCAATCAAGTAGCCCCGCGTCTTTAGCTCGCCAACAAGCTTTTCCAACAAAGTTGTCTTTCCGGCATTTGATTTGCCAACGATAGATATGAGGGGGGGCGTCATACACCTCGACAACCAACGATGTTGCAGTGCCTCACTTTCTGATAGATGATCCTCCTGAAGACCGAGCGGCTGGACGAAAACCTTTTCACCTTGTTTCAGCACAGCTTGGTCAGGATTAACAATAATCAACCCGTTGGCTCGATTCATCGCAGAAAAGGTTTCAACCTCCCGTCCAACGAGGGGGAGAACATAGTACAGGGAATCGACTCTGCGCATTAGACCTTGAACCAGGTGTTCAATCCCGGACCTTTTCTCTATATCCAGCTCTAAGATGGCCGTAACAGGAGAGATGCCGCTTACTTTCCTGCCCATAAGCCATAAGAGAGCCGGCAGAACAAGGGAGTAAAAAACTGCAAAAACCGCACTAGGGGTTCCGGGTAGGACGAAAACCGGCTTATTTTCACAAAGACCAAAGGCGGTTCCTTTGCCGGGACGCATTGATACGCCGGTAAACCTCAGATCAACTCCGATCTCCTCAATCAAGGCGCGGGTCAGGTCGGAGTGAGAATTGGCTGAACCACCCGTTGTGATAAGTATATCGCTTTTCAGCCCCTGCTCAATATTCTTTCTGATCGCACTTTTTTCATTTCTTGAAATCTTTGCAGAATGTACCGTCCCCCCACATTCCGTTATCATACCGGATAACATGTGAAGATTACTAGCTACAATCTTATGATCCGTCGATCTTTCATGAATATCGATCAGTTCATTTCCAATAGCAAGGACACTAACCGCCGGCCTTTTTGTCACATGGACTTCACTAATATTCAGACTTGCCAGAGTTCCTAACACCGCCGGCGTTAAGGGATGCCCGGCCTGGATGACCAAGGCGCCTTTCTTTATATCTTTCCCCTTTTTTGATACATACTCACCGGCCCTCACAGGAGCCCGGATCCCAATGGTTCCATCGGCAAATATTACATCTTCTTCCTTTACCACCGCGTCGGCCCCAGGAGGGATGCCCCCCCCCGTCATAATGCCTGCAGCTTGCCCTTCTCCTACGGATGGCAGGCTTGTAGTGCTAGGATGAATATCACCTACAACTTGTAGCTGAAGCGGATCTTTGTTTGTAGCCTTAACGGTATCCCGGCTCCACAGGGCGTAACCATCCATTACAGACCGATTAAAGCCAGGAATATCCTCGGGGGCATAGATGTCCCTGCCGGCAATATGCCTATAGGCCTTTTCCAGGGGAAGTTTCATGGTTTCTAAGGTATTTATAACCTCTAAGATCAGTTCAAGCGCCTCTTCGCGAGACACAATCTTTTGATAGGCCATCTTCAAAGATCTCCTTCGGTTCCAATTAAGAGTACCAGTTTAACGGTTAACGGTATGGATATTGTGCCATGTTGTCAAGCGGAAATATGTCACAAAAGACCTAACGTGAGGCGCGATCCGATCGTTTTGGATTGACTTTTTTACTATACAGCTATATTGCAAAATGCCATGAAGCTTGCCAATCTAATCGATAAGATAAAGACTCGCCCAGATTTTACAAAGGTGGGGATGATCCTGTGTCATGTAGGAATTGTCCGAGGAACATCACGAGGAGGGCAACCTGTTTCCGGCTTGGATGTTAAGGTTGACTATTCTGCCCTTGAGAGTATTCTTTACAAGCAGAAAAAGAGGCCCGGCATCATAGATATCTTGGTTGAAATCGAGGAAGGTCCACTTAAAGTAGGCGATGAACTCATGGCACTCGTGGTAGCAGGTGATCTGCGTGACAATGTTATTCCAGTGCTGGAAGATACCTTGAACGCCATCAAGAAAGAGGTTACGAGTAAGACGGAATATTTTATGTAAATAACAAAGGATGTGCTATGTCCACATTTACTCATCTCGACAACACTGGAAGTGTGCGCATGGTGGACGTATCTAAAAAGGCCGCCACCGCCAGGGAGGCGGTAGCCCAAGGGCTTGTCACCATGCAGCCTAAGACTTTCGATCTGATTAAGGATAAAAGAGTAAAGAAAGGAAACGTTCTTGAGACAGCACGCATTGCGGGCATTATGGCCGCAAAAAAGACGGCGGAACTTATCCCTATGTGTCACCCCCTTTCAATCAGTCATGCACAGGTCGATTTCTTTCCTCAGCCCGAGACCCACAGTATCCGCATAGAAGCCACTGTCCGCCTTGTAGGCAAGACAGGGGTTGAAATGGAGGCGCTAACTGCCGTATCCGTTGCAGCTCTGACTATCTACGATATGTGCAAGTCCTACGACCGTGCCATGACCATCTCCGACATCTGTCTTGTCAAGAAATCAGGGGGAAAGAGCGGGACTTTCGTGAGAGAATAACAATGGAAAAGGATTTTTTCACGGTTACAACCCTTGAAACGGTATTAAACCTGATCCAGAACTTTCCCTGTGTCGACGAAGAAAGACAGCCCCTGGATAGTTGCATAAATCGTATCCTGTCCCAGGATGTCATACCCGGTATTAACCTTCCCGAATTCAACCGTGCTACAATGGATGGCTACGCAGTTCAGGCTCGCTCCACATTCGGGGCATCAGATAGTATGCCGGCCCTTTTTACCATCGTAGGATCTGTTGAAATGGGACAAGTTCCCACGGTTTCCGTCAAGGCCGGTGAAGCCGTTCATATCACTACCGGCGGGATGCTGCCTGACGGGGCGGACTCTGTCGTCATGGTGGAACATACCCAAGGTCTGGACGAAGATACCATAGAAGTATCGAAAAGCGTTGCCCCCTTGCAGCATGTCATGGAGGTGGGCGAAGATTTCGCCAAAGGAGAAAAAGTCCTTTCCAAGGGAAGGCCCATACGCCCCCAGGAAATCGGGGTTTTGGCAGCCCTTGGACAAACCCATGTATCTGTCTACAGACAGCCCGTTATCGCCATAATATCTTCCGGAGATGAGATTGTACCCATCGACCAAAACCCGGGGCTTTCTCAGTTACGCGACATCAATTCACACACCCTTTCAGCCCTTGTGGCCTCGGCCGGGGGGATCCCACTCTCGCTTGGCATTGCCCGGGATAACCTCGATGAGATTGACAGGCTCTGCCGACAGGCTTTGAAAAGCGCCGATATGGTCTTGATCTCAGGCGGAAGCTCAGTCGGATCCCGTGACTTCACACTGGATGTCCTCAAAGGACTTCCCGATTCTCAGATCCTTGTCCATGGCGTATCGGTTAGCCCGGGGAAACCTACAATCTTGGCTCAAAGTCGGCGCAAGGCCCTCTGGGGACTTCCCGGGCAAGTAACATCGGCCATGGTCGTCTTTCATGTCATGATTCGTCAGGCTATCGAGAGGATAAGCGGGCTTAGAGATAGCGAGCGAGCAAAACTCGAAGTCCCTGCTATATTGAGCCGAAATCTCGCTTCAGTTCAGGGAAGGGTCGATTACATCCGAGTACGGCTTGTCTACAATGAAGATCAACTCTTTGCTGAACCCATACTGGGCAAGTCAGGCCTTATTCACACCATGGTCAAGGCGGACGGACTCGTTAAGATTGAAAGGAACTCGGAAGGATTGGATAAGGGGAGAAGGGTTAATGTAATTCCTCTTTAGCGAGTTTCCATACATTTCCAGGTTAGAAACTCACAAGTGTTCAGAATCTACTTTTGGATGGACGCTAGCGAGGCGATCGTAGACATCTCTTATGGTTTCTGCGGATATCTTTTTCATGGCGCAACTCATTGCCTTGACCATAGATGGGACGTCTTTCCGCTCAAAGGGTTCTTTTGTGCTGTAGGATTTTTGAAGGATGACCGTTTCCTTCATATCAGCCATATCCTCTCTTACCAGAATAATACTGAAAGACAAGACTGCTTTCCATGATTCATCAGTATCCCATTCAAAGAATTCATCTACCGTACCTTTCAAGGTGTAGGATGAAGGCACGCCACTGTCATCGGCAACTACAGCTTCAAAAAGACCGCTTTCTCTCATGTCACGTTTCAATTGATAACCAACAAGATCGCCGGGATTTGCCCGCCATCTATGATAGGCGTAGGTATTTCTCTTAAACGGGCCGTTTCGATAGATAATACGGCTTGTATTATAACAAGGGGCTACACTGAAACGCTCTGTTGCGATTACAACTGGGATTGGTTCCAGGTCTAGACCTTGCACGGCAGGATACTCCAGTGTATAGTAATCAACCTTATAAGTTGGCTGTTTCAGATTGATACAGGCGCCAACAAGGAGTAAAATAGCGAGAGAAACGATATAGGTTTTCTTCTTCCCAGCCATAAGAGGCCTCCCATTACCTGTTTTCCAATTCCACCTGGCGCGGAGCAGGTGGTTGCCCGAACATAAGTTGAGAGGGTTGCTCGGCAAGAAGATCCATCAGTCGCGCAAGGTTCTCACTTGCCTCCTCAAGGTTCCGGGCAACAACCAACATGTGACGCTTTAGATTCAACTGTAAATCACCAGTCTCGTTTACCAGGGATGAACCTTGCTCCAAAAGGACATTCACCTTCTTCATAGCCGTTCTAAAATCTCTAACAGCTAGCCCGATCTCCTCTTCATTGTCTTTTACGACACCTTCAACGCGACCTAATCCCACGCCGGCCTTATTTATCAGGCTATCAAAAGACCCCGCAGCCCTTTCCACCAACCCCATTATCTTGTCCCACTGGTGTCTTTCCAAAATGTGGGCCATGCCTTCGGAAAGGCCTTTTACATTTGCATCGCGGATCATTTGGTTAACATCATCCAGGTTTAATATAACCTTGTCTGAAATCTCTTTAAGATCAAAAGATCTTATCTGATTTAGAACATCATCAACACCTCGAACCAATTCACTGATATCCGATGGCTTTGAAGCCACTATTGGATACTCTGATGGAAAGCTAAGAGAGGGGGATCTGTCTGGTTCGTTCTCCTTCTTTCTATCCAATTCCAAAAACATGCTCCCTGTGATACCTACTGATTTAAGTTGGGCCACCATATTGCCATCCAGGTTTTGTCCGGATTCCACTTTAAGTACTACTTCTATCAACCTCGAATCAGGGGCCACACCGATCCTTTTTACCCGTCCAATAGAAACACCCCTGTATTTCACCGGAGATTCCAAATCCAATCCCTGGACAGACTCATTGAAGTAGGTGACATAGTACCGCCCCTTTTCGAAAAAGCGGGACATTCCCAACCATATGATTGCCAGCAGAACGAAGGCAATGCCACCGGCCACAAAAAGCCCAACTGTAAATTTGGTCTTCTGGGAGGCCATTACTAGTTACACCTTATCT
>CAYSBQ010000075.1:0-13226 GCA_964429315.1 uncultured Desulfobacterales bacterium
CGGCGCACTTCTTCTCATCAGCGGGAAGAAGAAAAAGAAACGCGGATCAGACTTCGTTTTTGACGACGAGGCGATTTCTGGAGGATTGGGAGCCGCGCCATCCGCTGGCGTCGCATTCTCTCCAAACATGGACGAATTCGATATCGGGGCCACTTGGCGGATCCGCGTTCTGGACAGCTGGCTGAATCAGCGTCGCCTCGCAGGCAAGCTGGCTACGGTCGATCATGACGCCGGATGGCTTTACGCCCTCCTTGTGGACGATCCATCGACATGGCTGGGCGACATCAGCGGGCTCGGCAAGACAGGAGGCTCGGTAATCTACGGAGGGCTCTGGCTCATGGCCACAGCCGGAATTGGCATCTACGCATCTGGCTGGGCTGCGGCCGGCGCCAACATCCAAGCCGCCACGCAGGCCGCGAATGCCACGAGAGCAATGCAGATTCTTGGTCCAAAAGCGACCAAGCTTGCCGGCGAGCTTTACAGGAAAGGGTTCGGCGGATCTCAGGTCGCCTTGGCCCTCAAGGATTTCGGAGGGATGCAGCAGATGTCAAAATTCGGCGTCTCAAAGGCCATTGTTATGCTCAGCGGTGGTGCTGCAGGGCTTGGGGCCTCCATGGCTGGAGGCCTAGTTGCCGAGGCTGGCGTCGAAGCGGCGTTCTCTGAAGATTTGGCGGCATCCGCTGTGGAGGCGGCCGGCGAATTCAGTATCAGTCACAGCGTTAGTGTCGCTGGAGTTGACGTTCCTATCGCTCTTCTCCCCTCGAGCGATGAATATCCTGCGGTGCAGGAGTTCAACAGGATCATAATGAACTACATCATCAAGTTCCAGAAAAGAACATTCGAGGAATAGACCATGGCATCTCCACTCCCACTTTTGATCGTTGGCGGCGCACTTCTTCTCATCAGCGGGAAGAAGAAAAGACGCAGCAGCTCCACTAAGCCTGCCTCATCCGGAAGCGATGGCGGGCAAGCTGCTCTGCCTGGTATCGAGGATGAAGATCTGGACAAGCCCGTTCCGGGGCCGAGCCCGACCCCTGGTCCGGATACGCCACCGGCACTTCCGCCTACGCCATCGCCGGCACCTCCGAGTGGGCCATCCGAGCCCTACGGCAAGCCTCAGATCGGGCCTTCGGGTGCGGGCAACTGCGCAAACTCCATGTACACAAGAGACCCCGAGTACATGACGCCCGACATTCTGACGGCGAACAATGCCCTGCATCTATTCCCTGAAGAGGGTTACTTCTTCTACATCCGCCGCGACCTCCAAAAGAAGCTCTACGACTACATGCTCGAGAGATTCTCTGCGATGAAGAACGGTCAGGAATCTCGTACGGTCGCAAGCGTCGTCCTGCGCGAGGGGCTCAAGAACTTCAATTCGGAATGCAGGTGGGAAAACCCCATCGACACCCTTACTCAGCCCGAAAAGCTCGTATGGGAAAGCGGTCAGAGGCTTGCGATTATGGCGCAGGCGACGGTTGGACTGACCGACCCAGATTTCGATTCGCTGTTTCAGACGGGTCAAAGGTACTCGATTACGCGCCAGTCCTTAGGGTCACCTGACCCTGGCTTCATGGGAGCTTCGTCCAAAAACGAACTTCCGGGCCGACGTGTGGAGATTATCGTTACCGACAAGTCCCAAGGGAACGCCGAGCACATCATCGGTGAAGTCATGAAGCTTACCGGTCCAAATGGAGAGCCAAACCTCTTCGAGGTCCGGATTGTGGAGACCTTCCAGGGCGCAGACGTATCTCCCCGATTGAGAACGAAGCACGGATTCAAGGTTGGCTCGAACGCATACTTCAGCCAACAGGGCCCGACAGGTATATATCGGATCTACCCTGAGGGGATGCAATAATGGCTAAATCATCAGGACCACTCATCGTCGTAGCAGGAGCAGCAGCACTTCTTCTCATGGGTGGGAAGAAAAAAAGGAAGAAATCATCTTCAAACACGGGAGCAGATCCGAGCGCGGTGACCGATCCTGCCGCTGACCCCATCAAACTAAAGGCCGATAAAGGCCCCGAATCTGACCCGTGCGTGGCCGAGTTATACTCTCAGACAGCGACCTCGCTTGCGCCTGAGCTTGCTCAAAATATCTCTCCTAAAGCGAATTCCATTTACGGAGAGGGGCGCGTATTCTTCATCTCACATTCAGCTCAGCTCGAAGCCTTTGAGAAGCTGGCTACATTCATGGTGAATAACCCAGCGCGGGAAGATGCCGTCAGCGTAGTAGCTGCCGACATGGCACCTAACTGTGATTGGTCGAAGGAGGACGGCTCCACCCCCGGCGCACAGCTCGCCTTCTACGACTCTATCGGAAAGATGGCGCAGGTTATATCTGCCGATCTACCAGAGGGCGTTGGACACCCTCACCCATGGGAGAACAACATCCCAGTGCTTACCGATATTGACCTGGTGGTCGGAGATACCAGTCTCGTCGGGGTGCTCCTACCGGATGACTGGGGAGACTGCAGCGTTGATGCTCGTCCCCTAGAAGACATGTTGGACGTGGAATCCATCGGCCTCACATCACAAAAGGTCGAAGTCTCACCAGACGTCTATCAGTACAAGCCACTCTACCTGATCCGACCGATCATGGGCCCTGTTGGTAAACAGCATAAGTCCATAAAAATAAGAATCACAGTACGATGCGGAACGCGCTCCTTCAGGGCCGGCGACCTCATTGTCGAAAGAGATCCATCTTTAGGATAAATCATGGCGAAATCATCAGGACCACTAATACTCGTAGCAGGAGCTGCGGCACTCCTTCTCATGGGTGGGAAGAAGAAGAAGAAGACATCCGACGACGGAGGCGGAAGCTCCAACGGTGACGACAGCAACTCCGACGGCGGAGGCGGAAGCTCCAACGGCGGAGGCGGAAGCTCCAACGGCGGTGGCGGAAAATCAGGCGGCGGCAGTAAAAGCGATAGTGATCGAGCTAAAGCCGCAGGCGGCATCTGGGTATCCTCGGATTGTAAGAAAATCGAATACGAGGGCGGAGACCCAGAGGCATGGTGGCTAAAAAGAGGGAAGTCCGCCGCTCAGAACTTCATCGACGCCAACTACCACGACCCCTACGAAATCGCTCGAACAATCATCATTCAGCTCGTTCCGTGCGCTGCGGAATTCCCTGTCATGACTGATGACATCGGACCCATGCAAGAGGAGTACAATCGGGAGCAGTTTCTACGGAACTTTACCGACGCCTACTATCTCATTCAGTGGCTGTACAATGCGATTTCCGAGCTTATGGACACCGAGGAATACGTCGTAGAATTAGACGATAGATGCGAATTCGTATTTATGGGTGACAAATGGCTCGACGTTGTAGCCGGAAGGATGATCCGATTCTACTTGGACTATCAGTACCCAACTGATTCTGACGAGAATTACAAAGCGTCATGGATGGGCGCAGACTTAAATGAAAAAGTAGTTTCTTTTGCGGATAACATCGCATTAGCGGTGGTCAATCGGATGCACCCAGAATGCGCATGGCAGATCATGGCTGCTTTTAAGAAAGATCCATGGGAGGCAAAGGGCTTCTTCAATACAAGGCCTGGAATGAAGGCTGCATACGATCAAATCGTGAGCGAGGTCCACTCAATCGACGACAATCGATCGTACAGCATCCCCTTCGATCCAATGAGTTGACGAACGGCGCGCAAAAGGAGAGAATCGGGTTACAAATGTCTTCACCAGTCATACCGCTTGCTTTGGCCGGAGCCGCGCTTTATTTGATGAGCGGAAGCAAGTCGAAGGGGTCTAAGGGATCGAGCATTGGTGATTCACCAGACGGGCTCACGTACAAGCTTCCTCCTGGCGGGAAGATCCCTCAGCTCTACGGACCCGGAGCCGCACAGCCATCGTCGAATGGTGGGGGAGGCACTGGTGTTGGTGAGGATGTTTGGAAAAATCGTCAGCAGGCGCTCTACGATCTATCCAAGGTCCGGTTCTCCTTTCAGGGCTCCGAGATCTCCCTTTGCGCGAAATGCGATCCGCAGGGTGTTGATGGAAAGCCGGGCAATGACACGAGGAACGCGGTGAAGGCATTCCAGGCCCTCGCCGGTATCCCCGTGACAGGGGACTGGGACCAGGCTACGAACATAGGGATGACGAACGTCATTAGATCGCTGGTCGCAGGAGTCCCGATTCCATGCGACCCGCTTCTTTCCTACGCCGCTCCGCTCGGATGCTTCGCGCTCCAGGGTGGAACATTCGGACTCATGCCGAGCGTCGCCAACAGCGAGAGCGAGAAAAAGCCGCCATCGACTTCGAAGCCGGCCCCATCCACCCAGGAAGATCCACCCCCGTCTACTGGTGGGCCGAAGTACGGGTCAGACGAATTGCTTGTAGCTAATGGCGACTGCAGCCTCATCCTTCACCAGGACGATGCTTTTTTTGATGAGCAAAAGATGCTCATCATTGAATCAGCCCTAGACGGACTGACCGATGGGCAGGCCGCAAACGAGATACACGAGGAAATGATGCGACGGTATATACCGATGTGCTTGTTCCTCGGAAAAGACCAGGTAGGCCAAGGGGTCAAAACCTGGTGGAGCACAAACCTGGCCCATGTTGCCAGCAGTCTCAAATCCTACGAGCTATTACCCGAAATGCTCGAGGAAGACGCGTACAAGTACGGGATTCTCTAGGAGAAAAAAGAAGATGGCAAAATCAGCAGCACCACTACTGCTTCTCGTTGGAGGAGCGGCCCTTCTCATGACCGGAAAAAAGAAGAAAAAGAAGAGTACGGGGGAAGCGACCTCGATCTACGATGATCTTCCGGACGACACCGGTTTCGATGAAGAGGAGCCCGATCTATACATCCCGCCGGCGCCCGTTCAAAAGCCACCGTCGCCGTCGCGCCCGTCGGGCAATCCGCCAAACGGCGACAGCTATGACGGTGCTTACTGGGGAGGCAATACGGAGGAGCGCCTCATCAGCATCCGTCAGCATTTCCGTGACCTCGGCTACAACGTCGAAGTTGGCCCTTGGCCGATGAATAATCTCGGCCCTAAGGGGACCGTCGAGATGGAGAACAAGGATGGGTCCAAGGGTAAGCTCGGCGGCGAGGACGACGAGAAGAGCGCGGTCGTTCTCGACTTCCAAGGGAACTACAATCAGGTCTCGAAGCTCAATAAGGCTGAGAAGGTCTTCTCCGCGAATATGGGTGGTCTAAACAAGGATGGCCTTGTTGGTCCGTACGTCCTAAATGGACTGCGTTACGCGGTCGGGCAAATCAATGCAGGCCTTTCCCAAGGCAAGAAGTGGCAAGACCTCGTTCAGATGGCAGTCCTGAAGGGGATTAACAGCTAGCGAAAGTTATGGCTAAGAGCCATCGTATATTGGTTGCGAATCCCGACGGAGAGAAAGTAGTACTTCGTGATAAGTGTTACATCATCATTCCCGTCAGAGACGATCTTTTCGAAGTTCACTTTCGTGGCAAATACCTCGGTGAAAGCACGTCCATTTCAGGGGCGGACAAGTTCATTCAACGTAGTGGGGCAGACGCCCCCGTTCTGATCAAAAACCCAAACGGAGGGTACGAGATGCATAAGTACAAGAGCCCCAAGGCAAACCCCAAAAAGAAGACCAAAAAGAAGGCTACCAAGAAGAAGGCAGCCAAGCGTAAACCCGCGAAGAAGAAGTCGACCAAGAAGAAGGCGACCAAGAAGAAGGCCGCTAAGCGCAAGCCTGCTAAGAAGAAGGTTGCTAAGCGCAAGGCGACCAAAAAGAAGTCGACCAAAAAGAAAGCGACTAAGCGCAAGCCGGCCAAAAAGAAGGCTGCTAAGCGCAAGCCGGCCAAAAAGAAGGCTGCTAAGCGCAAGCCTGCTAAGAAGAAGGCGGCTAAGAAGAAAGTCGCTAAGCGCAAGCCCGCTAAGAAGGCTGCTAAGCGCAAGGTGACCAAGAAAAAGACTGCCACGAAGGCAGCTCCCACAAAAGGGAAGGTCTCTGTCGATGCCGCCGTTCGCGGACACATTGCTAAGACCACGGGCAAGCGCCCGAGCTGGTAGGGTAGAATCAACTCAATAGAACTCCGCGCATAGAGCCCCCGGTCACTCGGCTCCTTGCGTAAAACAGGAACGAGTGACAGGAGAAACGAACAATGACTGAGCAATACGGACAACGAAACATCAACAACCCCGAGGGCGCCCGGAGCGTTGCGAACACTGTCGCAGCTCCGGACTTTGCTCTCACTGCAGCAGACGTTGGGAAGGCGCTGGTGCTTGACACCACGCTTGCAGCTGGCATTGCCACGCTTCCCACGGCTGCAGAGGCGGGAGCGGGCGCGGAGATCACCGTGATCGCTGCAACCGGCCTCACCTTTGCACTCACCCTTGCTGCCGCCGCTGGCGACCAGCTCGTTGCTCCGGCTGGCGCTCCCGCTAACCCCGCAGTGACCGACAACGCCAGCTTCATCGTCCGCTCGGATGGTGGTACCAGCTGGTACATCGTCGGAGGCCTAGCGTAGGTCGAAGCCTCCTGCATAAGGAGGCTTCTCTCTGCAATCGAATCACATCGGTTGCAGAGAGAAGCCTTTTTATTTAAAGCTATAGAAATTGCAAAGTGGTTGAATCTGAGCTTTATTTGTCGAGTGAAGCGACCGGTCATCACTCTCAGTAACGGCATCGAGGTCATCGATACGACTGGCGACACAGACGCCCTCGCCTTTGGTGGCGGGGTTGTTTATCGGGAGCCTCGTTTTCATGATGTTTACTGGACCTTTTGGACGGCTAGACCTCGGGGTCAAAAGAACTTCGAGGTATTCACGGCTCCCATTCCAGCTGAAATATTGGAGTATTTCGAGCCGGATGTGAGAGAGCTGTCGATGGCTTCGGGATTCGAGTCTTCAGAAATAAGAAAACTCAGCCGATCAAGGAACCCGCTCGAAAGGCTCCAGATAGTCATGGCCATCAAGGAGTGTAACGGGGCGTCTAGGATCGATCCAGCCCACACTCCTGAAGAGGTCACTCCATTCGAAATGGCTGAACGGTGGGGAGAGGTATTTGATATCAGTACAGATGGAATTCCCATGATCGAGTACGAAGACTACCTCGTACGAGAGACCGGATTGGGAATGTACGAATGTGGCCGAATCGACGGCGTTTATCTTGGCAAGTTCGACAAGTTTAAACTTGCCCTTTGCGCAGTGGCCGATGACATGCGTAAAAAGGAAGTTGATTCTGTCAACCTATTTCACGAACACGAGTTTGGGAAGCTCGAACTTGTGAAGTGGGACCCGGATACTTTCATTGGAAAACTACCCCGAAGACGCGGTAAACTACCTGAGGCACACTGGCGCAATCTCGTAAAGCGCTACATCCGCTCTGAGTCCAGGAAAAAGGGAATCGACAGTCGTCTCAAATCGCAAAAGCAGGTCACCCAACAGCGAAAGCGTCGGATGGCAAAGAGTTCCAGGCAAGCCCGAATCGAACGAGCGCGTTCCATCGGCAAAGATCCTAAAGAAAACCACGGATAATGAGAATCTTCCACACCGGCTATCGGCAACGAAACCCAGCACCGCGTAGAGCTGGTCTTCGAGGTGCCAAAAAGCAGATCCACACAGACCTACTGAAGGTGCTGAGGGGGCCGGCTAAGCCGCGAAGGAGCAATCCGAAGAAGGCCGGCTACGGCCGGGCGGTTGATTCCTACAACATCCTTGCACGCCTCAACGGCTACATCCAGGATGAGGCGCGTAAGGCTGGAAATAGATCACTCACGCCGACTCAGAGAAAGGATGCACGCAAGAGCGTCCGTAACTTCATGTCTCTGCGAGATACCGTAATGGCTAAAATCGAGGGCCATCTCGACGGGCCTGCCCTCGATTACTCTCTCGAGGAAGCCATGAGGGAGCTGACAGCGGCCGAGGTCCGGGCTGTCCAAGGGATGATTGAAGAGGCTGGAGGCGAGGTCAGCCCGGAGGAAGGCGAAATTATTCGGTCTCGAGCGCGGCTCGATCCTGCGGTGAGGCGCGCTCGAGAGAAGGTCGATAAGGCTCAGAACATCGCCGACCAAAGCGAGAAGCTTTTCAATGCGGCGATAAAGCGGAACAAGATTTCGGCGACGGAGTGGCAAAGAGGAACTGATCGACATCAGGAGATCTCAGAATCCGACGCTGCCGCACGCGAAGAACTTGGAGACGAGCATTTCACCCCTGCAGATAAAGAACTGTGGAAGCGGGTGAATCAGGCGATTCTTCGAAAGCATTCAGGTGGATACATTCCACCGCGCTTAGACAGTCAAAAGCGAAAAGAGATGAAGCTTTTGGTTGAGATGACCCACTCGAGTACGAGTGCCACTCGCCGTAAGGAGATTCGATCGGCTCTCGAGCGCGTGATTCAGACACGGCTTCGGAATAGAACGATCGGGGCTTATGAGAAAGCTGGCGGCCGGGCGCTGACTCAGGCTGAGAGGCTCTCTATCAAGCGTGATGGTTCGCAGAAAATGCAGAAGCTTGGCACGCCATTCAAGGTTGGGCCGAGCTTCTATGGCGTCATCACCGAGTCAAAGCCTGGATTCAAATGGGCACTCGTCGATTCTCGGGGTCGAGTCCATGTTACTGGCAAGTCGACCACGAAGAACTCGGCTTCGAAAAATATCGGAATCGCATTCCGTATCATCGAATCGCTTGCCATGATGGACAAAGAGCGTGCCGGCTGGGATGAACTCCCTGCAAACGATCGCCGGTGGCTCGAGAGTAATTATCCAGATATATCTGAGAAGGTTGCACGCATGCTTCTCCAGAATATCAACAAAAGGGTCAAGGTTAGTAAGGAGACAGCGATGTGGCTTGCTAAATCTGGAGGACTCGGAGCGTTTGAAACGGAAGGAAGTGAAGGAATGCCCAAAGATTGCAAAGGAATGGCTGTAGGGGAAGAGCGGGTCTTCAAGGGGCCGAAGAATCAGTATGTTGTGTTTGTGCGCCGAGGGATTCGGAACAAGTACACCATGCGCGTCATGACGAAGGATGGCCGAGAGAGCCAGTCCCGTCGGCTCGATGGATGCGACCGCGCATTGTCCCGTGGTCACGCCTTGGGCGGGTCCATGGTTGGAGCGGGCCAAGTGCTCAAGGCGATCTCCAATCCTACCAAGCTCAAGAAGCTGAACTCGGACGCCCGACGATACTTTGCCAAGAAGAATCCTACATTGCCGAGACAGGAAGCTGATATCGCAGATATCAAGGAACTGACGGGTATGTTTCAGATTCCAGCGGACAATGAGGAGGCGTTTCGCTATGGGTTGTACTTCGGTATCATCCGTGGAATCGATACATGCGGGGTCCAGAACTACCTCAAGCGCAAGAGGATCCGGAAGCGGTATCAGGAGCGATTGCTTGAGGGCTTGATCTCCGAGACGTCTCGAGCTGGCGGCCTTTCGGTTGCGGCGAGGGGAAGTAGCGGCAAGTCAAAGAGGGGCTCGAGCAAGAGTTCAGAGGAGCCGGTTTCGGATTCCGAGCTTGAAGATTTGCTGTCGGCACTTGGATAGTGGTTCCAAAAATGGCAAGAAAGACGAAATCTATGTCGCTTCGAACGGTTCCCACAAAGGACTACTCAGTCCAGTGGGATGCCAAGAAGGATTCATGCGTATTTCGGCACAAAAGCGGCTGTGGAGGCGAAACCGGATGCGGAGTCACGGACTCGATTTCCGTATTCTCCGCCGCAGACCGGATCTTGGTCCTTGCGGTAAACTACCCTGAGCGATACGCGTGCATCGAAACCTACACGCGCGAAGACGGTCTCGACGAACGAATCTTCGCAGAGCCTCAGGACATTGATAAAATTTTCGGGGACGGATTTGCAGGCGTACCCCCAAAGAAAATCGCCGAAAGATTGGCGAAAGAGCTTTAGAAACACCAGGAGAAAAAAGATGTCAGGGAAATCAGCAGCACCTTTGGTAATTGGTCTCGGAGCCGCAGCGCTTCTTCTCAGCGGAAAGAAGAAGAAGAAAGCAGCATCAGCCGAGGTTAATGGAGTCAGCACCGCATACAGTGAGATCGACTGGATGGATCCAGATGCTCAAGGTGCAAAGCTCATTCTGGATGAGGAGTGCATGAGCATTGCGCACAAAATCAACCCGGAGAAGCATAACACCTACATCACCAATCGGTTCAACCAGATGGTGTCTGAGGGGTGGGATGATTCTGAGAAGATCACCCTGCAGTTGCTCTCTGAGCAAAGCGAGCACTGCCCCTGGTCCGAGCCTGAGAAATGGACGCCTATGATGAAGGGTCTATTTGACCAGCTCAAGACTGCCGTCTCAGGGTACTACGACATCGTCAAGGGCGGAGCGTCTCCGGCGAACGGGTAAAGCTTGTGGCGAACTCGAGGCCATACGACCGGGACAACGCTAAGCCCAAGAGCAAGAAGGGTTCGAATGGTCGACCCCGGAAGCTCACAGGCCTGGTGGATGCTCGTCTATTGGCATTCGAGTTCCCCGAGACCTTCAGCGCCCCGTCCGATGCTGAGATAAAGAAGATCAAACCTGGCGACCTTGTCAAAGTCTGCCGTCACGGAGAGAGATTCTGGGTCAGCGTTGACGGTTTCGTTGGTCGACAATGGCATGGGACAGTAGTCAATGATCTGGTTTTTAGCCCCGACCTTTCATTTGGCGATTCATTTTACTTCATGAAAAAGCACATCTATGACGTGCTCGAGGGCTAAGAGATGGCATTAAGTTTGTATGGGAGGAGATTTTCCTGTCGCAATTCAAACGGATGGAGATCCACCCGAGGTCGATTCGCCACAACGTCGAGAGTGGCCGGTCACTCGGCTTGGGTCTATCGCGCTCGAGTTGCTTCCCCATGCGTCAGACTCCGGCCCACACCCGAAGGGAGGGACCATGACTGAAGAGGAGATGGGCACGACCATCCGCAGCCTGGATTCTAAGATCGGCGAAATCGCCGACGAGTGGACTTCATTCCTCAAGCTCGAGGCCAAGAAGCGCGAGACTGACGAAAGGAAGGCCGTCAAGGAGGTCGATGACTGGGAGAAGAAGCAGACCTTCCTTCACAAGCACGGGACCAAGATTCTTGGTTTCGTGTTCAGTGCGGTCACGGCTGGACTGGCTTGGTACGGGTCTCAGATTCGGGCGGAAATCAAAGCTGAGCAGCGCGCGAGAGAGGTCGATGCGGGTATCGTCGCAAACAAAGATGGGCTCAACGAGTTCAAGAATGAGACGAGAGAGGACATCCACGCGCTGCAGCTGGATTCGGTGAATCAGACTATTATGATTCAAAAGGGCTTTGAGAGAATGGATAAGACCGTCTTGAAGGCTCACCCCCGTCAGTTCGAAGACGAAGGCGACCTCCCGCCGATTGACCCCATATTCAAGGAGACGGCGGATGCTGCGGCTGCTAAGAAGACGCACTTCGACAAGTTCGGAACCCTAGGGCCTGGGTACAAGAAAATCGAAAGCTCATCCGGAAAATAGGTCATCCAGACACAAAAAAGGCGCCTGCTAAGCGGGCGCCTTTTTTGTGTCTGGATCTAGGGTTATCCAGCTTCGCCTTCGGACTCCTTCTCTTCGCCCTCCGTTGCGTTTTCGGTAGGCGTTTCAGATGGAGCAGGTTCAGGCTCAGTTTCGTCTGAATCAATACCGAGTGAGGGGCCCCAGAACTTGACGAGGATCTTCCGAAGAGTCACACGTGCGGATGCACCGGCAGCGCCGACCATCGCCAGTGTTTCATTGTCGAGCTGGATGCCAGTGAAGTACCAAACGACCATCAGGGTGGTTAGGCCCAGGTCGAGAATGTCATCGATGATGTTCCGATGCTTGAAAGTCTTCTCGCGATTCGCGTCTGCCATCTAGTTATTATATCACGATGCGAAAAGCCGGATCTATCATCCAGCAAGGCGAGGAAGAAGGTTTTCGCCAAGCCAGAGAAGATCCGGCACCCCTATTCTCACCCGTAACTAACCCTGGGGTCAATGAATCTTTATATCTCGTGCGTCGATTCGATTCGCAAGATCAAACCGGCGCTATTCCTTGCCTTCTCTGCGTCGGCCTTCCCATGGGTCTCTGGCTAGAGGTCTAACTCGAATCTTTTCGTATGCGTCATGCGGCATATGCTGAAAAATCTCACCTTCTACGGTCTCGAGTTTCAGACTAATCATGGATGTCCAATCAGTGCTTACCTTCTCTTCGTAGCCGCCACCGCTTTTATAGTATGTGGCGACAACTAATTTAACCTTCCACCAGCAACCGTTTAGTACGACTAAATCACCCTTGGCAACTTGAACCCAAGGAATCGAAAGGTCATGATCGTTATTCTTCTTCTCTTCCATTTTGAATCTCGAATTCTATTGACTCTTCAGATTTTAAAACGATGTCTCCTCTAGGATTGTCACTGTAGAGGAAGTCCTCCCCGCGCCCCATGAGCCTTCCAGTACGCGGCGTCACCATTTCCCCTGCCCAGTAGAAGACGTCTAGCCGGAACCGTCCTGCCTCTCCCTCGAGCAGCCTGAGCACCTCATGCTGCAGCTGGGCTGGCGTTCGGTCATGGGCATCGTAGATCAACGCAAAGCGCTCCCATCCCGACCGGCCTTGCCCTAACTGGTCCGAAGCAGGCTTACCAACGCGCGAGAAGCGCGAATTGGACGGCTCGGGCTCGGAGGCAAACACGTCCGGCGTCGAGAATTTTTGAACCTCAATGCAGTAAAGGCGCTCCCAAGAGATGGACTCGAGCCCATCCCCAATGGCCGCAAAGCATTTCGATTCGCCATCCATCTACATTCGACCGCCTAGTTGCATAGCTCCTTGAGCGACGCCTGTCTTATTTCAGCGCAAGGCTCAGTCACAGTCATGCATCGATCACACAATTTGTAGGTAACTGACGGC
The DNA here is from genome assembly GCA_964429315.1 of uncultured Desulfobacterales bacterium. Taxonomy (GTDB): domain Bacteria; phylum Desulfobacterota; class Desulfobacteria; order Desulfobacterales. The sequence continues at coordinate 12,838 of CAYSBQ010000075.1, forward strand.
ACAGTCGGGCATACATTTCTGATCGCCATCCTCTCGCATTGATTCAGTCTCTCATCTGTCGCATTTGGATAGGCCACACATCTGTCAATGAAAGAACGCGCTTTCTCATTTTGCCCTTCACTGACGCAAGCCTTCATCGTTGTCGCCCTGGCCCTGTAGGGTTCCCAATTGTCATTGATATCGTCGGATGGCTCCACTGAGCACCCATGAATCATAATGGACAGTGAAAAGGCTAGATATCCATTTCTTCTGCCGCGCACATCTCGATTACTGAAACGAAAGCATCTCATGTCTGAATACCTCGTTCACTTCCAATATTCGGATTCTCCGAGCACATAGAATCTACATGTCTTAACTCGAAATTCAAAATTTCGACTCGTGAGTTCGTT
>CAYSBQ010000076.1:0-9131 GCA_964429315.1 uncultured Desulfobacterales bacterium
GTCGGCTATCAGTGTGGAGTCTATTCCGTCGGTAGCAACGTTAACGGTTACAGTTCCTGAAACTCCTCCTCCTGACAAACCGGTCCCCGCAGTAACACCGTCGATATCCCCGGAACCAGCGCCACCAGTGGCGTCGGAACCGATTTTCCACATGCCAGTGGCCGTGTCGAACTTGATGATCTGCGAGTCTGTAGCCGCTCCGGCAGCAAGTTTCGACAGATCGATCGTATCGTCGAGAATGTGCATACCACGGATGATCCCCGAATCGATAGCAGCAGAGTCTAGTTGCCCCACTTTCCAAGGATACGTGGTATTATCGCGCAGCAGAACGTACCCCGCACTACCAGACCGAGCCAGCTTCTGATACGTGATCGTCGAGTCGGCAATGGACAAAGCAGTCACGCTTGCCGTATCAAGATCCGCAGTGGCGATGCTGTAGTCGGTGATCTGAGATGACCCTACCCCGGTACTGAGATCCGCGTCGAACAACTGCACGTCCTCGACCGTGTAGGTGGTGATACCCACCCGGCTGATAGACAGGTCGTAGGTGCCATACGCGGCGTAGAAGGTAAACCGACCGAACTCATCGGTGCTGATCGGATTGGCTGTGACCGCGCCGGCAGGACCGTCGTACAGGTCGATCTCCGTAGTCGTCCCTGCATCGTAGACGTACACCTTCGCAGCCGATATCGAGTTGCCTCGCTTGTCCTGAACGCGACCGGAGAAACTCGAGTACACAGCCATGGCCGGATCAGCCACAAGCAGAGTAACCAGCAACCACAACAAATACCTCATGTTGGCCTCCTAAGCGGACTTCTCGGTCTGAACAGCGAACCGCGGCCTCGATACAGACACACGCGGAACCTCGTCATGGGTCAAGGCAGTAGCCGACGCGTCCTCAATCTGGTAGTCGTACTGGCACCCTCTAGCACAAATGGCCACCCATTTCGGCACATCAACCCACTCGCCCGTTTTGGCCCAGTACCTCTGGGGCCGCGAGCCTGGGTTGATAAAAGGCAACCTACCGGGAACGGCTGGACCTTCCATAATGAACATGCTCACCCAGTTCGGCTTGTAGAGGCCATGTGGATCAAGACACCGGTGTCCAGCTTGGCCTGCCTCGGGGTTGTGGAGCCCTTTGGGTAGTTTCTGGCCGGGCACGGCATGTAGCACCGGCTTTGGCGGCGGCGGCGTCTCCACTGGACGAGGAGGCCGTCCTACCCGCCTGGAATCGGTAAGAGGCGGCTTGCCCTTGCCTTTCTTCTTCGGTGCTTTATTCACTGGTGCCTTGACCACTTCTACCGGAACCTGCTCGGTGACAGTTTTCTCATCTTCTTGAATTTCATCAACCATTTCACCCTCCACCATTTTATCCTCCACGGTTAACGCCCGCCGGCGATTGGTCGAGGGGCCGTTGAAGGCCCCCCGCTGGTTAATACCCTACGATGCACCGAACGGTGTCCGATCCGGCTTCCTTGATGTAGACGCTATCCATGTATGTGATCATCGTATGGCACGGCCATCGCTCTCCGTGAGACGAGTTTCGGCCAAACACAGACATCGTGTCGGCATACATGTACGCGGTCCCAGAGTTCGTCCCATCGGTGTAAAACGTCTTGTAGTAGAACGGAAGTTCCGAGTAGAAGAAAACTTTAGTCGGACGCCGAACTGCATAAACGTAATCGCCGTCAGTCTTTACCCTGATCGGGACAGCTTTGGTGCCAAACCAGTCTGCGGCCTGCAAGGCAGCAGCAGCGTGTTCAGTTGGAGTACCGGTTGTGAACCACAGAGTGTCGGCACCAACCGTACAGTCAGCGACGTTCTTCCAGTACTCGCAGTCCGAGAACAACGTATTGTGGTCCCAAGCCTGAGCGGGGCCACAGACGATCGCCAAGATGGCTACCGTCAAGAAAATGCGAAGTGTTCGCATGATCCCTCCTTTACTTGTTATCCGGGGGACCAAAGCCCCCCGGCGGTGATCATCGTTCCGCGAAGCCCCAGAAGAATTCTCCCGTAGCGTTACCCAGGATTGCTTCATCCAGCGTGACGGTCCAACCGGTGCCATCAGTCTGCGCTGCAACCGTGATGTGGTTCGACGTGATGACTGAGATATCACCAGCCGTTACGCGGCTGTACGTTGCGGTGTCACCCAGAACTGCGTAGTAGTCGTAGATAACGGTCGGAGCGGTAGTGTACTCGGCCTGCGAGTTCACGAACACCCGGATCCACCGAGGCTGGAACGGACAGTCGAAGGTCTCGTCAGTTCCGTCAGCGGTGAACACGCCTGTGAACCACTGCTTCTGGGTTTCAGCACTGACAACTTCGGTTACTTTTGTAATTGCCATTTCAATTCACCTTCTTCCTTCTGGTTAGGTGATCGCGCTGGTGCCGTCGTAGGAACCAGATTCGATACGGAACATGAAGTTGTCGTTCAGGATAACGCTACAGGTAGCAGCCTTCCAGCCGACCGAATTTCTCTGGTCCAACGGATCGCCAGGACCACCAGCACGGTGGATGATCGTCCGGGCACTCGATCCGTTCAGAGGCACGATACCGTAGGCCTCGCGACCGAACATCAGAGAAGCGTACACGTCGATGTCGGTACCGGTAGTCGATACCAGATCGTCGCCGTCCGAAGCCGCTTCACCTGAGTCAGCCCAGACTTTCGCCTCGGTAGTAGAGATGAAACGCGCGTTACGGTATTTGCCTACCTCGTTCTCGAGAACACCAGTCGAGTTGCTGTACTGCTCAACAGGGATGAACTTCGACCCCACGTCGAATACGCCCATGCCCTCGTTGTAGATGTCGTTTACCTGATCCTCGTGGATGATGCACCAGAAGCTCTTGGCGATCGGGAAAGTGTTGACCTTCACGCTGGCAGGAATCTGCGGAGTGAAATACTTCGCGTTCTCCCCACGCAGAGCACGCAGAGCGTAATCCACGGACTTACGGCACAGAGCGCCGCCGACCAGGGTGCGAGCCCCGACACCGAGCACCTGGCCTGCGTAGGTTGTGTGGTCGTCGTAAACCCGGACGAACTGGGTACCAGCAACGAGGTATCCGCGATGGACCTCATCGATAGTCTCACCCATGTTCTCGCCCATGACTTCAGCCGCTGTGTTGACCTGATCGTCAAACTCGGTCAACTGAGCCATGTCCGGGATGATGGTGAAGTTACCGTACTGCAGAATAGTCGCGGTGATGTTCGTTCTGGTCAGACGAACACCGGCAGGGGTTGTGCCCTCGGACAAGGGCGTGGTTGCTTTTGTGAGTTTCTCGTAGCGGCGGAACATCATCTGAGTTCCGCTGCGCTGTGCAAGTGGCTTTCTCAAGCCAAACATCTGGTGGAGGAGCGCGTACTGTGCCCGATTCAACAGGGTCTTGTTGTAAATACCCTGAGTCAAATACGGGGGAGTACCTGTGCTACCAGAGCCACGCAGATACGTGATTGTGTTCATGTCCATTGTTGAGCCCTCCTATAGACTCTAGCAACGGGCGGATTACATGATCAACGGATCGGGCTCGTTTTCATTCGTGCCATACTGTCTGGCTCTTAACGTGGCAACCAATCGTTCATGCTCATCCGGCGTTGCATCCATGACCTTGGAATAGATCGCATCGTCCGAAATTTGCTGAGGTTGGCTACCGGTGGTGCCTTCGACATGCGCTCTTGAGGCCGTATCAGACAGATCCGGTTGGACTTTCGCCGCTTCGCGGAGGAGTTGCCTCGCTGCGACAGCTTCGAAACCCAGTGGACTGTTGTACTTATCCCTCTCGGAAGTGGACATGCCGTTAATTTCCTCTGCTACCAGATTGATTCTATTGTCATCAAATTCTGGTATTACTGATCTGATAGCTTCGACGTTCCGCTGGTACCTGACCTGCTGGATGTCTGGCGCTATCGCGGCCATCTGGTAATCGTAATCCGATCGTAACTGCTGAACTCGTTCCTGGACCTTCGCGTCCACCCATGGGCCGAGCACTCTCGCTACGTCCGGTTCAATTTCAGGAGCACGAGGCTGTTGCTGCTGATTATAGTCATACTGAGCGGGGGCTACCGGCTGCTGGAAGCCATAGGGATTTTGTCCCTGATTATAGGCTCCAGGCTGTTGCCGCGGTTGTAGCGCCATCTGGAACGCCTCATCTGCTCGCCTGTTTGCTTCTCGTACCTGTTCGGTCAGATCCCTGATCCGGACATTAGCCGCTGATTCGTCGGGCTGGACCGGTTCCTGGACAGGCGCTGGTTGGGGCTCCGGAGCAGGGTCTGGTTCGCCTTGGGGTTTCGCCTGCGCTTCCAGAGCTTGTGCAATCTCCTCGTGCAGTGCTACCTCCGCTACTTCCTGCTCGGTCATCCCATCCGTCGTCGCCACTTGATCGAATGCGTCCAATTCGTTTTTCTCCACCACTACCCTCCGTGTTTTCGGCCACCGCCGGGTTCGTCAAATCTTCCCTCTATCAAGTCAATCGTCCACTTCAAATTGGACGATATGCCTTCTCTCCATGCACGCCTCACAGCCCAGTTATCCCCGTCAGGCTCTTCAGGCAGGGTAGATAGCTCGTAAGACGCCCTCAGGTAGTCCGTCAAGGCCTGGATCTCCGGCTTGCCCCTCAGCGCCCTGCATCCCGCCTTGGCCTTGGCCAGCATTTCCACCTTGTCCACTCTGTCCACCCTCTTCCATCTGCTTGAGATTGATCATCATCATGGCCATCTGTGCTTCCTGATACCATTTCATGTCCATGGCCAGAGCTTCAGGGAACACCTTATCCGCATCTTCTCCACCGGTCATCAACGTGTACAATCGCTTCGCCAGGTACTGCATGTTCATCTGCTGAGACATCAGCTCGTTGCCCATCGTGGTAGCCAGGAAGGTCTGGATGTTGTTGATCATCTCTGCCTTGTCCATCGTGCCTTTAGCGCCCTTGCAGCGGACCAGCAGATTTTGCCGGACCTGCTGTGGATCCACTTCCACCCAGTCAAACTCCTCATTGGCCTGGTACTTGCGAGCCCAAACCCCCTTGTCCATATATTGTTGAGTCATCTGCAGTTGGAGCTGCAAGATCGGGACGACGTGATTATCCTCGAAGGCTGACATCAGCTCCTGCAGTTTCGATCCGGATACCTGGGAATCGCGGGCTATTTCGGTAGCAGACTTCTTGTAGTGCTGGGTGGTAAACGGATTCGAAGCGTTGGTAAGCTGCTGAAACTCTCCCTTGGCCATACCTATTTCAGACATCGAAAAGTGCAGGCCCTGTAGATCCTTTTGTAGAGGAGTGATATTGCCCTTCTTGGCCACTACGTGGAACTTGCCTGGAGCACTGACAGCGTCCGTAGGGTCGAACACCGAGTCGAACACGCACTCGTATTCGGGGTGGATGGCTATGGCGCCGGCATCGATCTGCTGGTTCGCCCTGGCGTTGATGTAGTCTGCAGTGCCCAGAGCAGGCTCCAAGATGCCGTAGCCGTACAGTTGTCCTGGAACCTCGACCAACTTGGCGAGCTTGCGAGGGATGTCCCTAGACCACAAATACGAAGGTTCTAACTTCAATATTTGGGTGTCATTACCGACCGTAATGATATGATTCTCATAATGCTTGCCGCCGAGATCGAACGTGCCCCAGAGTTCCTTTATTTCAACGCCCTGCTTCTCAGTCGTCTCTATGCCGAAAGCCTCGGCCACGATGTCCTCGTTTTCAGTGTCAACAGCTCCTCTGCGGTCCTTCTCTATCAGCTTATCGATGTTGTCGTAGACCGTGTAGCCGGCCTTGTCCGGCTTGGTGTATTTTTTTAAATAGGCCTTTGTGCGCCAGAACCTAGTGATCCTGATAGCGTAGTTCTCGTCGTCAGCGTAGGGGTCTTGGACGTACTGAAAAGGGTCTCCGCAGATGAGCCGCGGACCCTGGTAGTCTATAATCGTATCTCCGATCGGCAGGCTGAACCGAGGGGGCGTAGGGGGCTCTGGAGGTGCAGTGCCCATTGCGACGTATTGGCTGGCCTTTTCCTGGTATTGCTGGTACAGCTGCTGGAACTGCGCCCATGCCTGCTGGGCTTTGGCCTCATTCTCGCGTACAGCCTTGGCATACACCGGGTAGTCCACAGCGTAGGTCTTTTGCCAGTTCATCGCCCAAGGGCAGTTGCCTACTACCAGGAGCCACTTGACCAGCCGGGCCATCTCACGTTTGAATCGCATCTCTCGGTGCTGGTCGGCGAGAAGTAGCTTCGTGTTGGGAGCAGCCAGGTCGTCTTTCATGTCACGTCCCAGCCGGCCAGGATCGATATCAAACCAATCGTCACTCTTGGGGAACAGCATCCCCATAGCCTGGGCGTGAACGGTCTCTACAGCGTCGTAGGGCAGGGCTATGTACCGGGCAGACCGTTTCTCCTCGACAGCTAGTTTAGCCCAGGATTCATCGAGCATAGACAGGTACGCACGGATGCACTCGAGCCACATTTCCTCTTTGCCCTTGCGTTTGTCCTTCAGCGTTTTCCAGGTATCTACCGTCAGCTGCAAGGCACCTGCTTCGTCTACGCCCTTGATTATCATTAATGCCCCCCGTATTTAGAGAACCGGGTTTTTTGGTCTCTTTGCTTTATTTTGTTCTGCATCGAGTAGATCTTGCGGCGTTCTTCTCTGGTGTAGATCTTTTTGGCCAGGGCGCCGCGGAGAGCGTCATAGGCGTGGTCCTCGGCGTTGGTGTCCACGTCCTCTAAATTCGTTAGCGATCGGGGGAGAGCGGGCAGGGTCCGGATAAGATTATGGCATCTTTTCATGATCCGAAGCTGGGACTTGTTGTTGGTCACGGCCAGCATCTGGTGAACCATCTGTTTCTGGCTCACGCGAGATCCAGGCCCTTTAGACCACGGTTCCCAGCCCATGGCAGCGCCACCAAGATTGTCGAAGATAGAGGGTTCGTCATCGTGCTGCGCCCAGCATTGGGGGTCCAACTTCCCTGTCTTCACCCACCATTCGTGATCGTTCTCTATTCGCTCAATCTTCTGGCGTACCAACTTCGCGGACTCTCTGGACCCTTGCCCGATTTTATCTCCTGAGCCGTAGCTCTCGTTACACACTGTGACGTTTCCGTCGTAATCGGGATATAACCACAGGCAGCAGTACGGCTTCTCGTAGCCCCAGTCCATGGAGCGCCAGATCTCGGCGCCTTTAGGGGCCTTCTGGTTGGGGATTATGTGGATGTCCTTGTTCCACTCGGGGAAAGCCTGGCCAGCGAAGATGTCCCAATCGCCCTCAAGCAGAGCCCGGCGCATGACCGGGTCCGAGATCTGCATGGCTCGAGAGCGGTAGCCGGGGTCATTCTGGAGCAGGATCTGGTTATCCTCCAGTTTGGCCGGGATGAACACCCTCTTGTGGATACTGCCGTCGTCCTGCCTGATTCGCTGTATCGTGCCCGGAGGACAGGGCCTGCCGTCCCCGAATGACATGAATCGATCTTTGACCCAACAGTGGCCTACCCCGCCAGGATTTGACGTACCGCGCAGATAACAGGGAGCCCCGGACGCAGAACGTAGACGAGTGAACAGGTAGGTGTAGCAGTAATCAGTAGACCACTGGGTCAATTCATCGAATCCTGCCCAGGTATATTCGTGGCCCTGGTAGCGTTCGACATCGATATCCTTGTCCAGGTACCTGAGTTTCAAGGTGGCCCCTGAAGGGAAGCTCCAGGTTCTGCGAGAGGCAGACCAGCATTCTATGCCGTAGATGGAGCCGAATAGCTCACGGCACCGTTTCTCAACGTGCTCGAGTTCATCGTAGGTCTTGCGGAACAGGATACCGTTCCAGGCTGATCCGTACTGCTCGATGCCGGCACCGAAGTCTCCGATAAGCCAATCGGTCTTGCCTCCGCCGATAGCTCCACCGTAAAAACACTCTGTTATTCTGCAAATAGTAGCGAGGGTTTGCGGCCCTGGCTGCGGGGTCCATACGGTCTTGTGGGATACATGCAGAGGAGTAGGTAGGGCTATGGCTTCGCCGGTCATGACCTGGCCTCCGCTTTTTGCTTGGCCATGCCCAGTAGTCTGCTATACGTGTGATTGCCGTTGTGACGTGGCAGAGAGTCTGTGATGCGGCCCAGGAGAGGGCTTGTCGAGGAGAACGACCCATGGGGTGCCTGGGCGTAAGTGGCCGGTATGAGCTTCCTGAGAGCCGCCAGGCCTTGAGGAGCGTTGCGCCCTCCTTGGCCCAGGGGTCTAGCACCTTTGCCTGAGAACCCTGGGTTATTCACTGGGCGCTGCTGGGAGAGTATATTCGTCAGGCCGCGCAGTTGTACGGGGCCGTTGTCCACGCCTTTTGTCAGCTTGCCGTAGTTCTTCGAGTTGAGTTTGGTAGGACTAGTTGGCCCCATGTTTTGGGGACCACCAGATAGGCGCCTCAATAAATTGGGCACCTGCGGCTGACCTTTGACACCAATACCAAGAGACACGCCTTTGGGCCTGTCTTACTACCCTTGGTTTCTAATTTACTGCACCGTCACCACTTTCTACGATACCGTATACCACATCGATCCCCATCTTGTCAAGCTTTTCCCCGGCAGCGACAAGATGTTTTGCTATTCGGGGGAAAACATCGTCGTCTATTACGCAGGCCCCTATTACCATATGTAACAGCGTTACCAAGTCTGCCGACAGGTCTTCGAGCAGCTCAACTCTCTGGCTGATCTCCCGATTCGTCATCGTCGCCCGCGTCTTCGTCATATTCAAGATCACCCCCGTCGTCGTCCATCATCTGCTCCTCTGCTGCCTCTAGTTCAGGGAATTCGTCGGGATCCCACGGTTCTTCTTCGAAGGGCTCATCGCCTGCCAGCTTTGTGATCTCGCTCTCTGGAACCGGGTTGGTAATCAGTGAGTGGGTCAGCAGGTAGAAATTCCCTTCTTCTTCGGTAGCCACGCAGGCGTAGACCCTTGAGAACTTTTCCGCACCCGGGAGGAAGACTCTTTCGTTTGGGGCAAAGTCGAACTCGGCGGTGAACTTATGCATCTGTTTCCTCCTGTTTCCTTGTAAACTCCTGAAGGGTGCGAGCACTTTCGTGAGCCTGCTGAACCCGTTCTCGCCCTTCTTCGGTTTCCTGCAATGCCACTAAATCTTCCCAAGATATACCACCTAAATGGGAAGATTTAG
>CAYSBQ010000076.1:9231-13193 GCA_964429315.1 uncultured Desulfobacterales bacterium
CGGACACCTCCCCGTAGGTAAGAGATTGCTTCGCCATAGACATCTGGGCCTCATGGCCGCTTTTCTGGCGATAAAGATCCCGAAGCTCATCCGGTGTCGGTTCCCTCGGCCCCTCCTCGGCACGCTCCCGCTCCTGGAGGTACGTCACCACAAGGTTGAAGGCGTTGACCGCGGGTTGACCATCCGTGATAAATTCCAATTCACTAGCTTTCATCTGCACCCTCCAGTTCAGCTTTCAGAACAAGGATGGTGGTCTGCATACCTTCGATCGTGGCCTGGAGGCAAAGGATTTTGCCTCTCATGCTGTACATTTCCTTCCTCGCTGTAGCCAGTCCCTTGTTCAGCTTCTCGTTCACTGCGATCAATTCTGCCGTCTTGCCCATGTTACTACCCCTTTTTCTGTTTGGTTCTGCCCCTTTGGTCGCCCTTTCAGTTGATGAATATCAGCGCGAAACCCAAGGAAAAGACAATTGCTCCAATTACTATCATGAGAGGTTTAACCCACGCCCTGCCTTTATCGAGGAATGCCGAAGAACCAATAAGCATCGCGCCAATGATTAAACACATCATAAAAGTGAATGCCTGTTGAAAAGAACTCATCGCGCTACCCTTTCTTCTCGTTTTGCCCTGTTCCTTTGGTCATAGCCCATTGAGCCAGGACCAACACGATAAACATCGCCCCAAAGAAGATCCCTACGGAAAACCCGCCCCAAAACAGAATACTCTGCCAGAACATCACTGCCCCTCCTCTCTACGGAACTCTTTCCACAGATTGAGAGAGAACATGAGCAGCCACACTCCTAGCGGTATCTTCCAGACAAGATCGATCATTTCGTCCACCTTTTACTGAATCGCTCCTTGATCCTCCACTTCAACTGCCGGAAGAGGTGTTTGGCTTTGATTCTCGTGGGGGTGCCGGCGCCAAAGTCTCCACGTCTGATCCGGGCCTCGTACCGTTTGATGATAGTGTAGAGCTCGGCCAAAGGCACGTTGTGCTGGTTCAGGTACACAGAATTCTTCCTGGTCCTGGCGTTGATCCAGTCCTCCACGCTGCCTAAAGCGTTGATTCTCATGGACGGGTAACGCACTCGCTCCCATTCGCCTACTTTGAGATGCCCGTGTTCGATCGCATAATCCCATACCGGAGTTCCTGCTATCGGGGTCAGGATATTGATCTCATGCCGGCGCAGGTAGCCGTGCCTGTATCCCCGGAGGATAGCTTCATAAGTGAGGATCACGTCTCTTTCGGTTTCGTCCCAGTGTCCCAGGACGTGGCCGGCCCCGGTGAGAAATCCGTACTCGTTCAGCAGCTCGAGGGCTTTCCAGTTCTTCTCCGCGGAAGCCACGCCTCCTTTGAGCTTCTTCAGGATAGGATCGGACCAACTCTCGGCTCCGAAGCTGATCCACTTGTACCTCATCCTCTTGAGCAGCTGGCAAAGCTCTCTGTCCACTATATCAGCCCTGACAGCTCCGGAGAAGGTAAAGGGAGATCCTCCGCGGGCCTCTATACCCAGGACTATCGCTCTCAACCGAATTCTATCCGCAGCGAACAGGTCATCCCATATAACGACGTTCTTGACGTGGGGGAACTGCTCCTTGATCTGGAATATTTCATCGACCACTCTCGTTGCAGAATGGTACCTGACATCCTTCCAGAACCTTGACGTAACGCAGAACTTGCACCTGAAAGTGCACCCTCGAGAAGTAAACAGATAGGGATCCTGCCCTGGCTGGAGCCCCACGGCCCTGTCAGGGGGCGCCAGGTCGTCCAGGACAGGAGTGTTCGGTCTAGGGTGTGTAATGTAGAACGCCCGGCGAGCGCCCCGCAGAACGAGCCCTGGGACTTCTGACAGCGGGTTAAGGCCAAGGGGATCTCTGCCCCACATCAGGGGAAGGGTCGTCAGGATGTCTACAAACGTCTGCTCCCCTTCTCCGAGCACTCCCACGTCAGCGTCAATAGGCAAAGTCTCAGGCAAGGCCGTGATGTGATGGCCTCCTACGATGATAAACGGCCACCGGCTGAAGGTCCGGACCTTGCGGCAGAGCGTCTCCACCTGCCCGTAGTCCTGTGTAAACGCTGATATAGCAAGCACATCAGGGCGGTACTCCCTGATCTCATGAACGCCTGTCACCACCCTGTACTCATGCTGTCCAGGAAAAGCCCTTTCAGAAGCGGCCTTGAGATACCCGAACGACAGAGGAGCGTTCCACTGGATGTTGCCAGGATCAGTCGGAGCAAAGAAAGCTATTCGCATTGTTCATCTCCCTCCAATCTCACCACTCTATCCCATACTTCAACATCTGTCCACTACTCTTTAAAAAAATATTAAAAAATTCCCACGCTCAAATCTTATCTTCGCAACCAGTTGACTAAGCCAAATTTAAAGGAAAATAGGGCGGGGGGACATGTACAATAAGCAAGGACCGCGCGGAGGACCGGGGACCGGGGGTCGGGCCTCTTTCCAGGCTGGCGTAGGCTGTCAAGGTGGCATGTTAGGCAGGTTGACAATCATCCCCACCTGCCTCTAATGAGATAAGGTGTTGGTTCTATTGTACTTAACACTTATCCCCAATTGCGCATAATCAGTATTATGTTAAGTACGATTGGCGTCGCCAACCCTTGAACTGAATACAGTTGTGCGTAACTGCCTGCGAATGCGTCGTTTACTTGTTTGGCAAAGCTGTTCCCTTCCCAACAGCAGGATTATACCATCAACGTCTTCACTTTCACCACTTTTCACCACTTTTCCTCTGTTTTTGGTGCAGTTACTCTTAGGAGTACTAAAGACACCGAAGCTTTTTGGAAGGGCTCAGTGGTTTAAACTTCCTTATCTCCCCTATAGTCCCCTCAATGGTTTCTGATTTGGGGTTGGTTGGGGCTGATTGTAGGGGTTCGAGAGGTTGGGTTAGGGTATCAGGCAGGGATTGGGTAGAGAAACCCCGCCAGGTTGACCGTGAGGCGCCTGGCGGGGTTGTCTGGTTTGGGTTTGGGTTCTACTCGTTTTCTTCCTGCTCGCGGATCTGACGGTAAACGCTCCAGATGTTCAGATCGGTCTGCTTGCTGATGTGGCGTTTGGCGGTTATCAGCCTACCCACATGTACGGGAGAAATACCCAGGTATCCTGCAGCTACCCGATTGGATCCGCAGTAGTCTATCACGTATTTGAGTACATCGATTGTCCTCATGGCGTTTCAATACCCTCCCAGCAGAATAACGGCGAACGTCACCGCTGTGTAGATTATCAGACCGACGAAGATCGTCGCGGTCGATAGGATCAGGACACGTCCAGGGTTGATTTTCATGATTTCCTCTCCAGTTAAAACTAGTCCTCAATCGTGATTCCAATCAAGCCGATTGTGTTACCGCTCAAGTCCATGACAGAAGCTTCGACATATTCCCTGTTCTCACGTCCAGGCTCTAACCAACTTAAGACCAGACCCAACAACCTATTTATCTGGTTATCAATTTGGGTTATTTGCATCTCGAGGTCATCATCGAAACTTGCGCCGCCAGTATTAAACTCAACCGACATTTTGATCGTACTCATTCCAATTACTCCCCGGTTAAACTGTTTACGAAACCCTATCCCCGGAACCAGCGCCAAGTCGATACCAGTGGCGTCGGAACCGATTTTTCACACGCCAGTGGCCGCCTGGCATAACCAGCACAACCTCTTCATCCCGACCAATCTCACGTGACTCGTTACGTGACCCGTAAAACTGGAAATATTGTTGCTGCCAGAAAGATTGGTCTAATCCGAGCAATCGGCACAGCCCGTTCAATCGTTCCCGTGTGGTCGGCGTCGGCCAATCCGCTAAAGTCACTACAATCGATCCATCCGGCATAACCTCCGCAATCCTATTTCCGTGCAATCTAAGGATTTTACCGTCTGTACTGGTATTGCCGACATTGCAGGTTTTTCCGGCTAGGAAAGCGGTAACCGCTTTTTCCGTTATCTTTC
>CAYSBQ010000077.1:0-13176 GCA_964429315.1 uncultured Desulfobacterales bacterium
CCTCACCAACGGCAACCAGCGCATAGCCGGCCAAGGACCCGACCTCCAAGAATACGTAAAGGTTGAACAGGTCTCCCGTTATGACAATACCCAGAAAACCGGTGACCTGGAGCAGGTATATGGTGTAGAAGTACACGACTTTTTCAGGCAGTTCCACTTCAACACTTCGCTTGGAATATATGGCCACAATCAGACTGATGCCAGACACAAGGACCAGCATCATGGCATTCAAATGATCAACTACATACTCTATCCCGAACGGAGGAGCCCAACCGCCTAGGCGATAGTGGATGGTACCGTTCTCCATTACAGCGAACAGGGTATTAATCGACACCACGGCACACAATGAAAGGGAAATAACTGTCCAAATATAACACCCCTTTTTTCTCCAAAGTCCGATAAGAGGACAAAAGAAGCAAGAAATCAAAGGGATGACAACAATTAAGACCGGGATTTGTGCTATCATTTTCTCAACCTTTTCTTATGCTCATGATGATTTCATCTTCCTCTAGAGTGTTATATCTTCTATAAATCATTATGGCCACGGCCAACGCTACACCCAGGGTAGCTACCATTACCACGATAGCGGTAAGCATCAGCACGTGAGGCAACGGGTTGGCATATTGCATTACATCAACTGCATGGCTTCCGTGATGCCCGCCGGCATGCACCAAAATGGGAACTGTAACGCCTCCTCTCTTGACCGATGTAGAGATGTAAAAAAGAATAATAGCTGACTGAAATATGTTCATACCGATGATTTTTTTTATCAGGTTTCGTTTTGCCATCATTGCATAGAAGCCTATCATCATCAGAACTATGAACATCCAGTAGTTATAATAGCTAACGATGAATTCAAACATGACGTCTCCTCTAACTCTTGCGTCTTCCTTTCAGTAACAACAGACATGCCATGCCCGCGGTAAAAACAACGGTAGTCTCACCAAGTGTGTCATACCCCCTGTAGTCAGCCAGCACGGAAGTAACAACGTTCGGCGTTGCAGTATCCGCCATGCTGTGCCTAAGGTAATAGGGCGACACGTGTGTCGCAGCAGGGGAATGGGGATCACCCCACTTGGGCATATCAAGACTGCCGTAGATGAGCGCGGCCCCTACTAGTATTCCGGCAATAAGGCTTAGAATTCTCAATCCTTTGACCTCCTTTTCGTCTTACTTATCGCTCCAATCATAAGCACTGTACCAACACCTGCACTCACAGAGGCCTCTGTAAAAGCAACGTCAACGGCGGCCATCTCTGTCCAAAGCAAGCACATAAAGAAGCTGTAGGCTCCAAGAATGACTACCGCGCTCAAAAGATCTCTTACGACAATAGACGCTATGGCACAGATGCAGGCAAATACGAGCAAGATCAAATCAAATGGCAGGATCATTATTCCCCTCCTTATTCCGATGTGTCCTCCTTGAGCAAAACGGCTGTCTCACATGTCCAGGGCTGGATTCCACACCTGAAAGCCGCCCTTGATATGGCGTGGGTGGCTGTGGGTTGTGCCAGAAACATAAACACGCCAATAAACACAATCTTAGCGCTGGTTAGTGAAAATCCATGATATATGGCAAGCCCCATCAACGACCAAACAGCCCCCAAGGTGTCTGCTTTGCCGGTAGCGTGGAGCCTCGCGTAAAAATCAGGCAAGCGCAGCAGGCCCAAGGTCCCAGTAAAAAAGAAGAACAAACCACCCAACATAAACAGTATTGCTATAACGTCTTTGACTACCATCATACCTCTCCTGTCGTCTCAAGATATTTTGCCAAGACCACTGTCCCCAGGAAATTCAACAGGGCATACACCATACTAATGTCGATGAACATGTCCACTCTTTCATAGACAACCCCCATGATGAGCAAAACAATCAACGTCTTGGTACCGATGGCAGAGATACCTGCTGCCCTGTTCAATATTGTGGGCCCGAATGTGACACGGTACAGACACAATAGCACCAACACGCACATTGCCACACCTACGATCAGAAAGAATTGTGTCATTTTTCACTCCTGTCGTCTTCCGGAGATTCATCAGCTGTGAATATGGCAAAAAAGATCGTGCACATGACCGCCATGACTGCCAGGGCGACCCCCAGCTCAACACCTAGAATTCCCAAGGACCTTGCCTCAGCCGGTGTGACCATGAGCAGCTTGCTCAGTTTGCCGTAATCAAGGTAATTCCCGCCCAGGATCAGGCAAAGGACCCCGATGCCACCGTAAATAAATACTCCAACGCTGCTGAAGACCTCAGCCACTCTTTCCGACATCCGCCTCCTCATTTCTCCAAAGCCGTAGCTGATACCCAGCAATATGAAACTCGCAGCCAGTATCACACCACCTTGAAAGCCTCCCCCGGGGCTGTGATGCCCATGCATGATCACGTAGAGGGCATAAACTACAACAAACGGTATGAGCAACCTGGCCAGTGTCTTCACGATGACATCTTGGCTGTCCCGTATCATTCTATCCCCCTTCCTTCTTGTAAGCGGCAAAACCGCGTTTCATAAAATCGCGCAGCGATCTTATACACGAAGCGTCTTATAAATACGCGCAGCATCCAGCACATCTTCTACGTACAAATGATCTGCCTCCATAAATATGTGGGCGACCCTGTCTTCCATCTCACCAGCGTTGAGATCATCGGCAACCTTCTGGCTCACCGCGTGCACATAGAACACTCCATCCTTAATATCCATGGTGATCGTCCCTGGGGTAAGGGTAATCGAATTTGCCAGAGTCACCATGGAAATATCGGTCTCCAATTTTGTCTTGAACTTTATTACTCGAGGATCTATTGGCATCTTTCGACGTAGGACCAGTGAAGCCACGTGGATATTCGACAAGGCGATCTGCCATAATAGCCACGGAATATATCTGATAAACCTTGCAGCTATGATACGCATATCTCCGACTCTCACGTTGGCAAATAACAGGTCATGGAACAAGTAAGACGCCAGGCCGCAACAAATGACCCCAAGCGTGAGATGAAATGCGTCAAACTTTCCGGAAAGTAACATCCAAAACAGAAAGAGAATAACACTGGTTCCAAGGAAATTCTGAAACCGGGTTTTTCTTCTTTGAGCGCCGGAGAAAATCGCTTCGAACTTCTTCTGATCAACGTAATGTGTCTCCTCTGCCGTAAATTGAACGGCAGTATCCAACAAGCCAATAGCATGTCTCCTGGCATCTTGCATAATCCTAAAGGCATTTTCCGTCGCCTCTAGTAACAATGTAACTTCCATCCCTTATCTCCTCAATCTTATGGTACCACCAACGTAGGCACCTTAGCGCCCCCAGCCACCTGTCCGGCACAGTCACTGAACAGTAGACGTTTTAAAGGACCTTTCCCATCACCGCCCATCACAATACAACTTGCGCCATAATCTTTTGCTGCAAGCATGATTTCCTTAGGTCGTTTACCCGCATAGACATGAAATTCGGCATCAATTCGATGATCCACAAATCTCCTGCGTGTATCCGTGAGTCGTTGTTTTATATCTCTCATATTTCTAACAGAGAGCTTCTTGCTTACAACATTAACGACCTCTAGCGCCTTAATCACATCTTTAAAAGCCAAAATATATTGAAAGGCTTTTTCAGACGCCTTCGACCAATCGGTAGCAAATATGATATGAGAAAGCACCGTTTCCTGCCTCGATACAGACTGGTCTATCTCTCTAGGCAATACAATCACAGGTGTGTCAGATGAGTCTAGTAATTGTCTTACGGCAGATTTTGTAAATCCTCTCTCCTTATCTCGGTTAAGATCAGCCGCAATCATAAAAGGCGCCTCGGCTCGAGCAGTATTCGACGCCACCGGTACTATGCGCCCATCCGGCACAACCCACCTGCCGCTCACATTATGTTTTGAAAGCATCAGATCCAGCGCCTCCAGTTTTGTCCTCGAGACCACAATGATCTCTTCAAATCCAAGCATACACAGCTTCTCCAGATGCTCTAGCCCGGCTACCTGTGATTGCACTGCGTCCGTAATATATAATAGTTTTCTTGGTTCCATCACTGACCTAAGATCTTTCTTATGACACTTGCGATATGCTCTGCAGAAACCGGCTTTTCTATATAACCTTCCGGTTCCGGAATCTTTTCACCTTTTATCTCTGATAGACCAGTTTGGGCTCGCAGCAATGTCCTCCTAGCAATACCTGAGTATACAATTACTGGGATATTCTTTAAAGATTCAGAAGTCTTGAGCTGACGATATAAATTGATCCCACTTTGCTTCGGCATTAAGATATCCATAATTATTAGGTCTGGTCTGTTTTCCTTTATCAGATCGAGAGCCTCTTCTCCATTGACAGCCAATAATGGCTTGTAGCCATTTTCTTCCAGCACTGCAGAAACAAATTCCCTTGTCTGGGCTTCATCATCAACACTGAGCACTGTTTTTCCCATCAAGGTTCCCTCCTCATTTATATCGTAAGTGCAAAAGCAAGAAAGAGCAGAAATAGTATGGCCATGCTTATGAGTACCGGCACACCCATGGGTATCAGATTAGTTCCTTCCGGCCTCGTCTCTCGTTTGAAATCCTCAATGGCAAGATTATCCTTGCCTGCTGTTCTCATAAAGTATGTTACCAATGATGTAACCGGGCTTTTGCTTAAGCCGCCCACCAATGCCGGAAGTACCTCGGCAATCTTGCGGTTACTAAACGAGTTAAGTCCATTTAACACCTTGTCCATAATATAGTAAAAGAGGCGCCCAGCCTTTCGGTAGAATAAATCGGTGTCCAGATTAATAGCTCTCATTTCTGCCGGATAGTACCCCGAAAGGATGAGTAGAGTGAAGGCCAGAGCGCCGAACATCAGTAGCTGCAGCTGACCCACGACATGCGCGCCTGTATATGGCGCATAATGAACCGGGTAAGGGAGAATATCATAGAGCGGTCCCGGGCATATGGCAATGCCAATACAAAAGAAGGCTGCTATGCCCATAGCCAGGAGCATATTCAGCGGAGGTTCTTTTGTTCTAATACCCGAGTCATGGCCGAAGAATGTGAAGAAAGGAACCTTGATGCCTGCATGGTGGAAAACACCTGCCGAGGCAAACTGCAATATGAGCCATACGACAATCAGTTTTTCGTGCGAAGCAGCACTGACTATCATGGATTTACTCACAAAACCACTAAAGAGAGGAAATGCAGAGATAGATGCCGCACCTATCATGCAGAATAGACAGGTGAGAGGCATGGTCTTGTACAAGCCGCCTAAGTCTGTACACCTTATCTTTCCGGTCATGTGAAGAACAGATCCTGCAGACATAAAAAGCAGCGCCTTATATAGGATATGACAGAAGGCGTGAGAGACAGTACCGTTGATGGCCAATTGTGTCCCTATTCCGATTCCACACATCATGAACCCCACTTGGTTAATGAGGCTGTAGGCGAGCACCCGCCTAACATCATTCTCAAGCACGGCATAGAAGATAGGTATGGCCGTCATGAGAGCCCCGATGTATATTAACAGTTCAGTGCCCGCAAAGGTCCTGGCCATGAGATATACTGCACTCTTTGTAGTAAGGGCGCTCAAAAAGACGGCTCCTGTCACTGTTGCTTCGGGATAGGCGTCCTGGAGCCACGGATGCAACGGCGGGATGGCAGCGTTCAGGGCAATACCTATGAATATGAGCCAAGACGCGAGCCCATTTAGTCCTATGTATTCAAACTGTATGGTACCTGTATTCTGTATATAGAGAACTATACCTGCCAGAAAGCATAGACCTCCAAACAGATGAACCAGGATATATCTGAACGCCGCACCTTCCGATGCCTTTGTTTTGCGGGCAAGGATAAGGAATGTGGAGAATACGGCCATTACCTCCCAGAAGATGTACAGGGAGATGAAGTCTCCAGCAAAAGTAACACCCAGAGCGCCTCCAGCATACATAAACGCAGAAACATGTTGTAAATCATCCTTAACTTTTAGGGCAAAAAGGACCCCTATAAAAGATATTATTGTAAATATGTAGCCAAAGATCATGCTGAGTTTGTCAATCCTACCAAAGACAAGACTGTAGTCCAAGACATTGACTATCCAGTATTTTCCTGCCGGCATCTTGATAAGGGTAATGAAAGCAAACACCGGCAAGAACAACATGTATGCACACTTGAGTTTTCCCTTTATCAAAGGAATAAAAAGGGCGCCGACAATGAATATTGCTGCTGGGGGAATCAAGTTAGTCATAGTAATTCTCGTCTCTCTTGATAAATATCCGCAATATTTTTGCTATGAAAATAAGGAGAACACAGGAGACATATCCATACACCGCAAAAAAGTTCGTGGCGCCTTCCCATGGGAATTCGGCATGTTTATGAATAAAGAAGTCAACAACGAGGAGCACAAAGAGGGAGAAATAGAAAAAGCCGAGCAATCTCTTAACATTTCTTGGATTATCGAAAATTTTCAGCTCCTTTTTCATAGTTCTTTTCCTCGGTCTTGCCTACAAAAAGCTCCTTAAGAAGATTAAGCTAAGATACGAGACAGCTGCCAGACACACAATATAGAAGACTCGCCTGTATCCTGGTACCGGTTCATGAGAGAGTATCATTTTTTCTCCACTCATTGATTTAACCTCCTAACATGCTTTGGACTGCCATGGTGGCCAACCTAAAAAAGGGCTGGGGATAAAAGAACAGGATGACAGAACAAATGGCAGTTAGCACAAGCGGGCCCACACACCATCCGGGGGCTTCTTCCACTTTTTTGTCAAACATGGCCTCTTCCTGTGTGCAGAAAAAGGCCTTATACACAATGGGCAAGAAGTATGCGGCGTTGAGAAGTGAGCTTCCAAGAAGGACGGCAAGCATGGGCCATTGATCTGCCTGGAGGGTCCCTAAAACAAGATACCATTTGCTCACAAAACCACCGCATGGTGGAAGCCCGATAACGCTCAAAGAGCCAATGAAAAAGGCAATCATAGTAACGGGCATCCTCTTGCCTATGCCCACCATTTCGCTGATGTTTTTCTTGCCCGTAGCCACAAAGATTGCCCCGGCACAGAAAAAGAGGGTAATCTTTCCAAAGGCATGCATGGCAATATGGGTCATGCCGCCGATCATCCCCTTGGGAGAAAGAAGTGCAACCCCTAGGACAATGTAGGAAAGTTGCCCAATAGTTGAAAAGGCAAGACGTCGCTTCAGGCCGTCCTGGGAAAGGGCAATTAGTGATGCAACGATGATGGTGAAGGCAGCAATATAGCAGATGACCGTACCCAGATGAAGCCCTGCAAGAAAATCTACCCCGAACACCCCGGTGAGGACGCGAAGAACGCTAAAGACGCCCACCTTGACAACCGCCACGGCATGCAACAGGGCACTTACAGGTGTGGGTGCGACCATGGCTGCTGGAAGCCATGAATGAAAGGGCATAATCCCTGCCTTTGCAAACCCGAACACCATCATTAGAAGAAGGACTGTCATCATGGCTTTTGATCCAGTTCCTGCCATGAATCCATGTTTGGCAAACTCAAGCGTTCCCGCCATCTGGTAACATATAAGCATGGCAGGTAAAACAAGGCCGATGGAGCCACCGACTATATAGAGGAGGTACTTCCGCCCGGAGGCACGTGCCTCTGGATCCTGGTGGTGAGTAACCAGGGGGTACGTGGCAAAGGAGAGCATTTCGTAAAACAGATACATAGTCAGCAGATTGGCCGAAAAGGCCACACCAATGGTCGCTGACAGCGCCAATGCAAAGAAGCAAAAATACCTGGTCTGACTGTGTTCATTTAGCCCCCGCATATAGCCGATAGAGTAGGCAGATGTAACGATCCACAGAGAAGAAGATACAAGCGCAAAGAGCAGCCCGAGGCTGTCCACCCTGAACGCGAGCCCCACATTGGGCAGCATGTCAACGAGATTGTAGACAATTTCTTTCCCTCCCAAGACAACCGGTATCATGGAAACGATAATTGCCAACTTGGCAAACGCTGCCAAAAAGGTCCAACCTTCCCTCAAGTTTGGTCTCTTACCACTGGCAATAATAAAGATAGCGGCAACGAGAGAAACAGAAACTGCCAAGACAGGTTTGATAGATGTAATCGTTTCCATATGCTTAGCTCATATCCCTATGGCTGATCGTAACATTTGACGAACTTCATGCTCACTAACGGGCTTATGCAAGGAACCGAATGCCCCCAGCTCCATGGCCTCTTTAATCTCATTTTTCTTTTTGGTCCGTGGAAGATAAACAACTTTCCATGCAGGAAATTCATTCAAGACCATCTGCAAATCCATCAGACGCGGTCCGGAACAAACCATCCCGTCCAAGACCACAACAC
Source organism: uncultured Desulfobacterales bacterium (assembly GCA_964429315.1). Taxonomy (GTDB): domain Bacteria; phylum Desulfobacterota; class Desulfobacteria; order Desulfobacterales. The sequence goes on from CAYSBQ010000077.1 coordinate 8,299, forward strand.
CCTTTTTGCCACCACCGAGATCATTTACGAAATCACTACAACTTTCGTAAAGGCCCAAACTATAACCGAAATGCCTTGAGATCCTTTCCATAACCTTCTCGAGACCGCGATCTTGGGTAATAAGGCCAAGTTGATATTCCATGGATTACCCTTTTTCCTATTCCTAAAGACCAGTGTCGGCATGACTGGAAATCAAGAGATCCTGCGACACTTATCCTGACTATAGTCAAGTTACGTGCCAAGCAGATCTTGAAGTTATACAAACCATAACAAGACCTTCTAATATCCTGATTATATTGAGATTATATTTAATGAATCAAAGGAATGTCTTTTGTTGCGAAGGGGTAAGAGGCCCTTATAAGTGTTCAATATTGGACCCATAGTTGTAAGCACTATCGGATATATATGTTATTACAGATTGTTATCTAACCACCAAAATCCAACCCGGACTGGTCCTTTTGACCAAAATATAACCCGGTTGAATTTAATAACTATCGACTAATACCATACCTTTTAAGTTTACTATAAAGTGTGCCCCTACTTATGGTCATAAGGCGGGCGGCTTCATGCTTATTCCAGTTGCACTCTCGCATGATACGCTCCATCAACTTTTTCTCGTTTTTAGCAAGCGAATACTCCGGGAGTTCCGCATGGTTTCGCATCCTTTCCGGGAGCACATCGGCGCTGATACGGCCTCTCACAGCTAAGACTACGCACCTGACCACTGTGTTCTGGAGTTCTCGCACATTTCCGGGCCAATCATAATCCATCATCAATTTCAAGGCCCCGGCGTCAAAGCCGGTAATCTCTTTTCCCTCGACAAGTGAATAAGTCCTTAAGAAGTGATCAGCTAAAAGCGGTATGTCTCCCACACGCTCTCGCAGAGGCGGTACCTTCACTGGCAAGACGTTTAGCCGATAATAGAAGTCCTCACGCAATCGGCCTGCTTTCATTTCCTTTTCGATATCCTTATTCGTGGCAGCGATTATCCTGACATTGACCTCAACGAGGCGTTCGCCTCCCACACGTTCAAAACTTTTGTCTTGCAAAAACCGCAGTAGCAGTACCTGAGTTTCAAGGGGAAGATCCGCCACCTCATCCAAAAACAAAATCCCCCCTTGCGCCCTTTCCAACCGCCCTCGCCTTCGACTTACAGCTCCAGTAAAGGCGCCCTTTTCATGCCCGAAGATCTCAGAATGAACGAGGGTGGGAACAAAGGAGGAACAATGTGCCACAATAAAGGGGGTGTCCTTATATTTGCCGGCCCGATAGATTGCACGAGCAACTAATTCCTTGCCTGTGCCGCTTTCTCCTGTAATTAGTACCGTACTACTGGAATTGGCAACAGATTCAATCATACGGTAGATCTTTTGCATAGTTTGACTACGACCAATAAGTCCTTTGAATTTATCCGGTCCGGTGAGTTGGCTTCTGAATGCCTCCTCCCTGACCTCTTTTGCTATCTGATAACGGATTACTCCGGAAATCTGCCTAATCAAGGCCTCGACAAAGGCCAAATCCTCTTCTATCTCTATATCCACTGCATGTGAACTCAGCATGAAAAGACCGTGACACTCCCCCTCTACCTCAATCGGCACTGCCAACCAAGTGGAAAAACCCGCGACAAGTTCCTCAAAGACCCGCGGACGATCGTACTCACTATTGCCTGAACACATAGGCCTCAAGCGTCCTTTGGTTAAAAACTCTAAAAGCGCATTATCCACATTCAGCACTTTTAGTCTCTTTCTACTCTGATCATAGCACTTTGCCCTGATTTCCCCCCTGCCGGGACATGGGAAAAAGAAACTTTCTCGCTTGGGCGTTATAAGGAAGATCCAGGGCTGAAAACCCGGATAGAACTCCTCCATCATCCCCTGAAGGACGCGGCACATACCGTTGAGATTATACTCCCTGGTCATACTGAAAAGAACCGCATTAATTGCCTCAAGCTCTTTGTGCCTTCTTTCAAGCTCCTTTTCTGCTTCCTTTTGTTCTGTTACATTTCTGGCAAGCTGAATAAGCCGAATGATTTCGCCGGATTCGTCTTTCACGGGAACACAGTAACAGTCCCAATAGCTCTTTGACTTTCTATGTCCAAAAGCGGGTTTGAGCATAATAGCATGCTCAATTTCCCCGGTTTCCAAAACCTTTTCCGTAGGACACCCCTCACAGGGAAAATCTCTTCCCAAGAAGAGTTCATAACAGGTCCTGCCCTTAATCTCTTCAGGGGATATATCGAGTTCCTCCGCGGTTTTCTTGTTTGCCCAAATAATCTTCATCTCTTCATCAACATAGCGGATCATGTCAATGGAAGCATTGAGGATTGCCCCTTTTTGAGCTTCGCTGTCCCGCAAATCCTCTTCGGCACATTTTCGATCCGTAATGTCCTTCATGTGCTCGATCACCCCTGTAACCATGCCATTCGCATTTCTCAATGGAAATGCCGAAAGCTCAATCCACCTAAGCAAATTCCCTTCCGAAGGAAAAGGAACTATTTCACTGTGGGCTTGCCCTGTTTCTAAGGTACGCTTTGTCGGACACCAAGGACACGGGGTTTTGCTTATCTGGTATGCTTCATAACACTTCTTACCCACCAAAGGTCTACGTGAAGCAAACATCTTTTCAACCCAAGGGTTAACTCTTACGACGTTGAACTCACAATCCACAACCGTTACACCATCTTGTATTGCATCAAAAACATTCTGAAGGAATCGCCCATCCGTCTTTAGCGACTTTTCTACCCGCTTTCGTTCTTCAATTCTTTGTTCTTCAATCCAAAAAACATCCCAAAAGAGCCTGGCAACAACATTTCCCATCAATCGCACATCCTTGGGCTTCGTTCTAAATATCTCGTTGGCCAACGCCTTTTTTCCTGTGAGTTCTACAATCAGATTTAGTCCTTCAAGATCATATAGGTCACGGTAGTTCTGTGTTGTATAGATGCCTTTCTCCTGAGCATAGCAATATCCAACAGCATTCGGGTTGATATCCGCAACACCTATGAGTTTCATGCGAAGCTGGCTGAGCTTCTTGGCAAGTATCATCTTCATAATTGCCTTACACCCAGGACCCCCGCCAACGATGGCTACTTTAAGGACTTGAGACTTTTCCATTCTCTGAGATATGAAAGTGAAGTTTTAAAAATAGCAACGAAAGACGCAGACGCTATGATTGATCTAGCGTGGTTGTTAAGGCTTCTTTCAGGGGATCAGGCATATTGTGAACCGCCTCAAGATCGATGATCTCCTGAAAGGCTGGAACCCCTGAAAGCTGAGTCACCTGATCAATGAAATCGTCTGTCGGCAGAAAAGTATCGATGGGAGCCTTCAAAACAACAACGGGAAGTCCTCCCAGGTCTGTCATTTTCCTGATTTCCACTTCATAACGAAGGTCTTGTAGCAGTTGAGTCAAGGCAGGAAAGTGTTTAAGAAAAACAACTATAGCCAGATGGTCAATCAGGGCTTGTTTCATATCATCGGGCTGACTAGTTTCCTTGCCGGAAAGCATCAATCTCAACCGGCTAAGAGGACATTCGCCACGATAGGAGAGCACCCATTTTGTCGGAGAGGTGACCCATGTCCCCTTGTCCCCCGGCCCTCCGGACTGAAGCGTGTACTGAAGCGGGTTTCCTTCCAGCTGGTTGGAAATGGGAGGAAGGGGCGGCTGAAGCTTTCGAGGTAAATCAAAGGGTTTCACACAGACAGCAGCATACTTCTCCTGAAGTCCTGCAAAGGCCTTGTCTGCCCCGGGCACCTCCTGCATGGCCGAACTCTTAATATAGGTCCCAAAAAGCTTCCTCGGCATAAACAGGGGCCTTAAGACTGTAAGATGTCTTTTTAAGCGCTTTTCCAGAACACCGCCGATCTTCTCTGTGGCCTGACGAAGTTTCAGGAACTCCTGGCTGTCCAAGTCCTTCCGGGATATCTCTTCGCTATGCATAAGCATTCACCCATTTATTTTGATATTCTCGTAAGTTGTATATCAGTATCGTTCAACAATGTCAAACTAAAAGGCCTATTTGAGCGTCATGACAAAAACTTCGGCATCCTCGTCGCTCGTATAGGGGCCGAAGAGAATCGCCTCAGGAGCCCCTTTAACCCGGACAAAATAAGACGTCTCAGGACTCAGTTCGTTCTGAACGGCCCAAGCTGTGTATTTCTTTTCCCCCAGATTCAGTTTTATTCCCTTCAAGGGGTAATTTAGCACCGCTTTGTCGGGAAGTTTTCCCTTAGGCCCCACACCGTGAAATGTGATTTCACCATCTGAGACTGCAAACATTCCCCCGGACCAAGAGTTGTTCCGAGGCCCGACTTCAAACCATTGCCCGATCTTCTCGTTGCCGTAAAGGTCAAGCCGATACTCGGAGGCTGCCTTCTCTTTGGATGTGGTATGCACCTTTGCTACCAGCTTCGCCCCCAGCGTCGCCGCCGAAGCAGACAAGACATCAACACTTTTTAAAGGCGTTGTCAGCGTGTCGGCCGAGACCTTATCCCCGTCCGCCTGCAATACGACCACGGGGAAATCGATCCCCCTTTCTGCCTGAACGGTAATGGCAAGAAGCGACAGTCCGTACCGAAAAGAGGGGGTGGACAGATCTTCTTTCGAAGCCAGAATAGCCCAGAGCGCGACCTTGGGATCAAGCAAGGGTTCCCTGACCTTCATCCAGGCCATCTTTTCCGGATCGTCCTCCCAAAAATGTCCCTGAGCTTCGAGGCCATAGGTTTGGAGTTGGGATATAACCTTTTTGACTGCTTCCTCAGATGACACCAGAGAAGAAAGCCACACTTTTTTCATGACCTGTTCCTTTCCGTAAGTCGTTGCCGGCGAGGACCGTCCAATCGTCCTGCACGGCCCGAACACTGATGTTAGAACCTCTTA
>CAYSBQ010000078.1:0-12652 GCA_964429315.1 uncultured Desulfobacterales bacterium
CCACACCCTTTTCGCACTGGTGAATGTTTTCTTTGACAGTATCTTTAGTGTAACCTTTATCGATAAAGACCTGACGGGCCTCATCCATGATTTTTTTGGCCGCCTCGTCTTGCGCGGCCTCCCAAGCCTTGATGTCAATCATCCTTTCGGAAAACCCAGGCTTTATTCCTATGTTCCAGAACGCGTCATCTATCTTCCTTAACGCATGAAACAAGACTACTTCTGTTGTTTCCGGGTTCAGGCTTGCGCTTGCATAACGGACTGCCTCCAGCGAGTAGTCGGATCCGTCAATAGCCACCAGTATTTTTTTTGAAGTCAGGTTTTTCATGGCTTTACCCCCTTTTGCCATTTCGTTAGCCAACGGGACTTTCGCTACTTCCTATTTGCCGACGAACATCTTCAAGGTTTCTATTTGCAGTTACCACGATATCCACCCCCCCATCAGCAAAAACATAACCCGGGCCTGATCCTTCAAGTCTCTTTGGCGAATACACGGTATCCACCCCCTGCTTAAGGAGCCATTCGCTAGCCTTGATCCCCTTCCCCTTTTTTACATTAGCAAAGGGATTGGAACGATAGGATTCGTTGAGAATGGCCTTGTCTGTGTTTCGCACAGTAACAATAAAGAAATAGGGGGCATCGCCAAAGTGGTCGGAAATCTCACTTTTATTGTCACGTACGGGAATGGCGCAGGTTGTTGTCCGTTTTACTTCTGGCCTATAATGAATTAGTAGATGGTCTATGTTCGATATTTCTTTCTTTATGGTTTTTTCAATACGTTGGCTGACCCCATAGGCTTTTTGCAGTTCTTTTGTTTTAATGACGATGTCTGCTTCGATGAACTTATAGGAACCAGAGTTTCTTCCCCATATCCCGTTGATTGCGGTGACTTTCGAATCATGCGAAATGATTGTTTTCACCTTATCCATGGTTTCAAAATCTATGGAGGCGTCCAAAAGCACGCGAAGCGAATCAACTAAAATCGCCACACCCGCCTTCAGTACAAACAATAGGACAAAGGCCGTAGCGATTCGATCCAAATCCAGTCCGAACCAACTGCCTATAAGCCCAATAAGTATGGCCGCTGAGGAAAGCATATCTGCGTGGATATGTTTGGCATCTGCCACGAGACTTGGTGAACCGATTCTTTTTCCCTGTCGCAGTTCATAGCGCGAAAAAGCGAAAGTGATAGCCATCGTCAACAGGACACCGGCAATGGCACATGGGATATTTTCCCTTTTCAGAAGCCTTTGTTCAAAAAAGACAGTACGTACAATTTCGTACCCGACAACAAAAATGAGTATGGCTGAGATCAACGCCACCAGGTTTTCCACCTTGTAGAGGCCATACGGGAAGCTCTTTGATTTCCTTTTGGATATCTTAATTCCAGCTAATACAGTTGCTGATGAAATAACATCTGAAAAAGAATGTATGGTGTCTGCGATGAGAGCCAAAGAGCCAGACAAGAAGGCCAAGAGCGCCTTAATGCCTACAAGGGTTAGATTTATCCCGATGGAATACGCCCCTATTTTTTCGCTTTCCGTCATGAGATTTGAAATAGCATCATTACAAAAACAAAAACCGTGATCATCAAAACATGTTTGAAAGCTGTTACTGCCACCATCGGTAAAACCTTACCGGACATGCCTTACATTTTCACCACTCGGCTTTGAAGACGCTCATATCCCAGGTCAGTACATCCAGGGAAACAGTCCTCATGATCTTTCACGGAGCACTTTCTTAGAGTCTGTCAAAAATGACTTCCACTCCAGCCACCTCAAAAAACCTAGTTCTCACATTAAACTGATGTATGTTATTCGCGTCAGATTACAGAAGGCCACATCAGTCATTCTGTTCTCCAGGAGGGACGGTCCACACGGGGACGAGCGATCTCAGAATTACCTTGTTTGTAACACTGCCAAAAGGGAAATTGCCCGTTCGACCCCTAGTTGCCATAACGATCACATCAATTCCTTCCTTTTCAACATGCTTAACGATTTCCTCTGCAGGATCACCTATAATGACTTTCTTGTGAAACATGGGACAGCCAGCCAACTCTTTTTCACAAATCTTTTCCAACTTTTTCTCTGCATGAGGAATTTCCCATTCGTGAAGCTTATCGATATGCGGCGGTTTCAGTTCGCCGTACCAGGGAATACTATTGGCGAGGTCTTGGGCTACATACAGCAGGTAGATTTCTGCATCGTATTTTTCTGAAAGAGACAAAATATAAGGCAATGCAGCGTTGGAGTTTTTCGAAAAATCGGTCGGCCAAAGAATTTTCTTGATTTCCATTTTGAACCCCCTTTTTTTTGAATTGTTTGGAAATTGTTCTTGGAAAAGTCTCGAAACCTCCAATCCTAGGGAAAGCGTCGGGACATGCCAACTGCCACCGACTTTGACAAGGCCCTAAAACGTCTTGGGTAGTGTGAAACAAAAGGTGGCTCCTTTTCCCTTTTCGGACTCCACCCAAACCTTCCCGCCATGCCTATTTACAATTCTCTGAACAATTGTAAGGCCCAGCCCCGTACCTTCTTTATCCTCTATTTCGTTTAACCGACGGAAAGCCCCAAATATTTCCAGGTGATGTCTCGCCTCTATGCCAATGCCGTTATCCTTAACATCGAACTGGTGGAATTTGCCCCTATCTTTATAGCCAATCTCGATCTTGGGAGCCTTGGTACCCTTTGTAAACTTGATAGCGTTCACGACCAAGTTTTCAAAAACCTGATACATCCTTTTTTTGTCACAGCATATCGCTGGGACATTTTCCGCTATAACAACCTTTATCCTGTTCTTCCTTAGTCTCTCTTGGAGACCTAGGATGACATCCCCCAGTAACTCGGCAGAGGACACCTTGGCGTAAATAGAATTTATCTGGCCGCCTTTTGACAATTCCAGCAGGTCTAAAACCAATACTTCCATTCTGCAGGCACTGGCATTAATATATTCAACGTACTTCCGACCGTTCTCTCCCAATTCATCACCACACTTCTTGAGAAGCCTGGCAGAAAACCCCTGGATGGAAATGATCGGGGTTTTTAAATCGTGTGAGACAATTCGGAAAAAACTGTTAAGCTCCTCGTTTGTGTTGCGACATGTCTTCTCAGCGTCCTCCCGATCGACAATCTCGTTTCTCAAAAGCGCGTTGGCTTTTGAAAGCTCTCCGGTTCTTTCGACCACACGTTTCTCTAAATTGCTTCGCGCGTTCCGCAGTGCCCTCACTGCACTCTTACGCTCGGCCATTTCCTTGGAGACACTTTCAATCATTTCATTTGTCTCTTTCTTCAAGTACTGCAACAATTCTATTTTCGAATCGCCAGACACCTTGGCATCCAATTCACCTCGCGATACCCTATGCAATACATCGAAGTGCTCAGCAAGCCCTATCGCGAACTCGTGAGACAGTTCCACAATTTCTGCGATATTTTCAGCGGTTAGGTTCACTATATCTTTCAATTTGCTGATTAACTCGAGTTTAGAGGTTGTTGGTATTCTTACTGAAGGATCTCCCGCTGAAATGTCCCTCAATGCAACAAAGACCTCCGACACTCCCATGGCTAACTCCAGACCCATGCCTTGCAGTTCTCTATCTCGCTTTTCGACTCTTGTTCTAAATGCGTTGAATTGTCCGTTCACCACTTTTAATGTAGCTTTCATTGAATCCGGATCCATGTTAGCGTTAAAGGGTTCGCACTCAAGGCACATCTCCATCTTTTCCAGAAATTGTCCCTGGATCTGTTGTCGGCAGTGCGTGCCCGAGATGAGCCAACACTTTAGCTCCCTTAACCTGTAGACAGGGCATTCTTTCTCGTTACATTCGAAGAATTCCCAGCATTTTATCTTTTTTTTCATCATATGTAATGAATGACCTCTTTTCGCAATCTCACGGTCTTTTCATGGGCAGTCTTATGGTAAAAGTTGTCCCTATTCCGGGCTTGCTTTCTACGGAAACACTCCCCCGATGTTCCTGAATTATCTTCAACGCGAGTGTGAGGCCGACCCCGGGTCCTGATGTCTTTGAAGTAAAAAATGGATCAAAGATGTTTTTGATTTTGTCCTTTGGGATACCCTTTCCGGTATCCGCTATTTGCACCTCTATAGTTCCATCGCTTACATGGCTGGTAATCCTAAGCCGCTTCTTAAGCATATCTTCCATGGCTTCGATAGAATTCTCTATAAGATTGCACAGAGCCACTTTCATGTGTTCTATATCGACGGACATGGGAGGAGAGTTGTTCGATAAATCGGTTTCTATTTGTATCCCTTTTTCTTGACACTTCTGTTGAAATGGCTTCAGGGCCTCCATAATGATATCATTCAGATCAGATTCTTCTTTGTAAAATACGACTGTTGTCTTCAAATTAAACAGTTGTTGTACCATTTTTTCCATTCTTGTTACTTCCTGTATAATCATTTCCATATATCTTTTATTAGGGTCACCTGTAGAAAGTTTCTGATGAACCCTGCGTGCAAAGCCACCAATAGATGTGAGAGGGTTCCTAATCTCATGGGCCATTTCATTCATCATGTGATTCAGTGCTTCCGATTTTTCCTCTTCCACCAGTTCCTCTCTTGCTTCTTTCACAGCAAGTAACGATTTAATCCTTGCAGAAAGTTCTTCATAATGGAAAGGCTTCGCCAAATAATCATTAGCCCCCGCATCCAACCCCTTTACTTTATCTCCCATATCGCTTTTTGCGGTGAGCATAATAATCGGAATGTATTTTGTGTTCTTATGAGACTTAAGCCTCTTGCACACCTCATACCCATCCAATTTTGGCATCATAACATCGAGGATAATTAAGTCCGGATTGTGTTCAGCAACCTGTTGAAGACCTTCTTCCCCATCGTATGCCTCAACCGTGTCATACCCATCAAATCGGAGTCTCTTTTTCAGTAGCTCAACTGTGTCAACAGCGTCATCTATAATCAATATTTTACTTTTCTTATCCACCTGAGCTTCTCTCCCTCTTTCCCCCTAAATAAGCCTTGATCTGTTCGGGCAATGCACGGACATTGATAGGCTTTGAAATATATCCGTTACAACCCGCCTCAAGGGCCTTCTCTCTGTCTCCCCTCATTGCGTGGGCAGTCAAGGCGACTATAGGGGTATCTTTAAACGCCCTCCGGCTCTTAAGTCTTCTTGTGACCTCATAACCATCTATCTTCGGAAGCGAGCGGTCCATCAATATCAGATCTGGTCTTTCTTCTATTGCCTTTTTCAATGCGTCCTCTCCGTCAACCGCCTCGATCGTCTGATACCCCCTGTACTTAAGTATCTTAACGACCAACTCCCTGCTATCCACATTGTCGTCAACTATCAGTATTTTTTTTGGCATGGCAACTTTCGATTCTTCCATCTTCACGTCCTCTGCTCATTCAATTTTGTCGAGTTTGCCAACAGCATCCTCAGCTTCTTCGGAAATATTTTCTTCTTCCGCCTTGAGTATAATACTTTCAATGAGCTCACATCCTTTGCAGAAGTCCACCTTTTCCGGGTAACTGGCTATTTTCATTCCCACACAATGGGTTCCGAGAATTAGCCAACACCTGCTTTCCTTAACTCCGTATGCTGGACAGCTCGGTTGACCACACCGCACGTAATCCCAGCATCTTATTCGATTACCGGCATATTCCGGCTTTTTTAAAAACATATCAGTCGGCTTTCCAAAATAGTCAGCCAAGGCCTCAGCCATTCTCGGTTCAATTACAGCCGTTTCCGGGTTATCGAGAATCTCTTTTTTCAACGGTATAGTAAAACAGAATTTGCTACCCTCTCCATAATCACTCGTGGCCCAAATCATGCCTTTGTGCAGTGCCACTAGTCCTCTGGCAATACTGAGGCCAAGGCCGGTCCCTTCGTGCTGCCGAACGGTTGTCAGGTCCACCTGTACAAACTTATCGAAGATAGTGCCGAGATCCTCCTCCTTTATCCCTATGCCCGTATCTTCCACACAGATTTTTGCAAAGATGGGCGGTTCTCCAGGCTCAATCCCCCGCTCACATGGCCTTGCAGATATTTTGATCCCTCCCTTATGGGTAAACTTGACGGCATTGGATAGGAGATTTATTAGGACCTGTCTGATCATATCCTCATCGCCATAAACCAAAGGCAAAGCTTCATCGATAAAATAATCTAACGCGAGGCCCCCTTGTTTCAGCTGAGGTTCAAATGCTGGGATCACCGCTTCAAACAGCGACTTCAGGTCGAGTTCGATCGGGCGCAAGTCTATTCTTGCTGACTCTATTTTGGACATATCGAGAATATCGTTTATCAATCGCATGAGATTTTGTGAATTGGCGGCAATCTTTTTGAGGCTCTTTTCCTGTTCTTCGTTAATAGGCCCGTCAACCCCGTCTACTAATAAATCTGCATATCCGATAATAGCATTCATGGGGGTACGCAGCTCATGAGACATATTTGCCAGAAAAGTTGATTTTAGTTTGTCCAACTCCCTAAGCTCCCTATTCGCCTTCTCCAAGAGCGTTATAAGCCGGGTCCTTTCATTCAACAAGGCAGTCTTTCTCGCTATCTGCTCCTCTAATTTTTTATTAGATGAAGAGACCCTCTCTACCATATAATTGAAGGTATTGCCGAAAACCCCGATTTCGTCTTGTGTGTTTATATCTATGGAAACCGCCATATCTCCTTCTGCGAACCTCTTTGCCTTCTCAGCTAGAGTCTCCACCGGACGCCTTATAAATTTGTTCACTATGAGATAAATTATGAGGAACGAGACAGATATGCCAAATGAAGTTAATATGAGGGTTCGGTTTCGCTGGGCGGCCACAGTCGCATAAACTCTCTCAGCACTCACCTTTATTGCCATACTACCAACGACCTTTCTGGAAGAGCCGTGGCAGTGATGGCACTCCTTTTGATTTAAAATAGGATAGAAGTAAGCCAAATGCCTTTGCCCTGAGAGTTCATCCTCAAAAGGACTCTCTGGTTGAATCCCGGTCTTTAATATCTCCTTTAAGGTTTGCAGGGCGACTTTATTATGAATGGAATCCGCCATCTTGGTCTTTACCTTGTCCTCATGGGTGGAATAGATTATCTCCTGATCAAAATCACAGATAAATACCTCAACATCTTTGGCCGTTTCCCTGATGTCTAGCAGTTGTCTCTTAATAGCCTCAGCGTCTCCTATTGACATGGGATGTTTTATACCCGCGTAGGTCGAGGAAGCCAGATCCTGAGACAACATGTTCATCAGCTCTATCCTGTCTCTGGTCCCAAAGTATATTCTCACAATGATTTCAGTTCCCATAATCAAAACTATAGTAATAACTATTGCGACCAGTATCTTATTAGCAAGACGCTTTCTTAAAAACCCAACCATCCTTACCTCCTGCTCGCTGTTACCCCCTAATGCGCACCACCGTGAATCAAAGGTTTGTATCTGAAGGCCCTGACCCTTTCTGATGTGTGGCATGCCTCACAGTCTCGTGTGGTCAAACTGCCTTTTATATGTGAGGTATCCGTTGTCTTTACGTGAACCTCGCCGGGACCATGACATACCTCACAGCCTGCATTTTTCAGGTGAGGCGTCTTTTCTGGGCTTATAAAACCGCCTCGTTTACCATATCCGGTAGTATGACAGTAATAACAGCCCTTAGTCTCCTCTTCCGTTAGCTCTTTTTTCACCCTTTCAATGCTTTGAAATGATGTGCTCTTTTTTGCGTGAGTCATAAAGCTGTTGTATTCCTTCTCATGACAGGCTTTGCAGGCCGACGAGCCAACATATGCCGGCGTCCCCTTGATTTGGGCAAGGCCACAAGAGGCCTGTGCAAAAACCAGCAAAATAGTCATTAACGGCAGTGACATGTACGTCGCTATAAATTTAGAAATCCTTGGCATTGCTATTGCTCCATATCGCGACCTTCGTGACGTTCAAGAAACCACCCACAGGGCCTGATCTGAAACCTTTTGAAGCAAACGCGCGGCAATCTGTCCCGAAAAGAAGGCCTTACGTTCGCCCCGTCGGCCAACAACAATTGTGCCATGTTGGCCGGCTATCGCTTCATCAATAACTGCCATGGCAATATCGTGGCCCCAAACCCTGCTTTTGATTCCGAGGCGGCTCTTGTCCAAGCCAGCAGCCTTAATCCTTTCATATGCTTTGTCATAGAAAGCTTTCATCCGTCTGTTGTCGTCGTCCAGGATAGATTCCTGAAGATGTGATTTTTCCATAGCAGCATCGTAAGCTCTGCCGGTTTCCAAGACGATTTCGCAGTATTTAAGATTCGCCGGGACATGAAAAATGGTCAGCCTGAGTTCTGGATTAGCTCCTACCATTCGTAGTACGTGATCCAGAGCTCTCAGCGAATTCTGCGATCCATCAACCGCTAACAGAACACCCATGGATGTAGCTTCTCCAGCAACAATCCATATGGGAATCTTCAAGGCATGTTCAACAACTTTTCCCGCGATGGAGCCAATGTGGGTGTCGTTGCTTGGCGTGAGTCCCTGGCGGCCAAGAACAATCGCATCATACGAACCATCTTCGGCCTTGTTTAAAATGTCTTTGGCGATCCCTAGTTCCACCGGTTTAGTGATCAACTGTATACATCGCGCTTTTATTCCTTCACAAACCATGAGGTGCCTGAATCTTTCAAGTGCCCAGTTGGTAGCTTCGCTCTCCTCCCTAACAAGTGCTTCAGCTTCTGCTCTTGCCTTTGGATTTGTCTCGATTTTTTCCAGAAGGGTCTGCGGAAGCAAAGACCGGACATTGAAAAGGCCATAAACGATATCTTTTTCGCTTGAACAGATGTTGGCAACGTATTTCACAATCTGTTCGGAAGGGGCACAATTACAAACAGCTATCAGAATCTTCTTTCCCATCATTGCCTTCCCAGTTAGGCATTAACCATTTGCGACAAGTGGTTATCACCACAACTTCGCTATATATTATTTCTACTTTCTCGGCCGTTTTTTGCACTTTTTCAGCTAGATTATAATAGGTCTAGGCAACCACCCAGAGGACCGGAGTAGGCATTTTTTGTGCCAATCGCATTGCTATTCGTCCTGTATAGAAAGCCTCTCTCTCTCCACGTCGTCCGACCACCAGTGTACCATATCTCCCGCTCCTCGACTCTCCGAGAATTGCGGTAGAAATATCGTAACCGTACGTGTCCGTCTTGATTTCAACCTGACTCCTTTTTATCCCTGCTTCTTCGAGTTTCTTTAAGGCCTTGCTGTAAAAGGTTTCCATGCGTTGATTATCCTTTTCCTGAATAAGCTTTTGAAGGTGTGGATTTTTCCTTTCAAAATCCTTATTATAGTAGTGGCTAAGGTACGGTAAGACGTGAAACAATACCAACCTAAGATCAGGATTCGCGCCGACCATGGCAATAACATGATCCAGTGCACGAAACGAGCCTTTGGATCCGTCCACCGCGACCATTACATCTAAGGATTTCGTATATTCATCTACAACCCAAACCGACATTTGTAATGCGTGATCGAGAACCTTGGCAGCAGTTGTACCGACAAAAAAGTCCTTCCTCGGTGTAAGGCCCTTGCTAGCGAGAACAATGGCTTGGTAACTTCCTTTTTTTGCTCGTTCCAGGATGTCCTTTGCCGGTCCATCTTGCATGGGTTCTGTAATCACTTCAATGTGATTGCCAGTCACTCCGTATTCGAGAAGAAGATCTTTCAACTTTCCAACAACGCATATGGATGCTTCGCTGCCTTCACGAACCAGAGCGTCTACCCCGGCTTGGACTTCCGGGTTTTTTTGTGCCTCCTCAGTGAATATGTTTGGAACGCTGGCCTGAACATTAAAAAGCGTATAGGTCAAGTCCTTCACGGCCCGTGATATTGTAGCTGCATATTTCACGGCATGTTTCGAATAGTCACAGTCGCCCACAGCAATCAGGATCTTTTTTCCCATGTTACACCTCATGAGCAGGCACTAACGGAGTGCTTGTAAATGATGTAAGGTTGCTCCCGGCATCTTGAAGGCCTGTGGGAGCCTTTGTTTTGCTTTCAGCTTCGATTTACTGGCTTTCACCTACACATTCCTCTGTTTGAACCATGCGTGAAATGGTTTTCTCGTCTCCGAGTCTAGGTCACGCGGCCAACCTATGTATGTATATATTGCACTTTTGGCCTAAACGGATTTACCGTCAGGACTGGGACAGCAGCATTCTTGAGCACTTGATCGGCCACACTACCCATCAAAACCCGTTCCAAGCCACTTCTACCGTGGGTGCCCATGATAATCAAATCAATATGGACTTCAATGGCATACCTTAGAATCTCCTCTTTAGGATTGCCTATGACGACCTTGGTGTCGTAGTTGGAGAAATCCCTTACATGCTTTTTACAAAAAGCCTGCATCTCTTTTTCTCCGGCAAGGGCGATGTCTCTGCTCATATTCATCAGCAGTTGGGGCCCAACGTTGTTTGTTGATAGGTACGAGAGGTCCTGGGCGACAAACAATAGATGAAGCCTGGTATTGAATCTATCAGCCACATCTAGTGCGTAAGGGCAAACCCTCTCCGAACATTCCGAAAAGTCAATGGGAAACAAAATATTCTCAAATACCGGCATCTCTACCTCCTTATTATGATGCCCCCTATGCAGAGGGTTCGCGAGACAGTTTCGTCAAATTCCGCTAAATAGCTATTTCAACTTCCAAGGGTTAATAGTCAACACAGGAACGCCCGATTTTTTTACAACATTTTCAGCTACGCTTCCAAAAAGAGTGCGTTCCAATCCTTTACGACCATGTGTTCCCATGATAACCAGGTCTATCCCTTCCGATTCTATGGTCTTTAGAATCTCAGCGGCTGGATCTCCTGAGACAATCCTTTTTTGGAAATTCGGACATCCCCGTAGCTTCTCATCGCACAATGTTTCCATGAATTTTTTAGCACCTTCCAAAGCTTGTTCTTCGAACTTCTCCGTGGAAATGTGTGGTATGTACAGCTTGCCCCACCTCTTAAGGTCCTGAAAAACGTGAAGCAAGTAAATCATGCTGTTGTATTTCTCCGAAAATGACAGCACATAAGGTAGTATCTTCGAAGAGTTTTCCGTCAAATCAATAGGGAAAAGTATGTTCTTTATTTCTATCATGTCCTTTCACCTCCTTAGTTTTCCGTTCAGACAATTTGTGGCATTTGAACGTTCTTCCTTAGACAATTTAACTACAATTACAGTCTATTACATTATAACCAGAGGCATACGAACCTATTTCACCTTAGCTTTGATTTCTTTTCTCTTTGCCTTTTCGATTTTGTCCTCCTCTTTCTTTTTCTTCTCACCTTTGATAGTCAAAATATCTCCCGAAATGCCAACTTCAATGTACTTTGTCCCCAGACCAGGCAGCTCTGCTTTTACTACAACGTCGTTCTTGGTTTCCGCAATATCCACCGAGTGCCCCCATTCTTCTAAATAAACGCTAGGGAAAGTCCTCTCCCCGAAAAAAACGGTTTCAGAGTTTGTCCATTTCAGCTCGAAGAAAACTAATTTCGCCGAACCCTTTCCGTGGCACAATTTCCATGATAGATCACCTCCTTTTTGTGTGTCTTCCCCCGGAACCAAAAATTGGGATCCAACTATCGACTAGGTCTTGCCTGTTATCCTAAGTGCTTGCCGCTACCGCCAATATCTTCTCTTCCATGGTCTTCAATCAGTCTGGACAAAGACGCTTTGATGGTTTCCATTGTAAAGGGTTTATTAACGAAATCATTTATACCCAGCTTATTTGCCTCAGAAAGAACCTTTTTATTGCCATAAGCTGTGATAAGTATCTTAATTGGGGCGGAGTAAATCCCGTCGATCCTCTTGAAAAACTCCAAGCCATTCATGCCGGGTAGTCGGTAGTCAGCAATAATGACGTCGTAGCTTTGGTTCTTAAGTGCCTCTATGGCCTCTTCGGCTGTCTCAAGTGCAACAAGAGAACAGCCTTCACTTTGGAAAAATAGGCCCAAAGAATCCCTAATCCATTCGTCGTCATCTATGACCAACGTCTTCTTTCTCCTTAACTCCTGGAAAAGATCCATAACTAACTCCTTGAAGGTTGAACTCACCACTTGGTGGTTTAGGCCTCGTCCCTATGAATTTTTATATAGCATTAGTCGTGCCATCTGGTCTCCTGTAGCCATTACATAGAATATTCAGTTGGTTATCCGGTTTTGCATTGAATCAGTCTACCTTTGGAGGGCTAAATCTAGAAGAATTACAAAAGGAGCTTTAGCAATATTTCGAAAGTTAGAGTGGTGTATGGGAACGGCGCCAACATCCGCATATTTTAGGAATTTTCAGAAGAATAGGGAATCCCTCCGGAATGACGTACCAAAGCAAACAGGATTTGACTCCTGAGTATCCTCGACTCGATAGGCGTTTTGGAGGGAGAACCGGCCTCGGCTAAGGCATATTTACTTAATCTGAAGCCGCTTTTTTCGGTATCGAAAGGTGTGATGGTTCATATTTAGTAGTCTAGCGGCCTTGCTTTCATTGCCTTTGGCCATCCTAAGAGCCTCTCTAATGTAAAAAGCCTCAAGAGATCCCTGCAAGAAGGTAAGGTCAACCCCACTTGGAGGAATCGGAGGAAAGTAAATGTCATGTTCTGCCTTTTTAATCCCTTGGGGGGTGTACCCCTCCTTAATCCTTAGATCTTGGACCGTCAATTTAGGGCCT
>CAYSBQ010000079.1:0-12594 GCA_964429315.1 uncultured Desulfobacterales bacterium
TCCTTGATCCCTGGAACCCTTGGACCCTCTTCTCCAACTAAATTGGAGAAGGACCATATTTAACAAACCCTCCCGGCCCAACTATCTTGCCTTTATTGAGGAGTTGTCGGCGTTCAACTATTAGCCTGAAAAGAAACTTAAAAGCCGGCAGACTTTCCCATGAAGCCCACCTGAGCCGTGCCGTTCAATGGGTGAATGTGAGCTATGCAGCCTATTTCAACCGCAAACGCCAGAGGAGAGGGCATCTGTTTCAGGGGAGCTTCAAATCCATTCCGGTTGAAGCTAAGTCTTACCTTAAGCAGCTCTGGACTTGTAGTTTTCTTTTTTTATTGTGTGTTTCTTCATAAGCTTATGCAACTGGCGCGTGCTAATTCCGGCGGCTTTGGCGGTATCCTTTATCAAACCCTTGTGCACCGTCAAAAGATCACACAGATATCGCTTTTCAGCTCGCTCCACAGCGTTATGCCTCATTTCAGCCAGAGTCATTGTGGATCCGGCCATGAGCGTTTGATCTGATATATGAGAAGAAAAAAGTTCTTCCGGAAATCCATCGGGAGTCAGTAACTGCGTTTTTTCAAGGATATAAGCCCGCTCCATGAGGTTTTCCATCTCCCTGATATTTCCCGGCCAAGAGTATCTTTTAAAGGCATCAATGACTGGTTGTCCTATGTCATGGATGTCCTGGCTGTGGAATCGGTTCAATTTGGCTAGAACTACCCGGGCAATATGAGGGATGTCTTCGGGTCTTTCCCGGAGAGGTGGTATCTCCAAAGGAAAAACATTAAGTCGATAGTAAAGGTCTTTTCTGAAATTACCTTCCAGCAACATGTCTTTGAGGTCTGAATTCGTTGCGGCAATAACCCGAACATCTGCTGTAATATCCGTTTCTCCTCCAAGGCGATGGAATATTCCCTCTTGAAGTATCTCCAGTAGCTTAATCTGGGTAGGAGGGGTGATGGTCCCAATTTCATCAAGAAAAATAGTTCCTTCCTGGGCAATTTCGAACTTGCCTAGTTTTCGCCTAATTGCCCCTGTAAAGGCCCCTTTCTCATGACCAAACAACTCACTTTCAATGAGCGTATCCGGAATGGCGCCACAGTGAACGCTTATAAATGGCCCGTCTTTACGGTTACTATGTCTGTGAATGAGTCGGGCCAACACCCCCTTGCCCGTACCCGTCTCGCCCGAAAGTAAAACAGTGCTTCTAGTTGGAGAAACCGAACGAACCCGTTCAAATACTTCTCTCATCAAGAGATTCTGGGTCTGAATGAACTCCCTATAATCACCGTCCCAAAACTGGTCACGCAGATAATCCAGCTCAGACTCCATGACCAAAGATTCATAGGCGGATTCGGTGACGAGCGATACTTCTTCAGGACTAATGGGGTAGGTTAAATAATCGTTTGCGCCGGCTTTGACTGCCCTTACGGCTCCCCTTACAGCCTTCTGGGGAGCCATTGCGACAATGCAGGCGCTTGGATAAACACGCCAGTATGGTTGCAGAGCGGCCCTATAATCATTTCCTGCGATATTATTAAGAAGTAAATCAATATCAATAAACAGGAACTCGTATCTTTTTTTCTTAAAGGCTTGCAAGCATGATTCAGAACTCGACTTGACTTCTACAGTGTACTCCGTACGCATACTGGTTTGTATGGTCTCACATGCAGCCATGTTCGTTGACGCCACAAGTATGACTTTCATGGTTCCTCCACCCGCCGGAGAATATTATCTGAAGCCGTATTCGTTTACTTCGAGAGAGATAAAAGTGCAACTGATTTATTTCAATTCTTTTCAAATTAAACAAAATGTTTGTCCACCCCTGTTACACAGGCAGGAACTCCGGATTCCGACTGCCATAATCTGTCGGAACCCAAGATTCCTATAGGAAAAATATTCAAACATTACTAATTGTTATAGCACTAAAAACTTCAAGAATCGCTCAAATATTAGACTTACTACCTGATTAATCAGAACCATGAGTTCATTCTTAGGGCGGCAATCCGGCACAAATACATATTAAATACAGATGGTTATGCATTTGGCACCCTTCCTGCTTAATGTAAAACACTCGAATGAAGCCGAAGCATGGTCTTTCGACATAATGCCCCGTACATTTTGCTGCCGGCAATATGCGCGAGAATGGGCTTGCCTCTTTTGAATTTGATTGATCCAGTTTGAACCTTATGGGGCAAAAATGGGTAGAAGACTCGTAAAAGTTAGAGGTCTTGTAATTCCCGTAGATTGGGATGAGAAAGGAAATCCTGTAAAAACTGCCATATATGGGAAAGGCGAGGAGCGGTATGTTGTTAAATCTGACGAAAAAGGAAAGGAACTCTTACGGTTTTTACAGCAAGATCTCGACTTAGAAGGGGTCCTTCGACAAACCAAGAGAGGCAACAAGATGATTACCGTAACAAGCTATTGGCATCCTTTGGATGATACCCTTTGAAAGAGGGCATAGAAATGGACATAGGTATTTGATTTCTACTGACGAGACATGTCTTTTTCTAAACCTTCGCACGAAGTGAGTCTGCCCGATACCATTTCTATCTTAGGTTCTCAGGGAAAAGGATATGGTATTTATACAGAGGTAGATATTGAAAGCGCAGATACTATTTTTCCTTTTTATGGTTCAATCGTGAACAGGACAGTGGTTCATAACTTTAATGCTGCCTTGCAAATCGATGCGAATCTATTTCTGGAATCCAGAGAGACATTTGACGAATTCGTGAATCACAGTTGTAGCCAAAATTGTCTTGTGGGATTTTCGAGATGGGTGTTGGTTACACGACGAAATATCAAAAGAGGAGAGGAACTAACTTTCGATTATAACACCACAGAGTACGATCTAATAGAACAAGGATGTTCTTTTCAGTGCAGGTGCGGTTCAAAAAAATGTTTGGGCAAGGTGATGGGATTCAAGTATCTCTCTTCGGATCAAAAAAGAAAAATAGTGACATGCCTATCTCCTTTCTTAATAGAACAAATGAGAGAAGAACTCCAGAGCCTTGCCCTTCGTTAAAGGAGGAATCTGAAAACGACGAAGGTGGAATTAGTCGGGCAAATTGCACAGGACGCTGAAATATCAAAAGCAGAAGCATCTGAAGCGTTAGAATTGATGGCTTCGTAAAAAGTCAGATTTAGACGGTTTCGTAAAATGTTCAAATTCAAGGCGTGCAAATTTTGTAATCATGAGGCGTACTTATCGTACGTTGAATGATTGCGAAATGCAGCGCAACGCAGAAGTTGGACTTTTTACGAGACCGTCAGAATTGATGATTGGCGCTATTAAAGGAAGCTTGAAGAAAAAGAATGGGAAAATCTCGCTGCCGGGATTTGGGACTTTTTCTAAAGTTAGGCGGAAAGCCAGAAAAGGCGTAAATCCAAAAACAGGAGAAAAAATCAATATTGAAGCACGTAACGCTGTAAAGTTTCAGCCGGCGAAGGCACTCAAGGAAGCGGTCTAGCATATCACCAAGCTTTTTACTACAGAAGCAGACCTCGTTGTTGTGCCAATGACTGTTGCTTGGAGAATCTGTGAAAATGTCAAAGCAAATGTTCGGATACGGTCTGCATCTTATGCTGGATCTTAATGACTGTAACCAAACCATCCTCGATGATCTTGACGCGTGCTTCAGGCTGTTGAGTGAATTGCCGACCATCGTGGGTATGATCGCTATAACGCAACCGTATGTTTTTCGTTATAACGCCTCTATACCAGAAGATGCCGGCATTACAGGCGTGGTGATTATAGCAGAAAGCCACATTTCGTTACATACGTATCCGAAAAAAAAATTTGTATTTGTAGATCTTTTTTCCTGCAAACCTTTCGATGTGGAAAAAGCAAAGAAGCACATTATCCGATTCTTTGAATCGCAATCACCCGTTGTAAACGTTCAAGAACGGGGAGCTAATTTCCCTGTCACTTTTTCAAGGGCATCTTTGTGAGTCGTGACTGTGAATGAATGTTCAGGAGCCTTTGGTGATCTCTCTCCGGAGTATTACCGATATGACGAGGCCGCCATTGCCATATTGCCGATCCCGTACGACGCTACGTCGTCCTGGATGAAAGGCTCTCGCCTAGGTCCTCAGGCTTTGCTGGAAGCATCGGCGAACATGGAACTCTATGATATCGAAACGGACTCGGAAGTATTTAGAAACGGCATTGTAACGATGCCTCCCATTGTGTGTCCCACTGAACCTTCAGAGATGATTGCTGCTGTTTACGAGAAAGCAGTGACCATCCTGCAAGACGATAAGTTTCCGGTTGGGATAGGTGGTGAACACACTGTTTCTATTGGACTTGTTCAGGCAGCATCAGAAAAGTTCCGCAATCTTTCTGTAATTCAGTTTGACGCCCATTCAGATAGGAGGGACGCATACGAAGGGGAAAAACTTAGTCATGCCTGCGTCATGGCCAGAATTGGTGAAATTTGTCCCTTTGTACAGGTTGGAATCCGCAGCATGGATGTGTCAGAAAAAGATGCGCTTGATACAAAAAGGACATTTTTTGCCCACGGTATTTTAAATGGACACGATGTCGTTCCTGGAATTCTCGACAAATTGTCGGAAGAAGTTTATTTAACGGTCGACTTGGACGTACTCGATCCATCCATTATGCCGTCTACTGGGACACCTGAACCCGGCGGCTTAGGCTGGCAAACGCTGAATAGATTGATTGCAGCCGTTGTGGAAGAAAAAAACATTGTTGCTATAGATATAACCGAATTATGCCCTAATCCATCAAACAAGGCCCCCGATTTCTTGGCTGCCAAGCTATTATATCGGATCTTGAGCATGGTGTTTTCTAGGAAATAAAACGAAATGGATAAGCAGACTCTCTTAGACAAAACCATTGAGCATATAGAAATAAAGGCTTTTGATGCTAGACCTTTATTGAAAAGCTTTGGAGATATGGCGTTCCAGGCACGAAACCTGGCATCAGCCAGTAACATATTCAATCGGATGCTTGAGGATCAAGAATGTGCGGTCATATTGACTATGGCCGGTTCTCTTTTCAGTGCAGGCCTTAAGCATGTCGTTGTGGACATGATAAACTGTCGAATGGTGGACGCTATAGTCTCCACCGGTGCTATAATCGTAGATCAAGATTTTTTTGAGGCGCTTGGCTTTCGACATTACATAGGAAACTGTGTCTGTGATGACGCCTTTCTTCGCCGTCTTTCCATCGATCGAATCTATGACACCTACATTGACGAAGAAGAGCTTCGAGTCTGTGATATGACCATCGCGCGCATTGCAGAAGAATTACCGGCCCGACCGTATTCCTCTAGAGAATTCATTCACGCTATGGGTGCTTATCTGGATGACAAGGGATTGGATTGCGAACAATCCGTTGTCCATGCTGCCTATAAGAATAAAGTTCCTATTTTTGTACCGGCTTTTTCCGATTGTTCCGCAGGCTTTGGATTGGTGCATCATCAATGGCACAATAAAGAGCAACATCTTTCGATTGATTCGGTCGCAGATTTTCGGGAACTGACAGAAATAAAGCTTGCTGCAAAAGATACTGGGATTCTGATGATTGGAGGCGGGGTACCAAAGAACTTCACACAGGATGTTGTTGTTGCCACAGATATTCTCGGTGAAGAAAAACCCATGCACAAATATGCCGTCCAGTTAACAGTTGCAGACGAACGAGATGGTGGATTGTCAGGTTCCACCCTGAGAGAGGCGTGTTCATGGGGCAAGGTCGACCTGATGCAGGAGCAAATGGTCTACGGTGAAGCAACTATCAACTTCCCCCTTCTGATCAGTGATGCATACCATCGGGGAAATTGGAAAAACCGCAGTCCCAAGAATTTCTCAAAGCTTTTTTCAAAATGAGATTTTCAATGCTTCTATAGTATAGAGAGTGCGTACTGTAACAATGGAGGGCAAAAGGCTACTGTCATGAAACAATATTGCATAAATCTTTTTTATTCTTTTTTGTTTACAATTATTTGTGTTAGCTCAACTTTTGGGGAACAAAGCGACGGCGAAAAAAGATTATCACTCGAATTCACAAATGCTTCTGTATCCGAAATATTGGATGAGCTTACCCGTGTAACGGGTATCTGTATTTTCGCAAATAAAATTCCGGAAGGGAAAAAGGTATCAAAAGCCTATAGAAATCTGACTATTGAACAGATTGTCAAAGACCTCTTCAAGGAAAGTAGTTTCGCAATAATTTGGTATGACGGACAACCTGGTGACCGAAGACTTGATATTCGAGTTTATAATAGTGGTGTTCCTTCCTCTGGAAGCTATTCATCAAGAGAGCAACAAACTTATCAACTTCCTCCTAATCGTCCTGTGTCCCCCCCACGGTTTAACAAGAAAGCGCAAAACGAAGAAGAGAAACCGGAGGATACAGAAACGGTTCAGGAGGTAGAATCTGAAACTGACGAAGAGCCGGAACGGCCGCAACCTACTGACGATGATGACAGCGCTGAAGAAGAGAACTCAGGAAAGAATGACAATCAACAAACCATGACTAAAGTGGGGGAAGCGGAGGCAGAGTCAGATTTCGCTGAATAGAATAACTATAAAAAAACTTGTAAAAGGATTTGGCCATGAAAGAATTTAATAGTTTTTTAGACCTTGAAGACGTTATGGAGTTTGATGAATTCTACACGGGAGATCTACAATCCTATGCTTGCAGAGGGCTTGACATAGTTGATAATGATGCGTTTTGGGACTGGGGAGATGACGCGGCATTGGATTGCTTAAACAACAAAGAATAAATCTTAGGTAATGAATTAAAGCGCTTTTTGGTAGCATAGTGATAATAATTGCTGTGTTTTGTGCAGGAGTATAGAGATGTGAAAACTAGGAAATTGTATGTAGGAAATGTTGGCGCCGCTGTAACTTATGAGGATTTGGACCGATTATTTTCCCAATATGGCGAAGTCGATGAAGTCATCATAAAGGCAGAAAACGGTTACGGCTTTGTTGAGATGTCTCGGAGGTCAGAGGCGGAAAGGGCAAAGCAGGCTTTGAATGGCTTCCAATGTAAAGGTCGCGCCTTAATTGTGGATGCAGCCGAAGCGCCCAAAAAACACTTTAGTCCCCGAATGAAAAGAACAAAATCCAAAAGTAGAAACGACTATCATAAGACCTCCCACCTTGAGGGCTGGTAAAATCTGTTTAAAAGTTGAGATGCGCCATTGACAACCTGACAATAGTAGCTATTTTTCCGTTGCTGAGAAGCCGGAGAAAAAACTAACGGCGCCTGCGATGCCCTATGGAGAGGATATGTATTAAGCTATACACTATGTTTTGCCCCGGGCTGGAAGACATTCCGCCCGGGGAAGCTCCGTCGGTCTTTTTAAATTCTATCCTCATTTTTACCTAAAAATATTTTATGGCGAAATTCTATCGATATTTTATGGAATATTTTCGTTCTCAAATGAAGCCGCGTTTCAACCTATTTAAACAGTGGGCAAAAAAATTGTCATATGAAAAAGGAAAAAAGAGAAAAAGGGAATCTCATAACAGTCGGTTGGCGGGAATGGTTGAGCCTTCCTGAGCTTGGAATACCGGCGATCAAGGCAAAACTCGATACCGGAGCCAGGACATCTTCCCTTCACACTTATGCCATGGAAACCTTTCGAGAACGTGGACATCTGAAGGTTCGATTTGGGATTCACCCCTTGCAAAGATGTCGAGATGTTGAGCTGTTCTGTGTGGCCCATGTGGTCGATAGGCGAAAAGTAACTGACTCGGGTGGGCACAGGGAGCTACGCTATGTGATTCGTACTCCAGTCTCGATGGGAAGCATGGAGTGGCCGATTGAGATTACGTTGACCAACCGAGATACCATGCTATTCCGAATGCTTTTGGGCCGCTCCGCTATGGCAGGGCGTTTGTTGGTAGATCCCAATAGCTCCTATCGTGTAGGGAGGAAACTTGCCAAAGCATACGGCATGAAGAAGAAAAGGATAAAAGTGTGAAAATCGGCATCCTCTCTCGTAAGCGAGAACTTTATTCAACCAACCGAATCGTGAAATCTGCAGAAGACCGTGGCCATGAGGTGCATGTCATTGACCACCTCCGTTGCTATATGAACATTACGTCTCATGATCCAACTATTCACTACAAGGGCCAGAAACTGGTAGGCTTCGATGCCATCATTCCCCGTGTTGGCGCCTCCACCACGTTTTATGGTACAGCAGTGGTCCGTCAATTTGAAATGATGGGTGTTTACTGCCTAAATGAATCCGTTGCCATCAGTCGTTCCCGGGACAAGTTGCGGAGCCTTCAACTCTTGGCTCGAAAAGGGGTTGGACTTCCTGTAACAGGCTTTGCCCATTCTACCAAGTTTACCAACGATCTCATTGAGTTAGTAGGGGGCGCCCCTTTGGTCGTAAAGCTCCTTGAAGGTACACAAGGCATCGGCGTTGTCTTGGCTGAAAACAAGAAAGCTGCTCAGAGCGTCATTGAAGCTTTCGGGGGGGTGAAGGCAAACATTCTGGTTCAAGAGTTTATCAAAGAGGCGCAAGGTAGCGATATCCGCTGTTTTGTCGTTGATAAGCGCGTTGTGGCGTCCATGATGCGAAAAGGGGGAGAAGGTGAGTTTCGGTCCAACATTCACAGAGGCGGGAAAGGGTCTACTGTACGGATAACACCAGAAGAGCGCTCTACTGCAACTCGTGCTGCACGGATAATGGGATTGAAGGTTTGTGGTGTCGACATTCTGCGTTCAAACCATGGCCCGGTAGTTATGGAGGTGAATTCCTCGCCCGGATTGGAGGGCATTGAAAAAACAACCGGTAAGGATGTCGCTGGGAAGATCATCGAGTACATAGAAAAAAACGCAAAGCCGGGTAATACCAGGACCAGAGGACAAGGGTAACAAAAAGGATGGTTGATGTTTTAAAAATAGTTGGATCCGAGATAAAACCCGGCCAGCATGCAACCGTGGACATTCCGGTCCCCCATTTGTATCCCCGTGCAGAAATGACCATGCCGACACATATCACCCGAGGGAAGAAGGACGGTGCGCGACTCTTTGTTTGTGACGACATCCATGGAGACGAAATTGCCGGTGTTGAGGTCATCCGTCGCCTACTTGACGTTAAGATTCTAAAACGCTTGCTGGAAAATAGAGGGGCGCATCTTAATTATTAATAGTGGGTATGCAGTTGACTCAACCGACCGCAAGATGTAGCATATGGTCATGGAAGAGCCAAGGCATCCCGTTTCTGGCATTGACTACCCTGGTACGTTTCAAGAACTCGATAGCTGGTTTGTCAGCGAAAAGGATTGCCTTGATTATATTACGAAACTTCGATGGCCAGAAGGCTTTATTTGTCCCGGTTGTGGAGAAAAACCCGACAAGCCATCCTTGATGGGGCGTGGTCTTTTTCTTTGCCGTCAATGCAAACGGCAAACATCCATGGTAAATATCCGACAAGGACACTATCATCACGTCCATTCAGGCCGGATGTAACGAATATATCGCAAAGCCATTCAACAAAGAAACAGTGGCGGAAAAACTCAGAAAATAAGGGCTGGCAAACAACCTCTTAACCGACTAAGAAAAGCAGTCCACAAAACCCGTTCCCCCCGTTCAGTGGCATGCCGGCAACAAAGATGTGCACCGACCCTGAATCATCCGAAGATGGATGTTTACTCATGACGCAACGCTTCAATCGGATCCAATTGACCGGCCTTCCGGGCCGGAAAGTAGCCGAAAATAACGCCCACGGCGGCGGAAAAGACAAAGGCGATCACAATGATCCCCGGATCCAGGACGAAGGGAACCTTGAGCGCAGGTGCGCCAAGGGCGGCCGCCGTAACTCCGAGGGCGATCCCGATGAGCCCACCGAATGAAGACAGCACCACGGCTTCGACGAGAAACTGCATCAACACGTTCCGCTCCAGAGCGCCGATAGCGAGCCTGATGCCGATCTCCCGTGTTCTTTCCGTAACCGATACCAGCATGATGTTCATGATGCCGATCCCCCCAACCAGTAGACTCACCGCGGCCACGGCTCCCAGCAGCCCGGTGAGGACCTGTGTGGTTCCCGTCATCGTGCTGACCAACTCCTGCATGTCTCGGACATGGAAATCATCGTCCTTGCCCACTGCGATGCGTCGACGTTCGCGCATCAGTCTTGCGATATCCTGTTCGACCTTCTTGGTAGAAACACCATCTTGTGCCGAAACATAAATTGTTCTCACGTCCGTATTCCCGGCCATGCGCCGCTGAACCGTGCGCAAGGGCATCATCACGAAATCGTCTTGATCCGTCCCGAAACTGGATTGTCCCTTGGACTGGAGCACACCGATCACCAGACAGGAAAGCTTTTCCAACCGGATGGTGTCGCCCAACGGGTCCTGGCCGCCAAAGAGTTCGTTGCTGACAGTGCTGCCGAGGATGCATACGGCTTTTCCTCCCCAAAGTTCATTGTCTGTAAATTGCCGTCCGTTTTGAAGGACCCAGTTGCGAACCTGAAAATAGGCGGGCGTGCTGCCGATGATCGTGGTCGCCCAGTTTTGGTTTCCGTATATGGCTTGTGTATTCTGGGAAACCATGGGTGCTACCGCAGCCAGTCCGGAGATCTCTCGGGCCATGGCGTCGGCATCTTCCACTTTGAACATGGCGGCGGTTGCGTGGGTGCCGCCGGGACCGTGGCGGTGCTGCCCCGGCCTGACCTGTAGCATATTGGTGCCCAGTTTTGCGATATCGGACGTTACCTGCGCCGTCGCCCCTCTTCCCAGGGTCACCATGGTGATGACGGCAGCAACCCCGATGACGATGCCCAGGATGGTCAGCGACGAACGCATGAGATTGCGCCGGATTTCACGAAAGGCCAGTAGAATCGTTTCCCTTATCATGATAACGTTTTCCCATTGTCTTCCTCCGAGCCGATGGTCCCGTCGAGGAAGCGAATAATGCGTTTCGCGTAGGCCGCCATGTCGGCATCGTGGGTGACCATGGCGATCGTAAGGCCGTGCTTTCTGTTGAATGCCACAAGCATCTCCATGATTTCACGACTGCGGGCGGAATCGAGGTTGCCGGTCGGTTCGTCGGCCAGCAGCACCTTGGGTTCTGTGACAATGGCGCGAGCGATGGCAACCCGTTGCTGCTGCCCCCCGGAAAGTTCGCCCGGCGTGTGTTTTTCCCACCCTTTGAGCCCTACCGCGTCAAGGGCCCGCAAGGCCCTTTGCCGCCGTTCATCGGTCGGAATACCACGATAGACCAGCGGAAGCTCCACGTTCTCCAGCGCAGACGTTCGATTGAGTAGATTGAATCCCTGAAACACGAACCCCAGATAGTGGCGGCGCAAAAGCGCGCGTTGGTCACGGGAGAGCTTTCCCACGTCCACCCCTTCAAAAAGGTACGCGCCACTGCTGGGCGTATCCAAGCAGCCCAGAATATTCATGCAGGTGGACTTACCCGATCCACTGGATCCCATCACGGCCACGAACTCCCCCAGACGAATGCGCAAATCAATACCCCGTAAGGCCTCCATGGCCGCAACGCCCGACCCGTATACCTTCGTCACACCTTTTAGCTCTATGAGGCTTTGTTCGCTGGGTTGAGCGGAAGAAGTTGTCTTCATCGACCCAATCTCATCGTATCGACCACGAGTTCCATCCCCGGTTCGATGTCCCCGCTCGTTACCTCGGTCATACGGCCATCTGTGGCGCCTATGCCGATAGTAAGGCCGAAAAGGTTGCCGTCCCGAACCGTCCACACGCGCTGCAGATTGCTATCGGCGGCCGTGTCTTTACGCTGTTTCGGCGGCATGTGCCTACGGGGCATGAGCCTCTGCAGCAAACCGACATCATCGGACGCGTCCTCTTTTACTTTGTTTGGGGGAATAAAACGCAACGCTGCGTTGGGGATAAGGATGATATTTTCAACTTTTTTGACGGTAATATCCGCTGTAGCCGTCATTCCGGGCCTCAAAGACAGGTCCGAGTTGTCCACGATCAGGACCGTTTTGTACGTCACGACACCATTGACTGTCTGGGAGCCATAACGGACTTGGGTAATCCTTGCCGGGAACGTCCGACCCGGATGGGCATCGACGGTGAATATTGCCTCTTGCCCCTTCGCGACATGTCCCACATCGGCCTCGTCTACGTCCACATGGAGTTCCATCTGGGTCAGATCCTCGGCCAGGGTGAACAGGACCGGGGATTGAAACGATGCGGCCACGGTCTGACCGGGCTCCACGTTTCGCACTAGCACGATGCCGTTGATGGGAGACTGAATGACGGCTTTGGCCAAATCCGTCTCGTCCGCTTCCAGGGTGGCCTGGGCCTGGGACACCTGCGCCCTGGCGGTGGTCTCGACGGCCTGCGCACGCTGCAGCGCCGCTTGTGCGGCGTCCAGATCGTGCTGAGAAGGAACCTTGTGATTGCTCAGTTCCCACACCTCCTTCAACCGCGCCAGCTCCCCTTGCATTTCCTCGACGGTGGCCTGGGACTCCAAAACCTTTGCACGGGCCGATTCCAGCGCTGCTTTGGATTGCAGCACCCTGGCCTTGGGCTTGTCCGTATCGAGCCTGGCCAGAACTTGGCCGACTTTTACCTGGTCATTGTAGTCCACTTCCACGGTCTTGATGATGCCGG
>CAYSBQ010000080.1:0-12587 GCA_964429315.1 uncultured Desulfobacterales bacterium
AAACCCGCGGAGAACGCCGCTCAGAGAAAAAAGGGCCATTTATGGATGGAAACCAGCTAGTATACCGTAAGGGCTGAGTAATCAAAGTTCACGGAAACATTGGGGGACTGAAGGCAAACCAGATTCGACGTCTTGCAAACCTTTATGGCAGAAAGACGCCTCCCAGACACATTGTCTCACAAGAACTTTCCAGGGCCATCTGTCTGCTTTCCTTTGAGATGCGCCGCCAGATCGGTGTTTTAATCGACAGGCGGGGATGGACAGCCTACGTAATGGTTGGCAACTATCAGCAGATCGTTATTCCAAGCCTGGAGAAATATCGCACCGGCGAACAGCGCTTGAAAGGTCTTCGGTGTGTGCACACACACTTGCAACACGAAGCTCTCACGCATGATGATCTCATGGACTTGACATTTCTACACCTGGATCTCATGGCTGCCATTACGATAAAGGAAAATGGGCATCCAGATAAGGTCCATGTTGCCCATATCCTTCCAGAGGATACAGACGGAGTAAACTGGGAGATTCTTCCACCGCTAGGTTCATGGGAACTTGACATAGATTGCCAAGGCCTTATCCGCTCCCTGGAGTCCGAGTTTGCTCATAAGCTTCGTGCCAAAAAAGTAAAAAAACACTGGGATCGTGCTATTGTTGTGAGTGTGTCTACGGTCCCAAAGCAAGAAGCGGAAGATTCCACCGCCGAACTTCGAGAACTTGCAGAAACCTGCCGAATTGCTGTTTTTGGAACAGTTATTCAACGCACCCGCAGAGTGAACCCTCGATTCTTGATGGGAGAGGGGAAACTGAGTGAATTGGTTATCTTGGCCCTCCAAAAAGGAGCGGATCTTTTGATATTTGACCAGGAACTAAACCCATCTCAGGTGCGCTCAATTACGGATTGTACCGAATTAAGGGTTATAGACCGGACTCAACTCATCTTGGATATCTTTGCTCAGCGGGCTCAAAGTCGTGAGGGCAAGATTCAGGTGGAACTAGCTCAGTTGAAATATCTCCTTCCACGACTCGTTGGAAAAGGTACGGCCATGTCTCGGCTTGCCGGTGGCATTGGAGGGCGAGGTCCTGGCGAGACAAAACTTGAAATCGACCGTCGACGGGTCAGAAAGCGTATTGCACAACTGGGCAAATTGCTTGTATCAGTTCAGAAACAAAGGGCACAGCGGCGGTCCAAACGGAGCAGGAAAGAGTTGCCTGTAATATCTATTGTCGGTTACACCAATGCCGGGAAATCAACACTGCTAAATACTCTTACAGGGAGTTCCGTGTTAACCGAAAGTAGGCTGTTTGCTACCCTGGATCCAACTAGCCGCCGGAAAAGACTCCCTAAGGATGTCGAGGTTATTGTTACTGATACAGTTGGTTTTATTAGGAAATTGCCACGAGAACTAATGAGCGCATTTCGTGCTACTCTTGAGGAGCTTGAAGACGCAGACCTTCTTATCCATGTTATTGATATTAACAACCCAAGGTTTCCTCGCCAGGTCGAGTCGGTAGAACGAATACTTGAAGAGCTTCACTTAGAACACATACCTGTACTGAGAGTTCTCAATAAGCAAGACCTTTTAAACCCCGTTACTGTAGAAAATCTTGCTCAGGAGTGGGACGGTTTACCGATTTCAGCCAATGACAAGGATTCCCTTGATCTACTCCTTGACAGCATTGAGGTGCATGTCAGTCGCATTGAAAGATGCAGTAAGCTTTTTTGACGCAGTAAGGCACGAAGTTTGCTTGTAAGAAGTTTACTTATGGCTATTGATTGATTGGGAAAACTTGACAATAAATATGTGAATTATTGACAATTCCCGTCCATGACTTTAGGCTGTCATTATGAGGGCAGGTAGTTCATTTGTGGATAGGGATATCAAAAAAGATAGGTGAAAAGGATATGAAGTTTTATTTTGGACAAGGTTTGACCGTTTTTTTTGCTTGTTTGATTGCTGCTTGTGCATCAACTTCGCATCAGCCCGGTGCTGTCAGCCCGGTTTCACCAACTGGTGCTGCTGAGGGCTTGACTGTGCCTGAAGTTGCCATAGGCGATCCTTCTGAGATCTTGAAAGTGCAGGCAGATCCAATTACAGCGAACGATGATGCTATCGATAATGAAGGCCTGGAGGATTTGAATAAAGCGGCAAGCCTAGAACCATCCCCCCAACAATTGTCATCTGCATCTGAAACATCTTCTGCTACCGACAAACCTAAACGAATCGATAAAGATGCCCAGATGATCCTTGATGAGGCTCTGGGATTTTGTGAGGCTTCCCATGATTTCTGGAGCAAGGGGGATTTTGACAATGCTATTGCCTCCCTGGACGAGGCTTACAGTTTGTTATTGGAAGCAAATACCAACGAAAAGCCGAATTTTATTCAGCAAAAAGAAGAAATTCGGTTTGTGATCTGCAAGCGGATGCTGGAGATCTATGCTTCTCAGCACACGGTAGTAAACGGCAATCATAATGCCATCCCCATGATCATGAATAAATATGTAGAAAAGGAGATAAAACGCTTCCAGGGTCGAGAGAGAAAGTTTTTTCTTGAGTCCTACAAACGTTCGGGAAAATTCCGCCCTTACATCCTTAAGGCCCTTAAAGAAGCGGGGCTGCCTAAGGAGCTTTCATGGCTTCCATTGATCGAAAGCGGCTTTAAGATAAGAGCCCTGTCTGGAGCTAGAGCCCTTGGTCTGTGGCAGTTCATCCCGTCTACAGGCTATAAATTTGGCCTAATAAGGGATCGATGGGTCGATGAACGTATGGATGTCGTCAAGTCAACGCAGGCTGCTATCGCCTACATGAAAGAACTCCACAATATATTTGGTGACTGGAGTACGGTTCTGGCAGCATACAATTGTGGCGAATTTAGGGTACTGAGACTTATCCGAAATCAAAATATCAACTACCTCGATGACTTCTGGGATTTGTTCAGACAACTCCCGCGTGAAACCGCCGCGTATGTGCCTCGTTTCCTTGCTGCTTTGTATATCATAAATGAGCCTGAGAAGTTTGGCTTTGACCTGGGGGCTTCGGACTCGCCTCTTGATTATGGGTTGGTAGAAGTATCCAAACAGATTCGTTTGACAGACATTGCCAAGTCTCTGGATATCCCCAAAATGGAGTTGCAGCTCTTAAACTCAGAACTTCGGCACAAGGTCACCCCCCCTCAGGCATACAAGCTGAAAGTGCCAGAGGGCAAGGGATCTGTTCTAACGGCCAAGCTTGATGATGTCCCAGCCTATGTGCCACCCAGAACATATTATGCCTATCACCGCGTCCAGCGGGGACAAACCTTGTCTCAGTTGGCCCGTCGATATCATACAAGTATTCGTGCCATTATGGAGGCAAATAACCTGCGTAGGGCAAACTATCTCAGAGTAGGGCAAAGGCTAAAGATTCCTTCTAGGCGGGAAAACCGTACCTATATGCTGGCAAGGCAGGCTGCTCAGTCTAATGGCACTTCAAAGCCTCTTAACCACCAGGTTAAGCGGGGTGATTCTCTGTGGCTTCTCGCCCGAGCATATAAAACCAATATTCGAGCGATCATGCGCCTTAATAACATGGAAACGACCCGTCTTCATGTCGGTCAAGTTCTTATCGTTCGCCAGGGAGTCGATAAAAAAATGCTGGAAAGGACTCGGGATTATCAGGTAAGGAAAGGAGACAGTCCTTATCAGATTGCCATGTTGCACAATATGGAACTGGGACGATTCCTACATATTAATCACCTTACTCCGAGGTCAAAGATATATCCTGGACAAACACTCTTTGTTGATGAAAAATAGCATCAATCATTGCCAAGAATTTTCCGAAAAAGCTGTACTTTGCCCCCGTGTCTCAAGAGATAGAGCGAAGGATTCCTCTTACAAATTTTAACCAAAAGTAAGTTTTATTACTGGGGAACCGTCTGCTAAAGGATGCCATATGAAATTTCTCGAAAAAATATTTGGTAAGCGGGAGTCCATTCCCAAGCTTGGTAGAAATGATATATGCTGGTGCGGAAGCGGAAAAAAATACAAGCATTGTCATCTGGATACCGATGAGAAAAGGCGCTCCAAACTCAGAACTTCGACATGTGCCACAGCCTCTTGAAAAAAATAACGGAGTGAGTTTCATCTCCAATGCTTCTCCTATTTCAAACAGTTTCACTGGGTGGATGTGCTGGGTTTCGGGACGAAAGAGAGACTGGAGCGGTTGAACATTTGGGCATCAGGTAAAGAGCGCAAACTGGTTGAGGCAAGAAGGGTATTATGCTATTGGGTGGTAAGAGAGCTAGGACTTACTCTGGCTGAATTATCGAGACGCTTGAAACTTTCTTTGTCATGGATAAGCCTGTCTGTGAAGCGAGGGGAGAAAATAGTCCAGGACAAAAGCTAAAAACTCGTTGATATTTAAGCAAGAAACTGCAAAACTAGAGGGCGTCCCGTCAGCCCTCTTTTCTGGCAGGCCCGGTGGGCGTATATCTCCCTTATTGAGTACTTTAGGCGATCTTTTCTCGATATCACGAATACCTCGGCAGGATATGTCAGAATCCAAAAGGAGGTCCAGGAATGAAAGTTAAACAATTCATTAAGACCAGGCTTGAATACGTTGAAGTCAGTGATAGTGTGTACGATGCCATTGAGCGCATGCTGGACAAAAGAATCCGTTCTTTGGTCGTCAACCCTTCCGGCCCTGAGGATGTCCACGGGGTGATAACCGCCCGGGATGTCGTGTTTAAGGTTTTAGGCAAAGGGTTGAATCCTCAAGACGTCAAAGTGTCTGAGATCGCCGCCAAGCCATTGGTTTGCATTGATCAGGATACACAGTTATCCGATGCGGCGGCCCTCATGGAGAAATTCAACATAGGACGGGTTTTTGTGAGCGAAGGGAAAAAGCTTCTTGGCATCTTCACCATGACCGATGCCATGGCAGGTTCATTGGTCCAAATAGCGAGGGAAGGTCATGTTTCTTGAAAAACTATTGGTCCCCGGCAAAAAGGAGAAAGCTGTCATTGAAGGCCTCACGAAACACATAAAGCTTCTGTGCTCGGCCATTGAAATTTTCCAGAAGGCGCTGATAGAAAAAAACAAGGAACAGATGGACGATGTCCAAGGGCTGGAGCGAGAGGCGGACATTATTCGTAGAGAAGTAATTTCAAAGATCTACGAAGGCGCTTTTCTTCCCTACCTGCGCCCAAGTCTTTGTAAACTAACAGAAATCGTCGACAACGTTTTTGATTATTTGGAGGACGCAGCCTACCTTTATCAATCGTTGAAGTTTACGACTATCATACAAAAAGATGTTGATCAAATTGCTCTACTCAATCTTGAGATGTGTGGAATGCTTCTCATAAGCTTTGAAGCCCTCGTAAGAGGAGGCGATTTGCGAGAGAAGGGGCTGGCAATCAGAGTCTATGAAAAAAAGATTGATGATATTAAATTCGATTTACTTGCCGATCTAAGAACGATTCAAATAGACGACTTTTGGGAAGGAAAAACATTGTCGGATTTCGTTTCAAGCCTCACCAGCATCAGTGATGTCATCGAAGATGCAAGTGATTATCTTCAGGTTATCAATGTCAGCCTTCGATAAGCGAGGTGATCATCGCTGATATGTCGCCCTACCTGCTCCCCATCTTAGGATGTGTATTCATTGCGTTTGTGATCGGTTCAAATGACGCGTCAAACGCTTTTGGCATCTGTATAGGTTGCGACATTATCAAGTTCAAAAAGGCCTTCTTTCTTTTTGGTCCCTTTGTCCTCATCGGTATCCTCTTACAGGGACATAAGGTCATGAAAACCGTGGGCAGCGATCTTCTGGACGTTAATATTTCCATCTTGGGGACATCGCTCCTGGTGTCCGCGCTTCTAATCGCCATTGCCAACCTCCAAAAACTTCCAGTCTCCAGTCACCAAGTTATCATAGGCAGTTTAACTGGCTCTGGGGTAGCTTCCGGTATTAAGGTGAGTATTGCGTTTGTCTCTAAGATCGTTTTCTCCTGGGTGATTTCGCCTCTCGGGGCTCTCCTATTTGCCTTCTTGATTTACAGGGTGATGGAGAAAACGGTGTCCAGACTACCGGTCTTCCGCGTTGAGATTGTTCTCAGGAGCCTCCTTGTTTTGACCGGTATCTTGATTTCTTACACCACCGGTGCGAACGAACTAGCCACAGTCCTTGGCGGGGCTGTCTACGCAGGGTTGATCAGCTCGGCTCAGGCCTCTGTGGGCGGTGCCATTCTTGTCTTCCTAGGAGCTTTCTTCTTGAGTTCCCGCGTCATTGAAACGGTGGGGAAGGGAATTACGACGCTCGACCCTTATTCCGGGTTTGCTGCACAGTTTGGAGGAGCCGCCTGTGTCTTTGTTTTCACCGGTCTTGGGATGCCGGTTTCGACCACATATTGTATCATTGGGGGTGTGTTCGGAGTTGGGATGCTGAAGGGCATGAAAACGGTGCGGCTGGACCTCCTGCAGAAAATGTTGCTCAGCTGGGTACTGACTCCCTTATCCGCCTTCTCTCTGTGCTTTGGCCTAACATATTTTTTAAATAAAATGGCTTGGTGGTAATTTATCTCATTTTTCTTTATGGTCAAAGGACGGGTAGGGGGTAGGGGGACGTAGGTTAAAATATAAATATCTATTCTCCGATTAGTTCCACTTTTAAATCTTCGGCGATTTTCTCCCCTCGGCTTACCGAAATGCTCACTGCGGGTTGTGTAAGCCTAAACTGTCCGGCCAGTGCTCTGTTTGTGACCCCGAGATCCCGGACGGCCCAGAAGCAAAACAGGCTTCTGGCCTTTACGATATCGGGGCGTTTACCCTTTTTCCACACCAGGCCTGAGTCCACATTGAGTACCTCTCCTACACGATCTGCAACTGCTTGGAGGTCCATGCCGGCTGCAGCCAAGCCATAACGGCTTTCAAGGTGCTCCTGGGCCTGCTGCAAAACGGCCTCAACAAAAGCCCCGTCACCCAGTATCCGTTCATCGCTTTTGATGCGGTCTTTGGAAGCTCTCTGCATTTTAACGGCTGACCATCCACCAAGGCTTCGTATCAGTCCGCCTCCGGTCAGATCGGGACGACGCCCTTGCTCAATGCCTTTTTCAATGAACTTGTGGTAATGACGACGGGCCTGGGATACGGTTTTCGAAAAAAGCCGTAGCACACAGGAAACATCCTGCCACTCTCTGGCTTTTTTCCCCATGATGGCACTGTGACCGGCGTATTTGTATGCGTCCAGTCGATCAAGATCATTGATGACGCCTGCACGAACCGGGTTCAAATGGATGTACCTGATCAATTCCAGCAGATAGGCCTCTTCCTGGCATAAAATGGATTTATATCGGTTCTGTAAAAGCTTGCCATGCCGGCGGTGGCGTCTGTTGAAATAGGTTGCATGGCCCGTCAATACCCTTTGCATTACCTTGCTTGTGGGAGCGTTGCCGGTTTTCAGCAAAAGATGTGCATGATTGGAAATGAGCACCCATGCATAGCAGGTCGTTTCGGTCTCCTGAAGGACTCGTCCGAGTCGATCCAGGAAGTTGTCTCGATCCTTATTGTCTCGGAATATCTTCCGCCGTTCAAGCCCCCTAAACATGATGTGATGAAGGGCTCCCGGAGCATCGATTCTTGATTTACGCGGCATGATGCCCTTATACCAAAATTGTTCAACAAAGGCAATTTATAATTTTACCTACGTCCCCACCGGGTTGAAATAGGGACTAAACTGTTACCCCACAGGGTCCTTTTTGCTATGCAAATACAAGGAAAAGTGAAAATATTGTCGGATCTCTTTAATTGTGCTAACCTTTATTTGTTTGTTGGCAACTGCTCTTTACCTGCTCACCACCACAAAAAAAGAAAAATGGCGACTGAAGAATAGTTCAACAAGGAATGTAAGTGATTGCCGATATGGAGCGTCATCGGGCTTGAGATGTAGGTCCTGGACAGTGTAAAATCATGAATACTGGGTATATACCGGCGAGAAAATCCCAGCTGAAGTTCTATAAAGCAATAGAGCTATTTAATAAAGTCGCCGACAGTGGATTCGTCTTATACAAACGTTCGGGCATCACTCTTGGCAAGATGCGCATTGAGCGGGGAATACATCCTGTAAAATTGTATATTAAGCAGAGCGATAAACTGAAAGGATTACAGGAAGCCCAAAAAGGCTTTAACAGGCAACTGGAAGAAGATGTCAAGTCCAAGAATCCGACCAAAGTTAAAGAAACGCTAATGACAGTTGTAACAGAGACACTAGCAGAACCAAGAAGTGGAAGCCTTGAAGGCGTCTCTGATACGGTGAGTATTCTTATGAGCGACTATTCGAAAGAATCTAACGTTGTAAGAAACCTCATAGACATGTCCCATTCAGATTATTCTACTATTTTGCATTCTATAAATGTAATGGCCTTTGCATTGGGTTTTGCTTCTCATATAAACTGTTCACGTGATGAAACAAAAGAGCTTGGTTTGTGTGGCCTGTTGCACGATGTCGGCAAAACCAAAATCAATCAGCAACTTCTAATGGCTTCCCGGAAATTGACTGATGAGGAATTTGAAGAAATAAAAAGCCATACCACGATAGGATTCAACATTCTGAGAGGATGCAAGTTTGATGAAAAGATCAGCCTTGCCGCCTTGGAACACCATGAAAAGTTGGATGGAAGCGGCTATCCTCAAAAAAAGACTAGAATTTCTCAAGTAGCACAAATAATCGGGATTATTGATTGTTACGAAGCCCTAACAAATGATGACAGGCCATACAGAAACTCAATGGGCGTCTTTGATGCCTTGGAGGAGATTATTGGGAAAGAAGCTAAAGTAGGAAAATACAACAAGGATATTTATTGTCAATTTGTTAGAAGCTTGACGACTTAGTAAAAAGATCCGTTTCTCGGGAAAGGGAGAGGGTCGCAAATGAGAGACGGGGGTTATAGAAACCACAGGCTTTTGTTATACAGGCTTTTTTGGCACGAATGTAGATTTGTGAAGCTGCAACGGCAGAAAGAAGGATCTTGCTGACTTAGAGGCACTAGGTAAGGAATAAATGATGTATCGAAAACACAATAGTACTACAAGTTTACTGATTGTAGCAACGTTCACAATCGGCTTTGTTATTACTATAGCCGTTAACTGTTTACATGCGGAGGAGAAAATGCCATTCATACTTAAATCTAACGCTTTCGCTAATGGAGGCGCAATTATTTCAAAATATACTTGTGAAGGGGAAAATATTTCACCACCGTTAAGCTGGGAAGGTGTGCCCGATCATACCCGTAGTTTGGTTCTAATAGTAGATGATCCGGATGCGCCAGATCCGAAAGCCCCGAGGATGACATGGGTCCATTGGGTACTGTATAACATACCTCGGGACGCAACTGGTTTGCCGGAAGGCATTATATCAGGAACCCTTCCAACAGGTACAGAGGAGGGACTGAATGATTGGGGGAAAACCGGCTACGGTGGTCCATGCCCTCCAATTGGCCGACACCGATATTTCTTCAAGTTATATGCTTTAGATACGGTTCTAGAAGGAATGTACAAGCCAAACAAGTCGCAGGTAGAAGAAGCGATGAGGGGGCACATTATTGCTAAAATTGAGTTTGTTGGAAACTATGAAAAATCAAGGTAGCATATAGTTTTGTAATCGAGGGGTCTAACAAGGAAAATTCAGACGACGTTAAAAAGTGGTACGGCTGATTTAAGGTCGGATTACCTCAAATAAAAAGAAGATGAGGTGGAAAGCCCGTTTATGGATGGGAACTAAGTAATGGCATGTATTACTGAAAGGCCGGTAGCTCCTTTGGGATTTTCTTACCGTACTTGCCCTACGTTTTCAGGGTCGTAAACCTTTACGAGGGGAGACAGCCCGTGAGTGTCACGAGCAATGAGACTTTGGTGCTAGCTGGAGATGTTGGCGGGACCAAGACCAATCTGGGACTTTTTACCAAAGGAAAACGCCGTCCTATTCCCAAGGTATTAGCATCTTATCCCAGCCACCAAGCCTCTGATCTTGAAAGCATTGTTTCGCAGTTTCTTTACAATCATCGCGTGACCGTCACTGCCGCCTGTTTTGGTGTCGCAGGCCCTGTCAGAAATGGCAACTCGCAGACTACGAACCTTCCGTGGAGGGTTTCAGAAGTTCGACTTAAGAGGTGTTTCAAGTGGTCTCAAGTACGTTTAATCAACGATCTGGCAGCTACGGCTCACGCCATCACCCTGTTGAGTGGGCGAGAGATCATGGTTTTGAACAAGACAAGGACGGCAAGGAAGGAAAACGTGGGACTTGTTGCACCTGGGACAGGACTGGGAATGGCATTACTGGTGTGGTCGACCGACAAATACATAACTGTTCCTTCTGAAGGAGGACATATGGACTTTGGTCCAAATAGTGAGGAAGAAGCCGCTCTTTGGCACTATTTGTACCGGCGTTTTGGCCATGTGAGCGTGGAAAGGATCTTATCAGGGCCTGGCCTGTTCAATATCTATTCATGGCTGCGGGACTCTGGCCGGTACAAAGAACCACTGTGGTTGCAAGCGGCTATTGAGGAAAAAGATCCTCCAAAGGCTGTTGCGGAAGCTGCACTCAACAAAAAACCCCCCATTGCTGTGGCAGCGGTGAACAAATTTACAAGCATTCTGGGGGCTGTTGCAGGTAATATTGCCTTGGCGGGAATGACCATGGGAGGCATATATCTGGGTGGCGGTATTCCTCCCAAAATCATACCCTACCTTCAAGGTGAAATATTTATGAAGTCCTTTGTTGGAAAAGGTAGATTTAAGCCGTTACTCGAAAAGATTCCCGTCCGCATTATCCTTAACGATAAGGCAGCACTTTTAGGCGCAGCACATTGTGCCTTTTCAATGAGCAAGTGATGTTATAAAAAAGCCAAGGAAAGAGTCTTTTTCGACTACAACGCCGACAAGGGTGTTATCTTTGTTGTTGAACTGCCCATTCCTGAGCAGGGATAATTTTAGAGGAAGGCTTTTATGGACCCACTCAGAAGGTTTTCTGATTCTAGACAGTTCCTGGATGCTCTTTTGTCATGTATCCAACACGTCGTCTTATTAATAGATCAACAGGGAAAGCTCCTCTTTGCCAACTCAGTTGTTGAGGACATCTTTGGCTTCACGCCTGATGAGATCACCGGGG
Source organism: uncultured Desulfobacterales bacterium (assembly GCA_964429315.1). GTDB lineage: Bacteria > Desulfobacterota > Desulfobacteria > Desulfobacterales. The sequence continues at coordinate 11,139 of CAYSBQ010000080.1, forward strand.
AGAATATCTCCCTGATACTAAACCCAGAAGATCTTGACCATCTGTATCCGAATTTGCTGTATATGACTCGAAACGGGAAACCATTTGAAGGCGAAATCGCCCTCATGCGCAAAGACAAAGGGCATTTTCTTGCTTTTGTGGTATTCAGACCGCTTAGCGGTACCACACCGGACAGACCTATTGCACTTGTTTCTGTTCGGGATATTGACTCTAAAAAAAAGACAAACACCCGTTTTAGCCGCACTCACTACCAGGATCTAATAAAGCTGGCCGATGGAATAGCTCATGAAATCAGGAATCCAATAGTGGCAATCGGTGGTTTTGCGAGGAGGCTGCAAAAGTCCTGTAAGGCGATCGACGATGACAAATACTATGACGGCATTATCGATAATGTGCGCAGGCTTGAAGGCTTGGTGGCGAAGGTTGAACTCTTCGCACGTCTTCCCAAACCATGTTTAAAGGCGTTATCTGCAAAGGAGCTTATCCCGAAGGCTGCAGAAATATTCCTGCCAGAAACGAAAAAGCACAACATTGACCTAACCATTGATTTAGAGGAAGGAACCTTGTTTTTGGACAATAAGCTTGTGTTAAGGGCCATGTCGATATTGATAGAAAATGCCATAGATGCCATTGGTACGGGGGGTAGAATCTTAATTCAAAGCACAAAGGAAGGCAATAAATACAGTGTAACCATAAATGATACAGGTCGTGGAATCTCAGCACAAGATCTTCCATACATATTTGATCCGTTTTTCACAACAAAACCAGGTGGGGTGGGGATAGATTTGGCAGTTGTGAAACGGATAGTGGAAAGCCATGGGGGCAGCGTGAAAGTGGCTTCCAAGCTGGGCAAAGGTACAACCTTTATATTGACCTTTCCACTAGAACGTCGTCGTTCTGTGCGAACCTGTCGTTTTGAAGACTAGCAAAATTGCCGGATAATAACCTAAAAAGCTGCTTGTTGCTTTTATTGGAAGCCGCTCGACCAACGCCATATCGGAAGGATTGAATCAAGTTATCAGAATTGTCAAAAATCTTACTAGAAGGCTGTCCCAAAATACCTTTCTGCTGCGATCGGCTGCAAATTCCGCTGAACTGCAGTGGCTAACCAAAAACGTCTTCGACGTAACTACGGCTTCAGCAGCCCAATTACATTTGGCTCTAGAAGATCTCACTTTCCGTTGTCAGTTGCCCGCCGGAAACAGAAGCATCCACAAGCCCAATATGACAAAAAGCCCACCTGCCCCCAACCTGATATAGTTTGGCGGGATAACCCTACATATACATGCGCCGCACACTACAGCCAGAAGAGAAGACATCACAAGTGCTCCTGCAGAACCGATAAAGACTGCAAGCCTTGCTTTATTCTCAGCGGCAAAGCAAACTGTTGCCAATTGCGTCTTATCGCCCAGTTCAGCGAGAAATACGATCCCGAAGACCGTTGCCATT
>CAYSBQ010000081.1:0-12485 GCA_964429315.1 uncultured Desulfobacterales bacterium
GGTCATGTTGGACCGTAAGGTGGATGGTATAGCCCAAGAATACGATCAGGGTGACCACAAGAGTCAACAACAATACCTTGGACACACGAAAAGAGGCTATCTTGCCAAACTCCCCCACCAACAGCAAAGTCCATGATTTGGATTGCCTGCGATTGTCGTGTTGTTTTTCTAGTTTTCTGTCTTGCACCATGTTTCCCTGCGGATCTTCCATAAGCCGTTAACGAGTTTAAGACGCAAACGTTTAATGCCTTCAGAATGAAGGCCACTTGAATTATATTGCTGCAAGAACGTTGCAGTGCTTCGGGCGCCATCTTGATGGATCTTCAAGTCTTCTATAGATACCCGGATCCAATCGTAGTGCTTATTAAGCCTTCCCTTGTAGAGGATCCATGCCTTTAGATCCATTCCCTTGGCACGAAAATCCTTTGCATAGCAGGCCTCATACTGTCCCATGTCTTTTGAACTCCACGCCTTCGCCCATTCGGTTACAAGCGTGGCCACAGTCTTGTAGTCCTTATGAATCTGATCCAGGCGGACCAAAGAGGCAGCCATTGGTTCTTTTGTTCCATCAACCAGCTCGGTTGGTTGATATGTCTCGGCAACAATCTTCCATGTGCCCCCAAGTTGTTGCAGAAAGAGCTTTTTCGCTCCCACCGTAGTTGCGTGATGGTCCAAGTGGAGAACCTGGTCGAACAAGGCCACAATGCAAGGATTTGCCCTCGCTATAACCATATTCCTGAAGCTCATGCGAAAAGGAATTTTGGCGCTTTGCCAAACGGTATGCATAGGTTCCCATGTCTCCCACAACCCCTCGATGTTACCGGAAGGCAAATCGTAACAAGCCGAATAATTCTTCTTGTTCCCCGCAACAAAAGCAGTCTTCCAGCTTTCCAGAAACATCAGCAATCCATTTAGTTCGGAAGCGTTACTCTCGGGGGATACCATATGAAGCTTTTTCTTGATGAGGATGGGCGTGCGGTTTAGGTGAATATAACGAGCTAATATATCAATGTTGCCATTGGCTACCGCCACACATCCGTTTGTGTCTCGGGGTTTTAGGGGCTTGTTCGTTCCATGAAGCCAAATGTTATCGCCATTGCGACCGCTTTTGCTGTCTAGTAGGTTCGGATAGTCCATGATAAAGGCTCTGCTACCGTATGTAGGACTCAAGTATCTTTTCTTGGAGGTCTTTGTAAAAAAATACACACCTTCCGGAGTCTTTTGGTCTCCAGTTTTTTCCTTTTTGCCTTGGACTTTACCAGAAGAACAGGGGAAGCTGTGTTTTAGTGTAAAACCGTCTTTGCACTCGTATACATTAATGGTTTGTGATTCCATTTCAACAACAAGGGCGTAGCCTGGGTTGTTACTGGAGTCCAGATAGATCAAACTTTCGGGGACGAGATCCCTCTCCGGCTTTTTATGGTCGGCGGCAATGTCAGCATGAATTGCCGAAGCCTGGCCCAAAAGAAGCAAGCAGTGTAAAAAGAAAGCTGGGATGACCCAGTAATGTTTTGAAATGTCTCTCATGACAAAAAGTACAAGGGTGATAGTTTCATAAAAAGTTAACCAATTTGGTATTGGCAGTGCAATATCTGTGCCCTAGCGGTCACTCTTCGTATACCTCAGTATGCTCCCGCCCGAGTGCCTTGAATACAACCCAAAATCCTTCGCAATCTTGAGACACTTATTTCGTGACGAACTCTAATCCCACTTTCTCCTGTCATCAATTTTCTTATAGTCCTTTGGCAGTGTTCCCTTGTCGATAAATTGAACCCGTCCGCGTACGCGCATACTTTCCGGGATCGCAGCTTCTATTCGCCCGGTCAGCTCTTCAGTGGCTTCAAATCCATTTTTGAGTTCAACAGAAAATGTCATTTGGTCTGTATGAGCCTCTCTGGTTACAACTACCTGGTAGCGATCAATCTCTGGAACCTTGGCCGCCACTTCGTCAACATTTCCAGGATGAATAAACATTCCCTTTACCTTGGTCACCTGGTCCAAGCGCCCCAGGATCTTTGCCAGCCGGTTTGCGGTACGCCCGCACTGGCAAGGTTCGTCAATGATGTAGGATAAATCGCCGGTACCGAAGCGGATCATGGGATAAACCTTGTCAAAGACTGTTACTACTACCTCTCCGGTTTCACCAGGGCCAAGTTGTTTTCCTGAATCGGGATCTACAATTTCCACGATGCAATTATATGGGATATGCATACCATTTTTCTGAAAACATTCATAGGCCAAGCATCCCACATCGGCCGTTCCATAACCCTGTCGGAGAAGCATGCCGAAGTCTTGTTCCAACTCGTCACGTAGCGATTCAGCAAGCATTTCACCTGACACAAAACCAACCTCGAGACAAAGATCTTGTTTAAGGTCATAACCAATCTCCCGTGCCTTCTTGGAAATGTTGATAAGAAAGCTGGGGGTGCCGATATATCCTGTTACCTTAAGGTCATGAATCATGCGTACTTGTAAATCCGTATTGCCGACGCCGCCTGGGGTTGCGATACATCCCAGTCTGTAAAGGGCATCTTCAAACCAAAAAGCCGGGGGTACCAGATGATAGCTAAAAGTGACCTGGCCGATATCTCCCACTCTGAACCCAGCGGCAAAGAAGGCCTGTGTCCAACGATCATTTTCACTTTGAATCTCTTCGGGTTCATAGATGGGACCGGGAGACATACATATTCTCTTGATCCGATCCAAAGGAAGTCCGAGAAAACCCCCGAAAGGCGGATGTTTTTCCTGGAGTGCCGACAATTCGTGCTTATGGGTAATAGGTAGCCTTTCTAGGTCCTTGATTGCATTGATCTCATCAGGCTTTACGCCGCTAACGTCAAATTTCTCACGGATTGCAGGGGCATTCTCGTAGGCATGTTGAACGATTTTTTTTAGTTCGCTGTTCTGATACTCAGCCCTTTGTCCTGCCGTACAGGTCTCCAGGGATTTATTGTAATAGCCTGATGTTCGTTCATTTCTTGTCGTCATGATTATCCGGCTCCGGAGTCAAAAAAGGCGTGGGCACGCACCTTTACATATGCCCACGCCCCCTTGAATTGCTACTATTCAGGAAACGTCGCGCTAAAAGAGCTTACGGTCACGAGACCGTCTGCCTTGAAAACGGCCGCCCCTCCCTTTACATAGATCGGAAAACCAGCAGCAGGAACTGCTTCCCACCACGTACCGAGTTGCTTGAGGGCTGCCCCGGCGCCGGCTGCCCCCGTCTTTTCCTTCAGCTTAAAACCACCTGTGACCAGCAAACTCAACAGGGATTGTCTTCCGTCAAACATCGCGTGTACACGGACTTGGTTGGTCTTGCCCGCAGGTATCCACTGAGTCTCTGTGGAGCTGACCGTGTTGAGATCAAATTCCTCAAAGGCTACAGTAAATTTGAGGTTTTCCATCTTGACAGGGTAGCTGTTGGGGTTTTTAACATCAAAGATAAATGCCAGGTCCAAAGGCGCCCCATAGTCGCCCGCTGTTCCCATGGTTGGTTGTACCTTCTTGGAAAAGTACCACCACCCCCAGTAATGGGCTACTTCTACGTAGTCCAGGGTTACGACTGGGTCCTGAAAGTTTTTTTCTGTTGGTTTGGGCGCTATTGCAGCACAACCAAACAAAAACATCATAAGTACTGTTATAACGACACCTTGTACTATGGCTGATCTTTTATACATATTATACCTCCCTACTTGCGTTTCAGGGCTATGCAAGCCATCGTTTTCTACGTTTGTAGTGTTTTACATCTCGAAAACTCTTACGACCTCCAACATCGGTCAAACCCAAATAGAAATCCTTGATATCGGGGTTTTCTTGAAGCCTTTCTGCGGTGTCGTCCATTACGATACGACCGTTTTCCATGACATAGGCATGGGGGGCGACATTTAGGGCCAGTTTAGCATTCTGCTCTACCAAGAGGATAGAGATATTCTCTTCTCGGTTAAGCCTCATTATAATATTAAAGATTTCATGTATGAGAAGAGGAGCAAGTCCCATGGATGGCTCATCTAGAAGGATAAGTTTGGGGTTGGTCATCAATGCACGGCCGACAACTGTCATCTGTTGTTCCCCGCCGCTGATAAAGCCCGAGGTTTCATTGCGTTTTTCCCTTAGCCGTGGGAAATAGTTATAGACCATTTCCAGGCCTTCCTTGACGGATTTTTTATCATCCCTAAGGTGTGCACCAACCTTGAGATTTTCCTCTACAGTGAGGTGCTCAAAGACCCTGCGGCCCTCAATTACCTGGACAATACCCTTCTTGGCAATCTTTTCAGCAGCGAGCCTGTCTATCCGTTCACCCATAAATTCAATAGACCCATCGGTGACGTGACCGTCTTCGTGTTTCAATAATCCGGAGATTGCCTTTAACGTCGTACTTTTCCCCGCCCCGTTGGCTCCGAGAAGGGCAACAATGCCCCCCTTAGGCACCTCTATGGAAACACCTTTTAGGACAAGAATCACCTCGTGGTACTTGACCTCAATGTTATTGATCTTTAAGAGTGTTTCGTCTGTTGACAAGTGTAAACTCTCCTCTACCAACCCATCCATTCACTAGCCCACTTTTGCGGCCAGCGACCTTTTAGATCAACGCGTTCAACAAGGCTGAATTTTCCGTCCTTCAATTCATAGATAGGTACTTCTCCTGCTATGCGATGATCTGTTGCCGTAAAGGTGACCGGTGGCACACCTAGGCCTACGTCAAAACCTCTCATGGTCTCAAAGCCATTTTTTAATATGCTCTCGCCACTAAGATCACCCGCCTTGTCAGCCCGCGTTAAGGCCTCGGCAAGGCCCAAGACATTAGCCCATGCCTGCACCGTTCTAATGAGTCTTTTTTCCAAAGGCACACCCGGATTATACTTTTTGGCATATTCAACGACCTTGTCCATGCCTTTTGCTTTTTCACCAAAAAACGCCACGGGCGCAATTCCCATAACACCTTCGGCGGCTTCGGCGGCTAGGCGAGGCAGATTCTCGTCATAGCCCCAGTTATCTACAATATGATCTGCGCCCAAACCGAGGGCATAGGCGTCTCTAAGAGTTGCCGATACGGACATGGTCGTATTGCCATGCCAGACCAGGTCCGGGGCAAACTTTTTCAATGCCAGTATCTGACTCTTTGTATCTACGGCAAAAAGTGATACGTCCTGATCCGGTCCTATATCAAAGCCCAATATTTCGGCCTGGTCTTTGATCGCCTTGATGGGGGCACTGCAGTACGGAGACGCAAACATGTAGGAACAGGCAAAACGCGGTTTTCTGTTTTGCTGTTTGGGCTTCCATTTTTTATCATACCAGGCCGTAATGGCGGCCCTGGCATTACTGGAATAGTCGGTAGCAAAGAATAGGTTGTATGGGGTCTTTTTCGGATCCGTAAGATGGCCGGAATATGAGGCCGACACATAGGGGATCTGATCCTTTGTTACAGTAGGTGACAGGGCCTCGGTATCACCGGTTCCCCATCCCAAGATTGCAACACACTTGAGTCTTTTAAAGAGGTTATACTTTGTAAGGGCTTCAGGTATGCGGTAGCCATAATCAAACTGGTACAGTTTGATCTGTTTTCCATTGATTCCACCCGTGTCGTTTACATAATGGATGGCCTCGGCAATTCCCAAGGCATAATCCTTGCCGACATCGGAGGTTGCCCCGGTCATGTCGTTTAGTGCGCCGATGTTGATTGTGCCAGCTCCGGCCGAGGCGCAAAAACCGACCACCAGAGCTACCGCAAATAGCGGTACGGAGATCTTGAAAAACAAATTCTTCATTTTCATATACTCCTCCTTTTGTTGTTGAATGAAGCTTTTTCTAAAGTTAACCGCCCCGCGAACCCGTTTTTCACCCCCCTTCCTTTTCAGTTCCTTAGTAAGAAAATGGCCACAGATTAAAATAATTCTTTACTTGCCACCACCGATAGGCCAAGCCATTTGGTTCAAATATCAAGAACATACATATAGCCAGGCCAAAGGCGGCTTCTTTAATAAACAAAAAGTCCATCAAGAGCTTCGGATATGTGTCGGCCAATGGAATAATCGCTAGTTGCAGTAATTCCATGACTACCACCATAAATACGGAACCGAAAATCGCCCCGTGTATGGAACCGGCTCCGCCGATGAGAATAACGCCAACCAACCACAAGGACCAAAACCATGGAAAGTGTTCGGGGCTTATGGCCGCCAGGTTGCTTATCCAAAAGGCCCCTGCGATTCCTCCGACAAATCCTGCTACAAAAAAGGCAAGCAGCTTGTACTTAACGACGTTGATCCCCATGACCGCTGCAGAGATGTCGTTATCCCTAATAGCTATCCATGCCCTGCCCACCCTGGATCGCAGAAGATTGACAATTCCTGTTATACACAGGATTACCAATACAAGCATCATTAAATAGACCTTCAGGTTGCTGTCAATGATCCACGGTCCCACCTTGATTGTTCCCGGCGGCAAAGAAAAGGCTTGGCCCCTGCCGCCAATCTGGCTTACATATTGTGTGATGACAAAGTCCACAGTAATAAACTGCGCTGCCATGGTTGTAAGGATAAGATAGAATCCCTTGACCTTGGCGGAAGGCAGTCCGAAGAGTACACTCCATATACCCGCAACGATCGCAGCAACAAGGATACTGACAGGATAGGCAAGGCCTAAATCAAGCAGAAATTTGGGCCAGGGGAACTCCAGTACCAGCAAGGTGCTTGTATAAGCGCCCACTGCAAGGAATGCTGCATGGCCAAGGGTCAGCTGACCGCAAAAACCGATTAGAAGCTGTACGCCCAAGGCTCCCAAGATAGTATAGCCCACTTGATTACAGACACTAAGCCAATAGGGATCTGCAAATAGAGGGATACCTATAAAGAGAACGGCAAAGAGCAGGATTATCTTCGATTTGATGAGTTTGGTTTGCCACCATGCATGATCCTGCTTGTAGTTTTCATGATAATCACCACAAGGCAGAAAGGTTGTTGACATAAAAAGACTCCGGTTGAGTTAGTTCGGTTGGTTTAATTGGTTCAATTAGTTACATTAGTTTAATTAGTTTAATTGGTTCAATTGGTTACTAGTTGAGATAGTTTATATGGGTTACATTAGTTTAATTTGTTTCTAAAGTTTTGTGCCCTATACTTTTATCTGAACTCAATCGGACCAAATGAACTAATAAAACCAACTCAACCAATCAAACCGTTTTTTTATACTCGTTCAATCCTCTCCCAACCCCAAAGTCCGTAAGGCTTAAAGAGCAAAAAGACGGCCATAAAAGCGAAGGGGGCAATTTCCTTGACCCCGCCCGGGAAAAATTGGTCAAGGTATGCCCCGGACAAATTCTGCAACACACCAATTACGATGCCGCCTACAATGGCTCCCGGCACCGAATTGAGTCCGCCGAGCACCACTGCGGGCAGAACCAGCAGCCCCATGTAACCAACAGATATGTTGAGTCCGTTTATGTTTCCCAGTAGAGTTCCGCCGACGCCGGCGGCCATAAAGGCTATGGCCCATGCAATCGCATAGACAAACCTGGCGCTAATTCCAAGGGAAAGGGCTGCCATTTCATCATCGGCCGTGGCTTGCATAGCAAGGCCCCAGCGGGTGTATTTAAAAAAGCAAACAAAGACACACAGAAGAATAATAGCGGCCACAAAACTCCAGAGGTAGACCTGGCCGATAATTAGCGGCCCCAAATGGATTGGTTTTAATGGAAAAACCGGGGGGCTAAACACCCGTGTGTCGGTTCCCCAGATGAGTTCGACACATCCCTTGAAAAAGAACGACAACCCCACGGTAACCATGATAACTGTCAGGACCGGCTCTCCGATGAGTTTATCCAGAAAGATCCGCTCTGTTAGAACCCCTAAAATAAAACCTATGACAAGGGAAAAGAGCAACGCGAGCAAGAATGGTACACCGGCGGAATAGAAGCTGAGGGAAACATAAGCTCCAATAAGGGTCAACTCGCCCATGGCAAGATTCAGCACGCCTGAACACTTGTATATGAGTACCCACCCCAAGGCTATGAGGGCATAGATACCCCCTACCATAACGCCTGTGGTCAGAGTCATTAAAAATAATTCCATCCCTAATCCCCCAATTTCCTGATATAGAGATCCGTCTTGATATGAGATGAACGTCCGTCTTCGTATTTGATTGTAGTATCGATGTTTACTACCTCCGCGTCGGCATAAAGGGCTTCAATAATATCTGCATATCTTTGTATTACAAAGGCCCGTCGCAATTTTCTGGTTCTTGTTAGTTCGTCGTCATCTGCGTCGAACTCTTTGTACAGGTTGATAAATTTTCTAACCCTTGCCGCCTCCGGAAGAGCTTTGTTAGCTTGAAGGATTTGTGACTCTATCAAATCGTAAACCTCCGGTTTTTGAGATAATTCCGGATAGCTTGTATAAGTAATCTTCTTTTCATCCGCCCATTTTCCAACAACGGAGTAGTCGATGCAAAGAACTGCGGTGATATAATCTCGTTTATCTCCGATTACCCACGAATCTCGTACATAGGGACTAAATTTTAAGCGGGTTTCCAGATACTGGGGAGCAAAGGGTTTGCCATTGCACAAGGTCATTACATCTTTTGAGCGATCAAAAACCACCAGGTGTCCGTCTTCATCAATAAAGCCCCTATCACCGGAATAGAGCCAACCGTTTTGCAGGGTCTCTTTCGTGGCCTCGGAATTCTTATAATAGCCTAGAAAGACGGAAGGGCTCTTGGAGACGATCTCTCCGTCTTTGGTGATTCTAACCTCGGTTTCAGGCAAGGGGGTTCCCACCGTATCGAATTTGATGTCCCCGTCTCGATGGACTACTGAGATTCCGGCAATTTCCGTCTGGCCGTAGATCTGCTTTAGATTTACTCCAAGGGCGTGAAAAAAACGAAAATGATCGGGTCCCATGGCCGCCCCGCCGGAATAGGCATAACGGACCCGGGATAGCCCCAAATGATCTTTCAACTTCTTCTGAACACTGAAATATGCCAACCAGCCAAGCAGCTTCCAATGCCATGGCGCCGATTTTTTTTCAAATTTTAGATTTGCTATATGATAACCGATTTTTGTGGAAAGCTCATAACACTTTCGCTTTATCCAGCCGGCATCGAGGTATTTGACCTGGACTGTTCGCGTCATCTGCTCGTACATGCGCGGAGGGGCAAACATGACATGAGGGCCAATCTCGCGGATGTTTTCCTGCGCTGTTTCGGGTTCCTCCGGGAAATTAATGGTAAAGCCTATTTGAAGGCCGCAAGAAATGGACATCATCTGCTCGCCGATCCAGGCAAAAGGGAGGTAGGAGACAAAATCGTCTGTTTCATAGCATGGATCTATGGACATGAGGTTTGCCCCCATGCTCAACAGGTTCCAATGGGACAATAAGACCCCCTTGGGTAATGAAGTGGTGCCCGATGTATAGAAAAGCAAGGCCACTTCATTGCCACGGCCTTTTTCAATCGTTTCTTTAAAAAGTCCTGGTTGCGCCTGTTCCAGTTTCTTGCCCAGGCCTTGAACCTCCTTGAGGCTTATCAGGTAATCTTCATGGTAGTTCCGCATCCCCTTTGGGTCATCCCATATAATCTTTTCCAGCTTGGGGCACTCATCGCGAATGGAGATGGCCTTATCAACCTCTTCCTGCCCCTCGCCGAACAAAAACCTTGTGTCTGAGTGGCCAATAATATATTTAACCTCATCCATAAGACAGTCTGGGAACAACCACACGCCGATACCCCCGGCGCAAAGCGTTGCCATCTCAGCCCACAGGCCTTCAGGGCGGTTGTCGCCGATCATTGCCACCTTGTCTCCCTCTTTGAGGCCAAGACTAATAAGTCCAAGGGCGATATACTTGACATTTTCCAGGTAGTCGTGCCAGGTGATGGGCTTCCAGATGCCAAACTCCTTTTCTCGCATGGCCACCCTATTTTTGCCATACGTTTCAGTTCGCTCCAGAAACAGCTTGGGAATAGTTAGATCTTTTGTGATTTCCATGTCGGATTGCCCGAATCTTAGGGTTCGTCACGCAATAAGCGTCTCAAGATTGCGAAGGATTTTGGTGTGACAGTTATTGATTGACGAGCCCTTATCTCCTTGTGGCATACATGTCTTCTTCACCCAGATAAGCCTTGATCACTTCCGGATTGCTTTGCACCTCTTCCGGGGTGCCATCAATGATCTTATTGCCGAAATTGAGGACAAAAACACGGTCTGAAAGGTCCATGACCACGCCCATGTCGTGTTCTACCAAGATACATGTAACCTTCCAACGTTTTTCCTCGTTGACATCCAAGATGAATCGGGCCATATCCTCAACTTCTTCCAAATTGAGACCGGCCAGGGGTTCATCCAGGATCAGGAGTTCCGGTCTTAATGCCAGGGCTCGCCCCAATTCCACACGTTTCTGCAAACCGTAGGGAAGCATTCCTACCGGTTTGTCCCGAATATGTTCGATTTCCAACAGATCGATTATCTCTTGTTCAATAAATTCCCTGTGTTCAATCTCTTCTCGGGCGGTCTTGCCGAAATACAAGGCCCCGCGAACGACACCTGACTTCATGTGAACATGGCGTCCCAGGCGGATGTTATCTAATACCGTCATTCCGCCAAAAACTTCAACCTTCTGAAACGTTCTGGCAATGCCAAGCTTTGCGCGCCGGTGAGGTCTGAGCTTGCCGATGTCTGCTCCTTTGAAATAGATGTTGCCTTTTTGGGGATGGTAAAGCCCGTTGATGCAGTTCATCATCACTGTCTTGCCGGCCCCATTGGGCCCGATTATGGAATGAATATGTCCTTTCTTGACTTTCAGACTGATACCGGCAAGGGCTCCAACCCTGCCGAAAAACATGTAAACGTCATCTAGCTCCAGGAGGATGTCATCTTTTCCGTGTTGGTCGGATTTCGCCAAGGCTTTTACTGTCCTTGTAAGAACGGGGTATGATTTACTCGAAAAGCATGAAAAATCGAGAAATTAGATGATCATAACAAGGTCAATTTTGTAGATGAAAAACACCACCTTGTCAAGAAAACATTTCAAGGATTTCGTTGCCGGCACTGCTTCAGAACCCGCTCAAAACCTGGTAGGGCATCTTTTATTGTTTTGTCATCCACGCAGAAAGCGATGCGGAAAAAACCCGGCGCTCCAAAGCCTTTCCCGGGCACAGTCAAAATCAGTTCCTCTTGTAAGGCACGGACAAAGGAAACATCATCCGGCACTGGGCTTTTGGGGAAGAGGTAAAACGCCCCTTTTGGTCTTACGAATTCGTATCCACAGGCGGCCAAGCCATCGCAAAGCAAATCCCTTTTTGCCTGGTAGAGGCCTGCGTCTACAGAGGCCCCTTGTAAGGATTCAACAACCCGTTGCATCAAAGCAGGGGCATTAACATAGCCGAGGATGCGATTAGCAAGGGCCATACCCGCCAGCAGATCTTCCTTGTATTTGGCTTTTGGGTTTACGGCCAAAAAACCAATCCGTTCGCCGGGGATTGAAAGGTCCTTTGAATACGATGTAGCAACAATGCTATCAGGATAGAACGGAAACAAGGAAGGCACTTTTATCCCGTCAAATGAAATTTTTCTATACGGTTCGTCTGCGATTAGATAAATGATCTGTTTAAGCTTGTCACTTTTGTGTTGTAAGAGTTTTCCTAACTCTGCAAGGCTCTCTTCGGGGTAAACTTGGCCGGAAGGATTATTTGGAGAATTGATTAGAACCGCCTTGGTTCTTGGTGTAATGGCGGCTTGAATCGCTTCAATGTTCAAGGTAAAGTCTTCATTCGTCTGTACGGTTTTAAGTACACCTTCGTGATTTGCAGCATAAAAACCATATTCTACAAAGTAGGGTGCAGGGGCAATAACTTCGTCCCCCGGATCCAAGATTGCCTTTAATATTACATTTAAGGCGCCGGCAGCCCCGCAGGTCATAATAATTTCCTCTGCGGTTAAGTTGACGCCTTGCTCCTTGGAAACGAAACCGGCAACAGCGTGTCTTGTGGAGAGGTATCCCGTGTTTGGCATATAGGCATGATCGCCCGGTTCCAGGGTACCTGCCAAGTTGGCAAGAGTTTGTTGGAAAGAGGCTGGTGGTGGAATATTCGGGTTTCCAAGACTGAAGTCAAAAACATTTTCCGCGCCGTGCTTGGCCTTAAGTTGGGCGCCTTCTTCAAACATCCTCCGAATCCAGGAAGCTTTTTCCAGAGTGGCATGAATCTTTCCGGCAATCATAACAACTCCTTTTAAGTTTTTTGTCTCCGGCAAAAAGATATGCCGAAGCACCTACCAGATTTTGCCAAAATAGTTAAGCCTTTTTTGTAGAAGCTGGAATCCTATGCATAATTGCTAAACATCATTGAACCTTTGAACCCGTGAACGGTTATCCGGAAAAAGTGATGACACAAGAATTCTTTCGTGCTAGATAGAAAGGTCATATTTCTTGAGAAGATATATTCGCGGGGCAAAAAGGTAAGCGTTCACAGGTTCTGGGTTTAACAGACAACCTGGAACG
>CAYSBQ010000082.1:0-12358 GCA_964429315.1 uncultured Desulfobacterales bacterium
TCTCGTCGTAAACCCTTGTGCGGCCTTGCTCAGACAAAAAATTGCTCATTTATGACCGGCCTGCTTCCTGGAATGCCCGCCTTTTTAGCGGGCTGGAAGGAAGCTATAAAAGATAGTGAACTTCCTTACCGGGAAGCAAAAGCTTCAATTGAAAACTCACGCTAGTGCCTATTCGGTTAAAAACATTTATGGACAGCCACTAGATAGGAAACGGAACTTGGGTCAAACCTGCAGTTTCCGGAAGTCCAAACATAATGTTCATATTCTGTACTGCCTGCCCCGAAGCGCCCTTTATTAGATTGTCAATAACAGAGACCATGATAAGTCGTTGGGACTGTTGAGTTACCTTCACACCAATGTCACAATAGTTTGTACCTTTTACATGCTTAGTGTTTGGGAACCGACCGGCAGGACATATCCGAACAAATGGCTTATCCGCGTAAAACGAGCCGAGGCAGGAAATAACGTTTTCGGTGGTAACCGGCCTCTTTAGTCCAACATAGAGTGTGGTAAGCATGCCACGTGTCATAGGAACCAGGTGGGGCGTGAAGGTTATATGGATGTTTCGTTTGACAAAAAGGCTTAGAACTTCATCCATTTCCGGATTATGTCGGTGTTCGTCTACCTTGTATGCCATAATGCCCTCATTGACTTCACAAAAATGAGTTGCCAGGCTTGGCGATCGTCCCGCGCCACTTGTGCCAGATTTTGAATCTGCAATCATATTGTCTAGATTGACAAAACTTTCCATGGCCAGGGGGAGCAAAGGCAGGAGAACGCTTGTAGGATAACAGCCAGGGTTTCCTATGAGAGAAGCCTTCCGGATTTCGGCAGCATAGATCTCGGGAAGCCCGTAGACGGCTGACCGAAGTAAATCCTTAGCCTGATGGACTTCGTACCATTTCTCATAATTAGTAGGATCTCGAAATCTGAAATCTGCGCTGAGATCAATTACCTTATGACCTTGATCGATAAGGCCTGGTACTATACCCATGGAGGCTTTATGGGGAAGGGCGGTAAATACTACATCTGTTCCCTCAAGACTTGTTTTTTTGGTAAAATTCCTGCATTTTAGGTCTACAACTCCAGTCATGGCAGGATACACATCCGAAAAAGGAACCCCTTCATATTGACGAGAGGCAAGCAATGTTATCTCTACATGAGGATGGCCCGACAGGAGCCTGACCAATTCTGCGCCTGCATAGCCTGTTGCCCCAATAACCGCTGCCTTAATAGCCATCCTGGACCTCCGCAAACTGTCTTGGGTATGAATTGACTGGAATGAGGGGATAAATGGGCGGGTTGTCAGAAGCGGCAAGAGAAAGAGAACATGGGAAAACTTAAATCTCGATGAATAATCTTTCTTGCCCTAATGGCCACTATATCGGTATGTAATCCTTCCCCGCGTCAAGTCGTATGGTGAAAGTTCTACGGTTACGCTGTCTCCAGCAAGGATCTTGATAGAGTATTTCCGCATTTTTCCGCAAGGGTGAGCAAGTATCTGATGGTTATTTTCAAGCTCGACCTTGTAGTTTCCGTGCGACATATCCTGGATGACTTTTCCAGTTACTTCAATCGATTCTTCTTTGGCCACGACCGATTCACCTCCTTATTCGGGGCATAGGGAAAGGTATTGATCAATTAACGTTTTGAATACTGAAAGTGCGCGCGCGCACCTTTTTGCCCGTATTTTTTTCTTTCCTTAATCCTCGAATCACGCGTTATAAAACCAACCTTCTTAAGTATCAGCCTAAACTCTGGATTAACCTTAAGCAATGCCCTGGTAATGCCATGCCGGATAGCTGCGGCTTGCCCGGAAATACCACCGCCTGCCACACTTACAGTAACGTCGAAGCTTCCATGAGTGTCGGTGAGCACTAAAGGTTGTTCTACAACCATCTTGGCAGTTTCTCTGCCAAAGTAATCATCAATGTCGCGCTTGTTAATCGTAACTTTCCCGTTTCCAGGCTTAAGCCATGTCTTGGCTATGGCTGTTTTCCGTTTTCCGGTACCATAATAGGCTTCTGGCATGAGACACTCCTATATTCTAAAATTCCAAGGGTTGAGGTTGCTGTGCCGAATGGGGGTGGTCAGGGCCGGCATAGACTTTAAGTTTCTTTATCATCTTGCGTCCCAGCCGGTTTTTGGGAAGCATTCCGCGAACCGCATGAAGGATCAAGTCCTCAGGACGTTTTTGCAAAAGCTGACGGGCAGTCCTTGATTTTAAGCCTCCCATGTAGCCGCTGTGATGGTGATACATTTTTGTATCCCATTTTCTGCCGCTGAGAGCAACCTTGTTGGCATTAACCACAACGATATAGTCGCCTGTATCCACATGAGGTGTATAAATAGGTTTATGCTTTCCACGTAAACGGGTAGCGACGAAGCCAGCCAATCTTCCCAGAATACGCTCCCCAGCATCAATCACGAACCACTGTTCTTGCAGCTCATGCGGTTTTGCACTATATGTTTTCATATATTTAGCCCTCTCTATTCCGCAAACCTCACGAAACCACCAAACTGTTATTTGTAGCTGGGATGGTAGATTCTGTCAAGGGAAAAGTTCCAATACCACTCAAACTTCTTGACAAATTGGTTTAATTCTTGTAGGTGACTCATTCTAGTACATGTGGTCAAGCTCTAAATTCTGGCTTACGAATTGCTGCAAAAAGAAAGGAGAGTTTTATGAATGTCTTGATGTTTGGACCCAACGGCAGTGGCAAAGGGACACAGGGAGCAATCTTGAAGAAAGAGTACAATCTTCCGCACATTGAATCAGGTGCGATCTTCCGGGAGAATATTGGTAAAGGCACGGAGATCGGCCTCAAGGCAAAGGACTATATTGATCGTGGTGAGTTGGTGCCTGACGAGATTACTATTCCAATGATCCTGGGGCGTTTAAAGCAAGATGATTGCAAGAATGGCTGGCTTTTGGACGGTTTTCCTAGAAACAAAGAGCAGGCCACAAAACTGGATGAGGCTCTTAAGGCCTCGGGTCTGAATCTGAGTATTGTTGTTGAGGTAATTCTTGACAGAGATATTGCGAAGAATCGAATCATGGGACGTAGGCTTTGCGCAAACGACAATAACCATCCGAACAATATCTTTATAGATGCTATTAAACCGGATGGGGATAAGTGTCGGGTATGTGGGGGTGAGTTATCATCTCGTTCCGATGATCAGGATGGAGAAGCCATAAACAAGCGTCATGGCATCTACTACGACACAGAAACCGGAACCATGGCCGCAGCTTATTATTTCAAGGCTCTGGCCGGGAAAGAGGGGAAAATCAAATATATTACCCTTGATGGGGCTCCCGGCGTAAAAGAAGTAACGGTAGAATTGATGTCAAAGCTAAAGGGTTAACTCGTATCTCTGCTTGGAATCGAAGAGATTCCAAGCAGAGACTTATAAGATTCCATGCGAACGAACCGCGAATTTTGCGACTTATTATTAATCGAGCCCTAATATCCGCATTTTTCATTCCACCCCCTTAAGAGAAATTAGGCACGTCCATAAGAAACTAAGAAAACCATCTAGCTAAATTTTGGCACTTCCAATTTCTGCGTTGTACGGTGACAGAGAGCCCTTCAAGTTATTATTAAAGAATAGAGCATCCTAAAAGTTTCTTAGTTTCTTATGGACGTTCCACTATCCCTTCTATCATAAAAGCAAGTTCTTATCATATCTCTCTCAAAAATTTGACACACAGCTACCAATTAGAGTATTATAATGTCTGACAGGGTTAGGATTATACAAACTGAAGGTCCATCTGATTTGCGGCGTCGGGAAATGAAACCACACACAAAATCCGTACTTGGCAAGATTAAGATATCCAAGAACTTACCCACACTTCCGCATATTCTTCTCAAACTCATTAATGCTTGTAACAACACGGGTGTCACTGTAAAGGAGATATCCAAGATAATTGACAAAGACTCCTCTTTAAGCGCCAAGGTCATGAAGATGATCAACTCTGTTCATTATGGTCTGCCCACGAGAATAACTAGTATTGAACAGGCCTTGCTATTACTTGGCACGGATGCCGTCAAGAACATTGCTGTAAGCGCTGCGGTGTTCCAGGTATTTGGTGCGGCAAGAGGGGATGGTGTTTTTAACCTGAAGTCATTTTGGCAGCACTGTTTGCTATGTGCCAGCATGGCCAAATTGATTGCAAAAAAGACCTCCTACAGCTCTTCCGAGGAGGCCTTTTTGTCCGGACTTCTTCACGATATTGGGAAATTAGTCCTTTGGGTGAACTTTCCAAGAGAATATGCCGAGGTTCTGCAATCCTCAAAAGCCCGAAATGATTTGCCTATGGTTGAAACAAATCGGCTCGGGATCACGCATTCAGAGGTTGGAGCATGGATGATCGGGGAATGGCACCTGCAATCCTTTATGGCGGATGCCGTCCTCTATCATCATGAACCGGCGGAGAAAATCCTGGATGCGCTACCGTTGGTCAAGGTCATTTTTCTGGCCAATATCTTGGCTAAAGACTCAGTTGAAGAAGACAATGCCGGATTCGAAGCTGCAGACAAGCTTTTCGCATTTACCCGTTTAGATGTTGAACAACTTATATCGGAAAACAATGAGCAGGTTGGACAAATAGCACAATCGTTGGGCATGGAAATCAAGTCCCCGGAGTCCACTAAAAGTCCTTCTGATGTTGAACATCAAGAAGAAGTAGATTTGTTGCGCAGCGTCAAAGATCTTTCCTTGCTCCAGGGTACTCTTCAAAACCTTTTGGAAGCCTATGGACAGAAGTCAATCTTGGCAGTCGTAAAACAGGGGCTTCAGATTTTGCTGGATGTAAATAATGCCCTGTTCTTGCTTTATGACACCAAGAACAACGCTCTCGTGGGAGAGGAAGGCTCGGGGGCGATTGGTGATGCTCGCATAAAAGAATTAAGCATTTCTTTAAAAACCACAAATTGTCTTCCAGTTCAATGTATTGAACAAAAAAAGCCGTTCGACTCTTTGGGCTACTTAAAAGAAGTTGACCTTGCTATCATTGACAGTCAGCTCATTCGCCTGGTGGGTGGGGATGGGATATTGTGTTTGCCGATGATTGCGCATAGGCGACCTGTCGGCGTCATAGTTTTGGGAATGGAACATGCGCATGCCTCTAGTCTACATAATTCTATAAATCTGTTGACCATGCTTGCCGGTCAAGCAGCCCTGGCCTTATATGCCGATGATATGAGACAGGCACAAGCAAGATTGGTACAAGCTGAACGTCTGGAAGCAGCTTCGGCTGTCGCTAGTAAAGTAGCCCACGAGGTAAACAATCCCCTGGGGATTATCAAGAACTATGTTAAGATTCTTAGCTTGAAATTACCCGATGAGGATCCGGTCCAGGAACAACTGCGAATTATCAGTGAAGAGCTTGATCGTGTAGCACTCATAGTGCGCAAGTTATCCGACTTTTCCGAACCGGAAGCCAGACAAACTGAACCGGTTGATGTGAATGCGCTATTGTCTGACCTTGTCAAGTTGATTCGGGAATCTGTCATGCTGGAGTCTAAGATAGATGTCAAGCTTGATTTGGAGCCTTCCTTGCCAACCATTTTTTCGGAAAAAAACAGTCTGAAGCAGGTTTTTATCAACCTTATAAAAAATGCGGCAGAATCCATCTCTTATGGGGGGAATCTATACATTACTACGGAGTCTTGTCCAAAAGCGCTCACAGACAAGTCCTATGGAGGGCCACAAGAGGCTTGTAAATCTGTGAGAATCATCATAAGTGATGATGGGCCTGGAATTCCTGATGCCGTAAAGGCCAAGCTTTTTGAGCCTTTTGTTACATCAAAGAAAGGGAAACATGCCGGCTTGGGTTTGTCAGTGGTGTATAATATTGTAAAGGAATTGAACGGGACAATTGCTTGCAAAAGTGATAAAGAATCCGGCACAGTCTTTGATATTGTTTTGCCGGTAAGTTTGCAGCAGACATCTTGAATAAGGGGGTAGGTATGGCCTACACACCTGAAATTCTGATAGTCGATGACGAAGTGCGTATGTGTGATAGCTTGAAGGTTCTCCTCAGCAATGAGGGCTATGAAACCCGAACGGTTCATAGTGGTCAAGGGGCCCTGGAACACCTAGCCCAAAACAACATTGATCTTGTTCTCTTGGACATAGTCATGCCTGATATGAATGGCCTCGAGGTTATGGATTATATCAAGCAGAAAGGCCTTGGCGCACTAGTCATTATTATAACCGGTCATGCTTCTTTAAATTCTGCCATAATGTCGCTGAGGAAAGGGGCCTATGATTATATCAGGAAGCCGTTTGAGTTTGATGAATTACTAAAAAGGGTGCGAAATGCTGTTGGCCAGAAAAGATTGGAACGAAAATGTAGTATTATCAGTGAGAAACTGGCCTTGTCTGAAAGGCGGTATCAGGATTTGGTCAATAGCTCTCCAGATATCATTTATACCTTGAGCCTAGACGGGATTTTCACTTATGTCAATCCTGCATGGGAAAAAGTCTTGGGACATAAATCAGATGAGGTAATAGGCGATGGGTTTACCGATTTTGTCCGAGTCGGTGTGGCAGACCGTTACCGAGAGCTGTTTAAGCGTTTGCAAGAAGGTGGCGAAGTAATTACGGATACGTCATGCAAATTAGTGCACAAGGATGGCGCTTTCAGGCTTTTTAACATGAGTGGTGCTCCCAACCTAGATTCGGAAGGAAACATCGTCGGAATTGTAGGTGTCCTCAAAGATATTACTGAGCAACAGAAATTGCAGATACAGCTCACGCAGGCTCAGAAAATGCAGGCCATAGGTACACTTGCGGGGGGCGTTGCGCATGATTTTAACAACCTGCTTATGGGTATCCAAGGGCGAACATCCTTGATGTTCTTAAATATTGACTCAGACCACCCTTATTATGAACACCTCAAGGGGATAGAGAGTATTGTCGAAAGTGGGGCCGGCCTTACCAAGCAACTGCTTGGCTTCGCTAGAGGAGGCAAATACGAGGTTAAGGCGACCGATTTGAATGAATTGGTCCACAAGACCATCCAAATGTTTGGAAGAACCAAAAAGGAGATAAAGATCTACACGGATTATGAAGAAGACATCTGGACATCGGAAGTGGATCGAGGCCAGATAGAACAGGTTTTGTTAAACATGTATGTCAATGCCGGACATGCAATACCTGAAGTGGGAGAGTTATACATTCAAACCAGGAATGTAGAATTGCGAGATGATGATGCCAGGCCATTTAGTGTGGACCCAGGCAAATACGTGAAGGTTTCTGTTAGAGACACCGGCGTGGGTATGGACGAAGAAACACAACGCAGGATATTTGAACCATTCTTTACTACGAAGGAAATGGGTAGAGGCACCGGCCTTGGCCTCGCGTCAGCTTATGGCATTGTTAAGAACCATGGGGGTTTTATTGATGTCAACAGCAAGAAGGGGGAAGGCACCACACTTAGTGTTTTGATCCCAGCCTCAGAAAAGAGGGTTTCACGGCGACAGGAATCTCCGACTACCCTGATGCGAGGAACAGAGTTGGTACTCCTTGTCGATGATGAGGAGATGATCATTGAAGTTGGCCAAGAGATCCTGGAGGAAATGGGTTATAGAGTGTTGTTGGCAAGAAACGGCAAGGAAGCTGTAGATGTGTATGAAAAGAACAAAGATGAAATTGACATGGTCATCCTTGATATGATCATGCCGGATATGGGGGGTGGTGAGGCCTACGACAAAATAAAGGAGAGCTGGCCCGAAGCCAAAGTGCTTCTTTCAAGTGGATATAGTATCGAAGGGCAAGCCAGCGAAATATTGGCCCGTGGTTGTAATGGATTTATTCAGAAACCCTTTTCCGTGGAACAGCTTTCCCATACGATACGCCAAGTTCTGGATGGACACTAGTCACACACCTGCTTTACTTTCTCAAAACATACGATACATGACACTGAACCATTAACCTTGCCCGAACGAAAAGCCTCTGGGCAAGGCGCTTTCGGGCGTTCCTTCAGAAACCCATGAAAGGTCTGTAATCGTATAGGTGGGATCAAGCATTCTAAATATGGGGGCGACTCTCATGCCGATCTTTGGTTCACCTACTGAAAGATAGCTCATCAGAATCGTGGAAACCCCTTCAAACTCAATATTGATAAACCTGATTGGTTTATCCAGGGTATTAAATGCTCCCGACCGTTCGCAGACCATAAAGGTATGTATGATTGCTGTCTTACGACATACGTCTGTTAAGTCAACTACCGTATTTTTTGCCAGACAATCCGGGCAATGAATTCGGAAGGGGATATAAACAGTTCCCTTAAACTCACAATCAGGATTGTCGCACCGTGTGCCATGTATCTTTCCCTTTGAAAGATTTTCGAAAAAGACGGCTTCGCCGCCGTACGTGTGGATGTAAGTCATATCCCTCGGATTTGTGACCCCTATGAGTTGCCATGCATTATCCTGGTCCCGGATGGGCATATTGGCTGAGATGTGGTGAAAATCTCCCTTGATTCGGTATCTCCCATCTTTGACTATCACGGTTCCAAACATACTCATATCTAATCCTCCTCTTTCAGAAGATAGTCAGGATCCATCAATATAGTGGCGGTTACATGTGAGCCAACCCCGGCATGGCTAATAGCCAAGGCCTTCTTTGCGCCATTGACCTGGAGGTTAGTCCAGTCATCCGGCTTCCGGCGGCCGAAGTCATCCCATAGGCTTGAGTCGCCGTGGATTTCACCCCATCGGTTCCAAATATGGCTGGCAATCTCAAATGTTTGCATAATACCTGTTGCGCCAACGGCGTGCATGCATCCAATGAGTCCCCCGGATAGGTTGGAAGGCAATCTGCCCGGTTTTCCGGTATTCGGATTCGTGTGGTAACAATCGCCGGACTCTACAAAATCTCTCCCAGAGCCGTACGGCCTGAGTCCGATATCTTCATAAGTCTGTATGTCGCTGATAGTGAATGCATCGTGCAGTTCAACGACATCGAGATCTTCCATCGGATCTACAATGCCCGTCATCCTGTAACCGTACCAGACAGCCATTCTTGCAGCCAGAAAACCGGTGAACCCTGGATAACGATCCCCGCCGGGGAACCGTTCACCAAGATCAGCATATTGATCGGCTGTTTCATTTGGAAGCAACGGGATCTCCATATTCCGACGGCAGGCAGGCCTTAGGGTGTGTGAGCCGGCAGTCACCCAAATTCTGAGGGGTTTGTTCTTGGTATCCTTTGTCAGTTCTATTGCCGTATCTTCGTCACAGATAATCGCGCAGGCTGCGCCTACACTCATCAGACAACAATCAAGGGCACGGAGAGGATAGGCTACAACAGGCGATTTCAAAACATCATCGGTGGTAATTTTCATCGGAGCGTGAGCAAATGGATTGAATCGGGCGTAGCCATGGTGTTTTACCGATATTTCAGCCATTGTTTGGCGAAAAGAGTCTTCTTCTTTCCCAAAAACCTGCCAGTACTTCTGGGCCATTACTGCATAGTAGCCTGTGTAGATATGTCCAAGAGGAGTTTCCCAATCCTTATCGGCCGCACAAGAGATCAGGTGATTTCCCTCATCCGTGGGGACTTCATCCATTCGTTCCCAACCCATGGCCAGCACACAATCGGAATATCCTGAAGCAACCGTCTTGACGGCTTCCCACAGTGTGGATCCCCCGGTGGCGCCACCTGTCTTAACTCCAATATTTCCTAAAGGGTCAAGGCCTAAACGGTCATGAATTACAGCTTCTCCAAGGAGCTGATCACCAAAGTGATCGGCGAAATGGCCGTAATACGCTGTATGTATATAGCTCTTCAACTCGGCAGGCGTTTTATCAATGAGCTTTGCGGCCATTGTGAGTGCATCAACGACTAGTTCCTCTGTTCGTTTTTCCGGTATCGCACGGCCAAATTTCGACTGGCCTGCCGTTACCAGATACACCGGCCGTAAGAATTTAGGTATCTTGAGGTGTCTTTCGCTGAATTTGATCATGCAGTATACTCCTTTTGTGATTTGAGAACCAAGCAGGCCAGGGGCGGCAGATTTAGGCAAAGCGATTGTTTGAAACCATGAGAAGGGATTTCTTCAGCCTTGGTAAGACCTCCATTACCAACATTGCTCCCCCCATAATAGGTAGAATCGGTGTTCATCGCCTCGGCGTATGCCCCTTTCTCGGGTACACCGATTCGGTATCCATTTCTCACCACCGGGGTAAGATTGAGTATACATACCAGATGGTTCTTTTTTCCAAAACGAACATAGGAAACCACGCTTGTATCGGTGTCGTTACAATCGATCCATGCAAATCCCTTCGGGTAGGGGTCTAATTCCCAGAGGGGTGGGTGTTCAAGATAGAATTTGCCAAGGTCTCTCATAAACCGTTGAAAGTTTTGACGTTTGGGATCTAAAGCAAGTCCCCAATCAAGACCATTGTCATGATGCCATTCATCCCAAGAAGCGAGTTCTGCGCCCATAAATAAGAGCTTTTTACCGGGATGAGTATACATGTATGTTAGGAGAAGTCTTAAGTTGGCAAATCGTTGCCACTCATCACCCGGCATTTTTCTGAGAAGTGAACCCTTGCCGTAGACGACTTCATCGTGGGAAAGGGGTAGGATAAAATTCTCGCTATAGGCATACATCATTGAAAATGTAAGGTTGTTTTGATGATATCTCCGATGAATCGAATCTTTGTTGAAGTAAAGCAATGTGTCATGCATCCAACCCATATCCCACTTAAAACCAAAACCAAGGCCGCCCAGGTAAGCCGGTGAGGTAACCCCTGACCAGGCGGTCGATTCTTCTGCCACGGTAAAACAACCCGGGAAAAGTCCATAAAGGGCTTCATTTAGTTTCTTAAAAAAATCCACACCGGCGAGATTCTCGTTTCCCCCGTAGCGATTGGGGATCCATTCCCCATCTTTTCTTCCATAGTCAAGATAGAGCATGGAAGCCACCGCATCAACCCTGAGTCCATCGATATGATACTTGTCCAGCCAGAACAAGGCATTGGCAATGAGAAAATTGCGCACTTCGTGCCGGCCAAAGTTAAAGACCAGGGTACCCCACTCGGCATGTTCACCCTCCCTGGGATCCTGATGCTCGTACAGGGCTGTGCCATCAAAGAGCCGTAAACTCCAGTCGTCTTTTGGGAAATGGGCGGGCACCCAGTCAATAATAACCCCGATGCCGTGCTGGTGGCATGTGTCTACGAAGTACTTGAAATCGTCCGGGGTCCCGAATCGGCTTGTGGGTGCGAAATAGCCTGTAACCTGATAACCCCAGGAAGCATCAAGGGGATGCTCGGCTATAGGCATGAGTTCTATGTGGGTAAAACCAAAGTCCTTTACGTGTTTCACCAACTTTTCCGCCAACTCCCGATAGGTAAGCCATTTAGCCGAGTCTTTGTCGCTACGCATCCAAGAGCCTAAATGGACCTCGTAGATTGCCATTGGTTCTTCGCGCAGGTTTTGCTTGTCACGATCAGTCATCCACCGGGAATCATGCCATTCATAGGCCTCCATCTCATAAACGATGGAGGCTGTGCCAGGCCGAAGCTCCATAGCAAAGGCAAAGGGGTCTGTCTTTATTCTAAGTTTTCCGGCGGCGGTTTTAATTTCATATTTGTACAATGTCCCTATCCCAAGACCAGGCACAAAAAGCTCCCATATTCCAGAAGCCCCCATAGCTCTCATGGGTAACAACCTACCATCCCAGCCATTAAAATCACCGATCACGCTCACACGTTTTGCGCTGGGCGCCCAGACTGCAAAAGATACTCCCGACACACCATCAACTATACGCAGATGAGCGCCGAGCTTGTCATATAGCCGGTGATGAGTTCCCTCTCCTGCCAGATGCAGGTCTATGTCGCCCAGCGTAGGTAAGAAACGATAAGGGGCATCCGACTCCCATTGGTTTCCGTCGGCAAAGGTAAAACGAATCCTATAAGAAAAGGCCCGGCGCCGCCGAGGGAAAAAGAAAGCAAACAGCCCACCCGGATGGCAACTTTCCATGGCACAGGGGTTCCTCCCCTTTAAGATAACCTCAGCGCTTACAGCATCCGGGTGAAAGGCACGAACGAGCAAACCTTCCTTGTCGTTTAACACATAGGGATGCAAGCCGAGAATGCTGTGCGGGTCAGGGTGCTCAACATTGACCAGCTTTCTTATTTGTTCCGGAGAGATTCCTTGGAGTAACGATTTTTTTTTCATTTAGATAATTTATCCTGTACAGGAGCCTAAAGATATAGGTAATGTAATATAACAACACCCTGGAAATCAAGACAAAACATGAAATAGTCTCCTGTCGTTTGCAACTGCCCTACTACCCAACCCCATTCCCGGAACTTGCAATTACAATATAGTTACTATA
>CAYSBQ010000083.1:0-12268 GCA_964429315.1 uncultured Desulfobacterales bacterium
CACGCCAAAAATTTGTGTTAACTAGTGGCCATCTTGTCCCGAAATCTCCAGCCAGGTGTTTTGGCCCTAAAGATTTATTTTCCTTAGTGGCGTCACCTTTTCAAAGAGCTGAATTCTTATAAGTTTATGAACTTTTACCATCGTATGAAAAAGAAAAAAAGTAGCTGGATCGATTGGTTTCTTCACAACCATCGAAACCACTATCCTTCCTTTTTGCCAAAAAACTGGGGGATATTCTCTTTTTTGTCCTTATTCCTAAAATCCGTCTTTTCCCAAGTCTCAGCGAACCCGACACAGACTGCTTCCTTGAAGGCCCTTCACCGTATGGCGATTGTTGTTTATGCATCCAAATATAAGAGTAACTTTGAATACTTGTTCTACCACTTAAAATATAAAGACCAGGGTCTTCCTTTTCCACAAATCGGCTTTGACCACAATCTATTATTTTGGCAAAAATTTTCCAGGATTGCCCGAATCGCACTCGCTCATCTTGATAATCTACTCCACCACAAGAGTCTGCCAAATCCATATGCATCAGGCTTTTTCAAAGAACAGCTCCTTTCCGGCAAAGCAGGCCTGTTGTCCCTCGTTGACCGTAGAGGTTTTTACCATCGCTTCGTAAGATCGCGGCATGATCCCTTGAAATTCCTTATTGAACTCCAATACGAGATCACCCGGCCAATCTATATTGTTCCACAGTGGTTGCTTTTCGGTAAAAAGCCAAAAAAAACACATATGGGCATCATGGATCTGCTTTTTGGCAGTGAGGAAAACCCGGGATACCTTCGACGATGGATATCAATCCTGTCTATGCCCCAGAAGGCCTTTGTAGAAATTTCCGAGCCATTAGATCTTGCGAATTTCATTAATGAACCAATAAACCACAAGCGCACTACCGAGCAACTCTCTTATGTACTTAGGCAAAGGCTTTTAGATCAGATGAATCGCCATCATCAAAGCATTACCGGACCGGCCTTAAAAACGAGGGATGAGCTAAGAGAACTCATACTAAGGAGTGAACATTTCCAAACTTTCCTAAAAGGATACGCCGGCAAAGGCAACAAAGATATTGTTGAACTACACAAAAAAGCGGCTTCCGCATTAGATGAGATAGCAGCCGACTACAGTCCCCGTTTTATTCAGTTCCTTTGTACTATTTTTGGTTGGGTGTGGAAGACCATGTTTGATCGAATCGCCCTTGACATGGAGGGGTTAAGCTATGTAAAGAGCGCTGCAACCATGGCGCCTGTGGTTTTCGTTCCATGCCACAGAAGCCACTTCGACTATCTCATTCTCCCCTATCTGCTAGTCACAAACAATATGCCATGCCCTCACGTAGCTGCAGGACAAAACTTGGCCTTCTGGCCTATGGGGACTCTAGCCAGGAAAAGTGGCGCCTTTTTCGTCAGGCGCTCTTTCCACGGCGCCAGACTCTATTCCCGCATCTTTTCGGAGTATGTGCAAATGTTGGTCCAACAAGGCTTCAATATCGAGTTCTTCATCGAAGGTGGCCGAAGCAGAACAGGAAAAATGATCCTTCCGAAAACAGGATTACTTACTATACTTATGGATGCTTATAAAAATGGGGTTTGCCGGGATATAATCTTCGCGCCTGTCTATGTCGGATATGACCGACTCCTGGAAGAAAGCGCTCTGTTGAGCGAAGTGAAAGGAAAACAAAAAAAACAAGAAAGCCTGCGCCAATTGATCAGCATTCGGAAGCTTTTGAAAAAACAACACGGCCGCATATATGTCCAATTTGATAAACCTATCTCTCTTAAATCGTTAATCTCTCAACAAAATCAGCCGCTGCAGGAAATGGATCAGGCCGAGTACCATGCTTTAGGCCGTAACCTCGCTTACCGAATCATCAACACCATCAACGACATCTCGGTGGTAACCGCTCAAGCACTAACTGCCAGTGCTATTCTAAATTACCCCAGGCATAGTTTCACACAAAGTGAGCTGATGGTCTATATAGAAACCTATTTAGATTGCCTGGTTTTCCAGAATGCCCGCTTGTCGGAAAACCTTGCCAATACTGTTCTCGGGATAAATATGGTACTAAACATCTACGACAACCGCAAATTTATTGAAAAGCAAAAAAATAAGGACCAGGACAATGATACTTCCAAAGAGCCAAAATACGTGGTCGCGGAAAACAAACGCCTGAATCTTGAATACTACAAAAACAACTGTATTCATCATTTCATTCCAGCCGCCTACACTGCTATGGCAATCTTATCTTATGATGCCTTCCAATTCTCCGCGTCGGCCCTTCATGCGGACTACAATTTCTTGCAAGAATTTTTTAAGTACGAATTTGCTTATGATGTAGATAAGACACCTGAATACATGGTCAGAAAAACCCTAAAGGCATTTATCAATGAGGCCATTCTCATACCCCATCCAACCCTTCCGGATACATACAACATCACGTCTTCAGGTTTCAGGAAGCTGCTCATTTTCGCAAGTTTTCTAAAGACCTATTTTGAATCATACTGGGTCGTGCTTAATGTCTTGAAAAGGTATGGTCGCAGAGAATTGGTAAAGAAGCAGCTCATGCGAAAGATCGCCATATTCGGCAATCAGTTTTACAGACAACACGAAATCCAGAGGAAAGAAGCACTTTCCAACATCAACTACGAAAACGGCCTTACGTTCTTTAACTTCAAGGGGATTCGGGGGAAAGAAGACAGAAAAGGAATCGACTTCTACAGCGAGATCATCAAGAGATACCTGAGGAGCTTTATGTCTCAGAACTAAGGGCTCGTCATTCACTCGCCGGGCTTCGTTGATACTACAAGATGATGACTAAAAAGCTCTTTTGCCACCCGCAAGACATCTGATGTGCTAACATTATTGATCAACTCGGGATATTGTTTCTCATAACCGAATCCCAGACCCAATATTTCGTTAAGGGCGGCACTTGCGGCCTGAGCCGCAACTGTCTGCAGCCCAATCTCATGCATGGTAATACAAACATCTTTGGCCTGCTGAAACGTTTCGGCATCCACTTTGTCTTGCGAAATCAAGGCAATTTTGTCAAAGATAATCTGTAAGACTTCGTCATAATTGTCTGGAGTAGTCTGTGTCATTATCCCGAAATAACCACCATCTATGCCAAATGCCGGGTAGGCATGGACATAATAGACCAGACTCTTCTCCCCACCTCTCAGGGCATCATGCAACCAACCTCCCGGATATCCAATACCGGAAACAATGGCATCTATCACATCGACTACAGGACAATCTGCATGGCCAAGAGAAAGCCCGTTATATCCCACAAGGATGGCAGCCGATGTCTTTTCGTTAAAAGTGACAAAGCTTTCGTCTTCTTCAATATTTTGCGTTTCCGCCTCAATGATCGGTTGTTCCAACATCCCCGGTTCAAATCCTCTAAACGCCCCCTCAAGCTTTGCGGTGACCAGATCAGGGCTAATATCACCAAAAACAGCCAGCACTGCATTATTCGGCATCATTATTGACTCATAAAATCCTGTGATATCTTCTTTAGAAAAGGAAGCTACAGCATCAACTTTGCCGAGCACATCATTCCGGTAAGGGTGCTCACGATAGTAATGCCTCTTAAAGAGCCTTGTAACCTCTGTGGTCCACTGTTCGTCCAGTCTCTTTATGCCCAATAGCGTGTCTTCACGTTGTTTTTGTATTTCATCTTCTGGAAAACTGGGATGGAGGATCACATCGGAGAGTATATCAAGTCCAACATCAAAGTCTTCCTTCAAGACCGAAACCGACACACTAACGGTATTTTGCCCAGAGCTTGCCCTAACAGAACCACCGACATCTTCCAGTGCCTTGGCAATTTGATATTTATCTCGACTCTCCGTGCCCTTTGTCAGGAGTGCTGCCATAAAGTGAGAAAGCCCGGGCTTGCCTACCGGCTCAAATCGCAGTCCACCTTTCACGAAGTACTTAAATGAAACAATCGGCACTTGTGTGCTCTTCTTTAATAAAAGCGTCATCCCATTAGACAGAATCCGTTTTTCCACCGTTGTGTTTAAAGGTCTCACCTTCTTAGAGTCAACTTCTTTGACCACACTCGAATGAGGCTTTATTACAGCAAGGGTCATTCTGTCTTTCGTGAGATATTTCTTCGCAACCTTTTTTATGTCCTCGCTAGTCACCTCTTTAACCCTCGCCACATACTTTTCGCTAAAATATGGATCACCAGTAGCCACCAAATCTGAGGCTAACTGAGAGGCCTGGTTTTGCACGGATTCCTGGCCAAAGATATGATCAGCCGCCACCTTATTCTTGGCACGTTTCAAGGTCTCTTTGCCTATTAAGTTTTCCTTCACATCGGACACTTCATCCCAAACAGCATCGACTGCCTTCGGTAAATCGTCATAGGAAAGATCCATGGAAACCAGGAACTGGCCTTCTACAAAATATGGTGTCCAACTTGATGCACTTACGGAAAGCACAAGCCTCTTCTTGTCTCGCACCTCCCTGTAAAGCCTTGAGGTACGACCATCACCCATGATCACGGCAAGCACATCAAGGGGATATAGGTCGGAATCAGACAACCGGATCGTTCGAAAACCCAAAAGCGCCTTTGTAAGCCTAGCCATTGGAAGACTCTTTTCCACATTCCGGAAAGAAAGCTGTCGCGGTTCTCCGGGAAGGATAAGGTAAGGATTTATGGCCCGTTTCACACCCTTTATTAAATTAAGGATTACATCCAGGGCTTCTCCCTTATCGACATTACCTACCACAACAAGCACCATATTTCCCGGCACATAGCAATGGTTATAGTAGGAACTAAGTCTCTTCTTGTCTATACCAACGAAGACCTCTCTTTGTCCTATTATAGGATACCTAACGGGGTGTCTCCGATATGCCGTTTCCATAAACGACTGCCACAATTGCCTTGAGGGGTCATTTTCCCCCATCTGAAATTCTTGGAGGATAACCTTCTTTTCCCTGGCATATTCCATTTCGTTAAATTGACACTGCGTCACATAGGAAACAAGTAGTTCTAATGCCTCTCCATAATGCGCACTGATAGTATCTATGAAATATACCGTGTCATCATAGCTGGTATAAGCATTTGTGGCGCCCCCTATGGTACGAAGCTTTTCTTTGATTTCAGCTTCCGTAAACTTGGCGGTTGTTCCACCGGAAACCACATGTTCCAAATAGTGAGAAAGCCCCGCACCCGTGTTTTCACCCTCAAAAACAGATCCGGTCTTAACCAGAATCCGACAGGAAACAACCTCTGAACCGTAAGACTCGCGAATAAGCACGGTCAGCCCGTTTTCTAAAACAACAAAAAGATCTTTGTCTTTGGAAGGGATAACGCGGTTTATAAGCCTGCTTCCCACCTCAGGAAGATCAACAGTAGGTGGTGTAGTCTGTGAATTGCCATACGAACGAGTGCAAACAAGTACAACAAGACAAACGACTACAAAGACAGCTTTTCTAAAAAACCTATGACGAACCATACATCCTCCTTGCCCTGAACATTATTAGTTGATGGAAAGAGTTGTTTTTAATCCTTTTACTCCTACCACGCCCCTATACAAACAGCAATCTTATTAGGTGTTTGTGTTTTAATGCGATCTTCTTGACAGTCTTCGCACCACCTGGCATTATTCCCAACCATGAAAGCAATGATCCTGGCAGCAGGCCTTGGCACCAGACTGCTGCCCCTTACCGGAAAAACGCCGAAACCACTTTTCCCCGTAGCAGGCCGCCCATTGCTCGATATTTTGATCTGTAACCTTCAAGACTCCGGTTGCAAGGCTATAATAATAAATACCCACCACCTGGCAGAAATGATTGATGACTTTATCAAGAGCCAAAGCTACAATATACCTGTTATTCTACGATATGAATCAACCATTCTAGGTACGGGAGGAGCAATCAAAAACGTTGAGGGTTTTTGGGGAGAAAAACCCTTTATGGTAATCAATGGAGATGTATTTACAAATATTGACCTCAAAGGCGTATACAGCTTTCACCTCAATCACAGGTATTCTGCTACAATGGTGCTTCACGATTACAGCAAGTTCAATAACGTTTGGCTCGATTCAAGGGATTTCATTACAGGCTTTAAAACTACAGATCCACCTCCCGGCCACCGTCGACTCGCCTTTACCGGCATCCAGGTCATAGACCCACAAGTGCTTGAATTTATTCCAACACAGACCTTTTATAGCATTATTGACGCCTATCGAAAAATGATTCAAAAGGACCATCAAGTAAACGCGTACATAGCAAGCGGCCATTACTGGCACGACATAGGGACCTTGGAAGGATATCAGGTAGCCGCAACAGAGGCCGTAGCCCGGAAAATTTTTAGTAGAACAGGTTCAAAATCCAGGGATGAGACATTGCTGTGCTTAAATCTGAAAGGAGATGGATCAGACCGCGCATGGAGCCGGGTGTCAAAAGAAAATCGCACTATAATCCTGGTAAATCACGGTCCAGCGCTTGAAGACAGCATATGTGAGGCGGATTCATTTTTTGCCATTGGCCGGCACTTGGAACAAAAAGGGATTCCAGTACCTCATATCTTTCAGTTTGACCGCCCATCAGGCGTTATTGCCATGGAAGATTTGGGTGATCTTCATCTGCAAACTGTTGCTTGCAAAATAAAAGATGAAAAGAAGCTTCTTTCCGTGTACAAGACTGTTCTTGACATCCTTCTTTTGATGGCTATTGAAGCCTCCAAAGACTTTGACCCAAGCTTTACGTACCAGACGCCTTACTTTGACCGGGAAGTAATCCTGAAAAAAGAATGTACGTATTTTCTTGATGCATTCTTAGATGGCTATAAACGGGTAAAAATAGACCATGAAAGGCTTAAGGAAGATTTTGAACTATTGGCTGAGCGAGCCCTTGCCTCAAGTTATACCGGGTTTTTGCACCGGGATTTTCAGTCTCGCAATATCCTTGTCCATAAAGACAAATACTATATAATCGACTTTCAGGCCGCAAGGCTTGGACCGTTGCAATACGATCTGGCCTCACTCCTTATTGACCCTTACGTGAGGCTCCCCTCAAGCACGCAAGAAAAACTTCTCATGTATTATGTAGCAAGGCTTTCTAATACTGTGCCCGTTAACGAGGCTGAGTTTATCTACAGTTACAAATATTGTGCTATCAGCAGAAATCTACAGATCTTGGGAGCCTTTGGCTTTCTGAGTAAGGTCAAGGGCAAAAAGGATTTTGAGGCCTATATACCGGCAGCTATCAATAGCCTGAAAAAGAACCTCGATACGATAGAGCCTCAAGCCTGCCCACGACTAAGAAGCATTGTCAAAGAGCTGTAGGAACCCAGATCCACCGGCGCGTGTAAACCTTGAACAAGTCCTTACGCCTTTACTTTCCAGCATCTTACAAGGTGCCCTTCGCTGGGTTCATAAAAAGGGATTTCTTCTTTTCGACACCCATCTTCCACTAAGGAACATCTTCCTTGAAACTTGCATCCTGGCGGCGGGTCGTATGGACTCGGCACATCTCCTGTGAGTGTCACACAGCGATGCCCACACCTTGCGCCCTCCGCCCCTGGAGCTGCTGAAAGCAAGGCCAATGTATATGGGTGCAATGGATTGTCATAAAGCTCATCCACCGGGGCATATTCCATTATCTTCCCCAAGTACATCACCGCAACGACATCACTGATATAACCCACAACATTCAAGTCGTGGGAAATAAATAAATAGCTAAGCCCGAGTTTGCCCTGGAGTTCTTTAAACAAATTGATAATCTGTGCCTGAATCGATACATCAAGTGCTGAGATGGGTTCATCACAAACAATCAGCGACGGCTCCACACTCAATGCCCGGGCTATCCCAACACGTTGGCGCTGACCACCACTGAATTCATGAGGATAGCGATCCATCACCTCCCCGCCAATGCCAACCATCTTCAGCAGCTCTTCCAGACGCGCCTTGCGTTCTTTCCGATCCCTCATCCCTAAGACCAGCAGGCCCTCTTCAATCGATGCGCCCACAGTCATGCGTGGATTCAAAGAACCAAATGGATCCTGAAAAACAATTTGCATTTGTCTTCGTAATGGCTTCATCTGATTCCTTGAAAAATCACTGATATCTTCTCCTTGGTAAATGACCTTCCCCCCGTCAGGTTCAAGGAGCTTTAGTATGGTTTTGCCAACCGTAGATTTCCCACATCCGCTCTCGCCAACCAGGCCGAGAGTCCTCCCACGTCCAATATCAAAGCCCACCCCATCGACCGCCTTGATCCAACCGACAATCCTCTGGAGAAAACCCCTGCGTACAGGAAAGTACTTACGCAATCCTTCAATCCTTAGAAGTTTGTCCCCAATATTGTTTTTCGTCATTTTCCGTAGTATAGGCTAATAAGTTTTTATAATCTCAAAAACTGTGATTATTTTGTAGGCTTTTTCAGAAAGCCTTTACAGACCTATATAAATTTTCTATCTAGTTAAAGGACCATATCATATATCAACTCAAAATAAAGTTCTAAACTCAATTATTGATGGACCGTATTTTGCTTGCGCCAATAAGAACAAACTCACATTGAGGTAAGATCTGTGAACAGTTCCACGACAAAAACTGAACAGCCCGAGCACAAAGAAGTCACAGCACTGGACGAAGCCGCAGAAAGGACGGAAAAAAAATATAACCAAATCATATTTCGTGACTGGTGCAAGGCCTGCGGCATTTGCAGCGCCTTTTGTCCCAAGAATGTGATATCGGAGGATCAAACCGGCGCACCTATAATCGAACGCCCTGATGATTGCATTGGATGCCGCTTTTGTGAACTACATTGCCCTGATTTTGCCATCACAATTAGAGAACGGAACGTTGTAAAGCCTGTGAAGAACTTATGACCAAGGGGCAGTCAAAAAAGAGGATTCTTTTACAAGGCAACGAAGCCGTTGTTGAGGGGGCCTTGGCTGCTGGATGTCGTTTCTTCGCGGGCTATCCCATTACGCCTGCTTCTGAAATCAGCGAGCTGCTGTCCGTGCGACTTCCCAAAATAGGCGGCACATTTATACAGATGGAAGACGAAATTGCCGGCATGGGAGCCATTGTTGGCGCTTCTCTAGCCGGGGTCAAGAGTATGACCGCCACAAGTGGACCGGGGTTCTCGCTAATGCAGGAAAATCTTGGCTTTGCCTGTATCGCAGAAGTGCCTTGTGTTGTTGTAAATGTTATGCGTGGGGGACCAAGCACCGGGCTTCCCACCAATCCGTCACAAGGGGATGTGATGCAGGCCAGGTGGGGAACCCATGGAGACCATCCCATTATTGTCCTGGCCGTATCTACGGCGTTGGAGTGTTTTCAGATCACTGTTAAGGCATTCAATCTTTCTGAGAAATACCGTGTTCCGGTCATTATCTTGTCCGATGAAATGGTAGCCCACACCAGGGAGGCGGTAACCCTTCCTCCCCACGATGAAATTGAGGTCATAGACAGAGTTGCCCCAAG
This sequence comes from uncultured Desulfobacterales bacterium, assembly GCA_964429315.1. Taxonomy (GTDB): domain Bacteria; phylum Desulfobacterota; class Desulfobacteria; order Desulfobacterales. The sequence continues at coordinate 9,447 of CAYSBQ010000083.1, forward strand.
CATGCCCCCTGAATGGTATATCCCTTATAGAAACAACAGCAAAGGTGTTCCCCCTATGTCCGCCTTTGGGGATGGGTTCCGTCACCACGTAACAGGCCTTGTTCACGATGCACGAGGTTTTCCGACCCAAACACCCCATGAAATAGAGGCCTTTATCAGCCGATTGTTCCGAAAGATAACTCAAGGCTTTCATGAGATTCAGATCACTCAATCCTATCTCATGGATGATGCTACGGTAGCCGTCATTGCCTATGGTTCAGTCGTCCGCTCTGCCCAACGCGCCATTATTGATGCCCGCAATCAGGGGATTAAGGCCGGGTTACTACAGCTTACAACCCTTTTTCCCTTTCCAAGGCACATGGTAGAAAACGTACTGAAACAGTGTCGTTTTGTGTTGGTACCTGAAATGAATATGGGGCAAATCAGCCGCGAGGTAAAACGAGTGAACCAATTTGGCACTCATGTGGAAAAACACAATAGAATCGACGGCCAACTTATTACACCGGATGAAATCTGTGTGAAGCTTACTGCTAACAAACTCGAAAAAAATCTTTTGTGAGAAACATTGACCATTTTGGGAAAAAATGGTTATTAAGAAGCAGCTAACAACTCGGGATTAGGAACCAAAAATGCCCAAAGAAGTAACGGAACTTATCCACAAATATCTGCGGTATGACAAGAAATTCCCCCATGTATGGTGTCCAGGATGTGGCAATGGGATTGTCTTAGGCGCCCTGATCCGTGCTATTGATAAGATCGGCCTTCAAAAAGACGAAATAGTTCTAGCCGCAGGAATCGGCTGCTCGGGCCGCATGAATGTTTATGTAGACTTCAACACGTTACACACAACACACGGCCGTTCATTGACCTTTGCTACAGGGGTCAAGTTGGCAAATCCCTCATTGACTGTTATCAGCGTAATGGGCGATGGCGACGCCACCGCAATCGGCGGAAATCATCTGATCCATGCCGCACGCAGGAACCTTAATCTGACTGCCATTATCATAAATAATCAAATCTACGGTATGACAGGCGGGCAATATTCCCCTACTACCCCCTACGGTTCATTTGCCTCAACCTCTGTCTACGGTCATATCGAACATGCCTTTTCTATTGCAGAATTGACCGCAACTGCAGGAGCCGCCTTCGTAGGCAGGGGTACGGTTTACCATGTATCGCTGTTACAAAAGCTAATAGAAAAGGCAATCCAAAAGCGTGGTTTCAGTGTAGTGGAGATAATGTCTAATTGTCATATTCAGTATGGCCGTAGAAACAAGATGGGTGATCCGGTAACAATGCTACAGTGGTTTAAAGATCATGCCGTAACCATAGAAAAAGCACGCAAGATGACATCTGAACTTCCTGAAGATAAATTCACTATAGGGATATTGGCTGATGTGGAAAAGCCTATCTATACGGAAGAATACCAAAAAATCCGTGACCAGAGTACTTTGAGGCAATGACAAATTTGATAACAGATCGTTACGAAATTCGTTTTAGCGGTTCAGGCGGGCAGGGAATTATCACCGCAGCTGTCGTATTGGCTGAAGCAATTGCCGGGAACGGTAAAAATCACGTTTGTCAGACACAAAGCTATGGTCCTGAAGCCAGAGGTGGAATCAGTACGGCGGAAGTAGTTATAAGCAAGGATCTCATTGACTATCCAAAAGTCATTGGGCTTGATCTCCTGCTCGCCATGAATCAAGCTTCTTGTGACGCCTACTTTCCGGACCTCAAACCAGAGGGCCTCCTAATTGTAGACTCCACTCTAGTTGGCCAGATCCCAACGGACAGAACAATCTCCATCCCCTTTACAGAAATAGCCATCAAAGAAGTAGGCAATAAACTCGTGGCTAATATGGTCGCGCTGGGCGCCGTTGTCCACCTCACACGAGTCATTTCACCAAAGGCCTTGGAATCGACCCTGACGGCAAGGGCGCCCAAAGGTACTGAGCAAATGAACTCAGAAGCATTTCGCTCTGGAATCCGTGCTGCCAAGAAATTTAACCTTGAGCAGTTGCCTCCAACCGTAACACCCGAAGAGGAAGAAGTGTAAAGATCCGGGTCCGGAAGGCCCGGCTTTGGCCACCCTCGGAAGGGGATTGTTTGTGGGCATCCTTACTGTATTGGAATGGTTGGATTGGTTCAATTAGTTAAGTTGGTTCCATTGGGTAACCAATAAAACTAATATAACAAATGTGACCAATATAACAGTTTTTCAAAGAAAGGTATCTATTGCCATGAAAAAGGGACTGTTTCTTTCACTCCTCTTCTTCTTGTCCGCAAACCTCTTTTGCTGCTCTCAAGAAGCCGACAACAAAACAAAGATCCTTGCCCGAATCAACGACTACCAACTAACACTAGACGAGTTTAATAACGAAATAGCCGGAGATCTTGAACTGGATGATGACTTCAAGGTAACAGATAAAGCCAAAAGGGGCCTCCTTAAAGAAATCATCAGAAAACAAATCCTCATCCAAGAGGCAAAGAGACTAAACTTAGACACAAAAGAAGAATTCGTGCAGGCAATTCAACGCTATTGGGAGTCTACCCTGATAATGAATCTGATAGATCTTAAGGGCAAAGAGATTAACAAAAAGACCTACGTCTCTGAGGAAGAAATTAGGGCCCATTACGACAAGATAACAAACGGCAAGACCTCTATCCCAGCCTTAGAAGACGTAGAAGAGAAAATAAGAAATGAACTCATAGAACAGAAAAAAACCAAAATACTCCAGGAATGGATCGCCGATCTAACAAATAAGGCCAAGATCGAGATAAACGAAAAGCTTCTTTGATCGAAATAGGGAGAATATCATGAC
>CAYSBQ010000084.1:0-2954 GCA_964429315.1 uncultured Desulfobacterales bacterium
CTCTTCGATCCCCAAACCTCCGGGGGATTGCTTCTGGCCATGCCCGCTTCACAGGTAGAGGACCTGATGTCGGATCTGGCGGGCGCCGGGGTACAGACAGCAGCTTGTGTGGGCAGAGTCGCAGCAAACGGCCGGCCATTTTTGCGGGTGGTGTAAAACAAATAGCCCTATGTTTCACAGAGCCCCGCCATGGTTGTGCTTCTTGGCTACAAGCATGTAAGATGCATCGTATATTGAATGATTGTAAGATTGAGCAAACACAAAGGAATGCGCCTGGCTGCCAAAAGAATCTATCAGAGTAATCTGTAAATCCAAGAAAGCGCTAAGAGCGGTTTCGGTAACATCCTTAGGGATAAAATTCATCCTTTCAGCCACGAGAAGTGCATTTAATGCCTCGTAAATGTAAAACTATACATTTCCCCTAAAGTTCCAACCAAATATTCCGATAAGTGCAACAGGGAGAATTGCTTATGCATATCACCAACTATCAAGTTCATAATGTCTTAAGGACTTATAGCAAGCAGCTCAGCCTAAGCAAACGTGCGGTGCACAAACACCTCGCCTCTGTTAACTCGGCGGACAACATTACAATTTCTGGTGAAGCAAAGCGAGAAGCTGTTATTCAAAAGGTAACCAAAGATATCGTTGATCGCATAGTACATTCCGGCCCACGAAATACCGTGGAACAGGAGGCCTTCGCGGAACTCGAAAATGAGTACGGGAAGAATCTTACAACGAAAGAAGATATTAACACTGAGTTTCTCTTCAAGGAAATCGATAAAGATAAAAGCGAAGAGGCCAAAACTCTTTCTATTGAAGACTCAAAGGTGCTCAGAACCCGTCTTGAAGAAATTACCAAGAATAAGATTGACGCCAATATGTTCTGACAAAAGGGGAGTTAAATCATGAAGATCTTAGGAAACAATGAAATTGCTAAATATGTCAATGAAACAACTACCGACCGAACTCAAGAGACTGCCAACAAAGCCTCCAGATCAATAGGTTCAACTTCAAAAGTCGAAGGAGGTACAATTGTAAATCTATCTCAAAAGTCAAGAGATGTTCAAATAGCCATGAAAGCCATTGAGGCCCAACCAGACGTCCGCCCGGAAAAAGTCCAGGCCATTACAGACAAGATCGAGAATGGAACCTATGTAGTCAACTACAACAGGATAGCCGAGAAAATGGCACAGGCCTTTTCGGAGGAGATGGCTTAATTCTTAATGCAAACCCTTTGCTGCCCAACTTGGAAGCGCCGTATCAGAGATATAATGATTGGTTCAACGAATCAATTGTTGGCCAACATGGTACTGATTAGTCACTCCTTAGGTTGCTTTGCATGCCAAGTCAACGCAACTTTAGGGCCATCCAAGGAGAAAAAGGTTTTCTGCCTGAGAAAATACCGATCGTCAGGCTACAACTCCAGCCAAGAATCAGAATAAAGGGAATGGCCCAGAAGGACCCTGGCGGTCTTTACATACTTCTTGGCCTCCTCATCCAGCCCTTCCATGTCAATCTCATTACCAGCAACCACATCGTTTACCACGGCAGTGATCTTGGGCCATCTGCCGCGTGCCACTTCATGGAGATCCTTGTCAAAGGCATCTACGATACAAGACTTCATGCCAAATCTTTCAAGCATAATCATATAGGTCTGGTTCAAAATAGGTCTTAGATGATCTGGGGCACCGTTAGAAACATTGGAAAGCCCACACGTAGAAAAGCAACCAGGAGCCAACACCTCTGCGATCATATCGAGTTCAGACATAAACTGATTGCACTCTAGCAGCTGATTCTGCTGGACATTCACAGGCGTTATGATCGGGTCAACCCAGATATCTTCTCCTACCACCCCTGCTTCAACCGCCCTTTGCAGTATATCGGCAGCCAACACTCCACGCTCAGCTGCATCCCTGGGCAACCCTTCAGGACCCCAAAGTAGGGCCACCATGCCGGCATTGTGCTGGCTGACCATGGGGATCTGGGCGTCCATCCGATCAGGCCGGCACATGACAGAGTTGACAACCGCTTTGCCCTGTTTGTTCACATAGACCTTTAGCCCGGCTTCAATGGCCTTGACATTCGTTGTATCGAGATATAGGGGAAGATCCACCACTTCCTGGACAATTCTCACCATCCATTCCATAAGTTCCTCTCCCCCTTTTTTTGCCGGGCCAAGGTTTATGTCGATGTAATCCACCCCGACCTCCGCCTCAGCTACTGCCAAGTCTTGTATTGGTTTCGCGTCTCTGTCTTTTATTGCCCGGCCGATCTTTTTGACCATAACATTCAGGTTTTCACCAATTAGAATCATTAAACCTCCTTCTACAAGAAGCGCCTAGCGTGAAAAACGCATGAGACACATATTGGAAAATATCTTAGCTCTAGTTCACTTCTTTAACCCTTCCATTCTTTTAAGTATGCCGGAATATGGGCGGATTCCCTCGGGCCAACCAGTATTTCCCAGCCATCCAATTCTTCTTCAAGTTCCCCGGAGATAGCCGCAGCATAGCCCGGTATAACAACTTTCTTGTGCTTAATCTTGTCTGCAATTCCAAATTTTTTCATCGCCATACCCACGGCGTCACCAGCAAACTTTCCGGCAGCCCAGGCAGTCAACACAGAAAGTCCTTCCGTATCAACAACGATCAACCAGGATGGAACTCGACTACTCTCGACCTCGCCCGAAACAATGAAATAGGTGAGAGAGAAGTTGCAAGTCACCAAGACAGGAGAATTCTCGTCCGGTCCTCCTATTTCATAGATGCCAGGTGATGCAGCCATTGGGCGCTGGGGATCTGTGTAGATATTCATACGTGCCAGCAGTAGAGGAAAAAGACTATGACCTTGCAGGTCTGAAAGAACAATAATACCCCCATATTTTGCCACAAACATAGAGGCTATTAGCGATTCCTTCATAAGGTCATCAGCCATCTCACACGGAAAGGCAATAG
>CAYSBQ010000084.1:2964-12126 GCA_964429315.1 uncultured Desulfobacterales bacterium
ACGATTCTTTTTCAAAATTGCCCCTCGCCGGATAGAAACTTGATCCCTAAAGGCTTTATTGACGGTTCGCGCCCCGGAATCAATCACCAGATCTTTAAGACCGTCCCCAGTCAACTTTGCAGTAAGATCTGAAATTTCGCCCAGATTTTTCCCCTTAACGGCCAGGGGACATCCGTATTCTTTGGCCAGCTTTGCCATATCATCCATGTTTTCCTTGGTTGCACCATAGATGAGAGGTTTGCAATCTGCACACACCTTGCAAGCAGCCTCCATTAAAGACGGATCATCACTCATTAATATGATCCCACCTTGTATCTTTTCTTTCACCTTGCCGGCTAAGGCCTCAAACTTATCCTTATCTCCGGAAATGGCCTTAATAGCCACCAGGTCCGCCCTTAACGTCAGTCCAACGCGCTCATACTCCAAGGTATTAAATCGCTCAAGGCGGCCATCCACATCCTCCTCAGGCATATCATCGGAAACTAAAACCGCTATACCAGGGGAATTCACAAAGGTCTTCTCGTGACGAAATAGTACCGTCTCACCTCCTACCTTCAACGCCTTTTCTCCTGTCCCAATCTCTACCGGCCTGATAGGTGGAGCAGATGCATCTGCCAATTCGGCTCTGGTGTCCTCTGAGGCATGTGGACATGCTGAAAGTTCTGCCTTCCCGGCAGCCAAGCTCATGGCAAAGGCCAGGCACGTAGGTACACCACAGTCCCCACAATTGGTCTTGGGCAAAAGTTTATAGATCTGAATTCCTGTTAAAGCCATATCTTTCCTCCGTAACGAATCGGTTATCAGTTATCGGTTATCAGTTATCAGTTGTCAGTAATCAGATCGTCAACAAAATCCCTGACCAACTGAATTGCATCAGGATGTCGCATAACCAGAATGTCAGCACCGGCCAGCAAGAACAATTGGGCCGTCATTGCCTCTAAAAGGATACCCCTTTTGGTCTGATCACCCAGTGAGGGATCATCTTCCTGGGTCAGTTTCGTTTCTTTGATCTTCCACACCTCTTTGGCCAGGTTTGCCAGTACGGGAAACTGCAACCGTTCATCTTCCTGAGTCAAGGCAGCCATCCTTATCCTCTCTATGACAGAGTAACAATACTCCAAACCATATCCCAGGGAAGAAATCGTTGGGTCGATCAAGATCTTTTCGTCAGGTAGGCCAAGGTTTTTCAAGAGGATATTGAGCTGCTTGGCCAGGTTAATATCAATTGGGGTAGACGCTGCAATGGTATGGCCATAGGCAATAGCCGCTGCGCCGACTGCCTTATGAACATCTTCTTCTACAGGACCTAATATGAGATTCATCCCGGAACAGGCCTCTGCGATCATTTTTAAAACCACCCTGTCCTTTTCAGCATTGGCAACCCCCCAGACAATCAATGGAACATTGATGGCCTCTGCCACCTTCTTGGTGACCTCCACGGCCTGTTCAGGCGGTGTATTTAACCCATTCGGGTCTGTGCTCGCCAATTGCAAGGCAACCATTTCAGCGCCATACGATTCTACGCATTTTTTTGCCCACATAACTGGATTATCAATCACATCAGCAAATGGCGCCAATATGGATTCCGGCCACTCTTCAGGTTTGGAATCATAAACATCCATTGCAATAACTGGACGGCGAGGCATCTTACCCTCAAAGAGATAAAATGGATAACACGTCTCCCCGCCCACAATAACATTAGCCTCCTTGCCCAGTGAGATTTCTCTAATCTCGCCGTTGTAAGAAATTGTTGGTTCCTCAAATGCCATAATCCTTAACTCCTTTCTATAGTCCTGCAGCATCCAGTATTTGGGGTATTTTGCTCTCCCAACCAAGTGCCATGATGTGAACACCATGGCATAAATCTTTCATCCCTTCAACAAGTCTTACCGCAATGTTTATGCTGGCTTCAGCCTTGTTCTCCGCTGCTTTTATTTCTTGAATCAGGGGTTCCGGAACGAAAACACCTGAAACATTCTTGTTCATGAAGCGGGCCATACCGACTGATTTCAGCAGAATAATACCTCCCAAGATCTTGGCGTCAAATCCCTCGACGCGCTTCATGAACTTCTCAAAAGCGTCCAGGTCATAAACTCCCTGAGTCTGGAAAAACTTGGCACCCGCTTTGATCTTTGTCTCCATCTTCATGATCTGAAGATCAAGGGCGGCTTCATTATCCGCTCCGGGATTCACCACGGCTCCCGGGAGGAAGTCGGGTTTCCCTTTCAGTTCGTTGCCCACCATGTCAACGCCGGAATTCAGCTTGCCGATGACATTCAAGAGAGAGACAGAGTCCAGCTCGAAGACCGGTCTTGCTTTCGGGTGATCGCCCATGGTTGGATGGTCTCCCGTTAGAGCAAGGACGTTCTTAATCCCAAGAGCCCAAGCACTGAGCAAATCAGATTGCAGGGCAAGACAATTCCGATCTCTGCAAGTCACTTGGTAGACAGGGTCTATACCCACCTCCGTTAGGAAATGAGAAAAGGCCATGGAACCCAGACGCATGACAGAGCTCTGTAAATCCGTCACGTTAACAGCATCAACTCGCTCCTTAATGACGGCTGCGTCTTCCAGCAAATGTTCTACGTCGGTGCCTTTCCCGGGTGCCACTTCGGCGGTGACCACGAATTCCCCTGATTCCAAGGCTGCTTTAAGACTCACTGTGACACCCCCCCTAAATTGACGATTTTGGATTGAAGATTGACTATTAAAAAAAGAAGCTTTTGGGCTTTAAACATTCAGTCCACTCGTGTGGCCTCACCTTCCCGCAAATCTTCTCTCACCACTTTGCCGGGATGAACAGGCCAGTCCTTTACCTGCGGTTCCTGCTTAAGATAATGGAGCTTGTCCAGACGTTTCAGAGCATGGTATATCTCTTGCCACGCACAAGGACGATCCTTCGAAACCTCGCACTTGCCCTCAGATGCGCCGCCGCACGCCCCATTCATAAGGCTCTTGGCACACCGGGTTACAGGGCAGATTCCTCCGGTTCTCCACAGGACACAGTCGCCACAGGCAAGACAGTTCTCGGTCCAGACGCCATGCTCTTCAGCCCTTCCTGTAAATAGGGTGTTCAACGCGGGCAGAGCGTTCTGATTGGGAAAGAGTTGAGCAACTGTTTGGACACCAGCCCCACAAGCCATGGAGAGAACCACATCATACTGATTTGCCAGCTTTTCCAGGATAGGCTTCACACTCTCAGGCTCGCACTGTAATTCGGTCACAGCTTCCAGGGTTTCAACCGGCTTCCCCTTCTGCTTTCTATCCATACGAATCAGCGTTGCCAGGGTTTCAACCTCTCTGGCCCCTCCGGCACAGCAGACCGTCGTGCAGCCCCCACACCCCAGAACAAGAATCCTGTCAAATTCTTCCACCATTGTCAGGATTTCTTCCATCGGTTTTCTTTCAGCTACAATCATGGCGACCTCACTAGGATTTGGGTTGTCTCAAAGGGCTTGGGCCCAATTTCTTTATAGTATCCGTCATTTCCTTCGTCACGTTAGCGAACTTGGACCCTTCTGCCGCTGACATAAAATACATCTGAACCCGCTCGGGCTCCAAATTGATTTCACTTAACAAATCTTGAACGTACTGAACCCTTTTCTTCGCCTTATAGTTTCCGCTGATAAAGTGACACGTACCCTCCAGACAGCCGGCTACATACACGGCATCTGCACCGGACTCAAGCGCTCTGAGGATATGGTTGGGGCTTACCCTGCCGGTACACGGCACCTTGATGATTCTGGAATTGGGAGGATACTGAATCCTCGACGACCCTGCCAGATCAGCAGCCGCATAGCTACAGTAATGGCAGCTAAAGACGGCAATGAGTGGTTCAAAGTTGTTCATTGATTTCTGCTCCGGTTTCTCGCGACGGACGCAAGGCGTCACACGCCGCCATAATCTGCTCGTCACTGATGTACGCGAACTGAATTGCCTCGGCCGGGCACTCAGCAACGCAGATACCACATCCCTGACATTGCATGGGCTCTATCGCTGCCTTGCCCCGCTCATTCATACGAGGAACCTTATACGGACAGACCTTGACACAAGCAAAACAAGACGAGCACAGTGCTTCATCAACTGCAGCCACTGTCCCAACTCTTTCAATCGTGTCATGGGATAGGACAACAGATGCCCGCGACGCTGCTCCCAAAGCCTGGTAAATTGCCTCCCGAACCGTTGCTGGATAGTGGGCATTGCCGCAAAGATACATGCCATTGGTTGCAAAATCGAGTGGACTCAGTTTGGCATGGGCTTCCAAAAAGAACTTGTGCCCATCCACGGGGACCTTGAGTATCTTTGAAACGCCCTCAGCATCCTCGTGTGCCACAATAGGGGTGGAAAGCACCACAAGGTCTGCCGGCAAAGGAACCTCCTTGCCCATCGCAGCATGAAAGATTTTCACCTTGCCATCTTCAACAACGGGAGGATTCTCCAGACTGTATCTGATAAACCTGATGCCTGCTTCTTTGGCTTTCAGAAACAGGGCCTCGTTTTCCACCCCGTAAGCTTGTATGTCGCGATACAGAACAAAGATCTTAGCTTCCTTCACGATCTCCTTGATGTGAAGGCTGTTCTTGATGGCTACCATGCAACAAATGCGAGAACAGTAGTTCCGCTCCGGGACACGCGCGCCCACACATTGGATCATCACGACGCTCTTTACATCAATGTCTCCTTCCCTCAATTTTGTCTCAAGTTCGGATTGCGTAATCACTTGTTTCCCGTCATAGTTGTACAGACCGACAGGTTCCAGAGGGATGCCACCAGTAGCGACAATGACCGCCCCCACTTTTTCGGTGTGAGATTCATCACCGGATGAGAATCTAACCGTGTAGTTGCCTACACAACCTGTTACTTCTTCGAGAACGGCGGAAGCAAAAGATTGAACTCGGGCGTTATTGTTGATGGCCTCTATCTTTTCGCTGATCAATTCAGCAGCAGAAACATCGGTTGGGGCGACTTTGTGAAGATGGCGCAACAGACCGCCCATCTCGGCCTCTTTTTCAAGGATAATGACCTCGAAGCCTTGATTGGCCAGAGCCAAAGCTGACGTCATGCCGGCAATCCCTGCTCCGATAACCAAAGCCTTGGGTTCGACTTTGGATCGAAACTTGCCAATAGGTAGGAGAAATGAAGACTTGGCGACCGCCATGCGGATAAGGTCTCGCGCTTTGGCCTGTGCCGCTTCTTTCTCGTACCGATGCACCCAAGAGCAGTGCTCCCGAATATTAACCATCTCAAAGAAATAAGGATTAATACCTGCCTCTTCACAAGCGGCACGAAATATGGGCTCATGCGTGCGAGGCGTACATGCGGCCACGATGACTCGATTCAGCCCATGCTTCTTGATGGCATTCTTGATTTCTGACGTGCCTGTTTCTGCACAGGTGAACAGATTCGCTTGCACTGTGACAACATCCGGCAAGATCGCGGCATATTCACACAAATTTTCAATGTCCAAAACCCCGGCGATATTGATACCACAATGACAGACAAAGACCCCTGTTCTTAGCTCAGTACCCACTTTATTTCTCCAAACGCTTGCAGTTATGTAGTACTATCCGAGCCCCCTCACCGTTTGGGCAGCTGTCGAAGCCGCCGCACTCGCCAAGGAGACGGACGAAGGGATATCCATCGGTCCCTCGGCACAGCCGCATACAAAGATCCCTCCAACTGAAGTATTGGTCGGATGGTTCGGATCGGTTTTCACGAATCCGGCCTCATTCAAATCAAAACCGATCAAGTTTGCCAAGTCTTCCATGCCGTTGCTAGGCACACAAGCCGTTGCCAACACAATCAGATCGAAGGGATGCTGTTCTACTTTCCGCGTGTCAACATCCTCGCACCAGACAGCGGGCTTGTCATCGTCACCCAGGGATACCTCGGCGACACGGCCCCGAACGAATTTGATGCCATACTCTGACGCACCCCTCAGGCAATACTCGTGAAACCCTTTTCCATAAGCCCTCATGTCTGTAAAGAAGATCGTGGAACTCAGTTCTGATCCGTGTTCTGTGGCAACGATGGCCTCCTTGACTGAATGCATACAACCATAGCTGCAACAATGGGCGTTGTACCTGAGGTCCCGAGAACCGATACATTGAAGAAAGGCAATGTCTCTGAATTCTTCGAGCGATGCCGCTTTCACTTCCAAGGCGGCAAGTCTCGCACTCATCTCTTCCAGGCTCTTACGGGTTTCGTCCGTGGATTCTCCTTTTTTCTCAAGGCTCTTTAGCCGTGACTTGGCCTTCTTGATCTCCTTTTCCAGCTTTCTGATGTCGGCTTTAGCCTTCAGACTGGATGGCCGTTCCAAGTGTCCGCCCGTGGGACCGCTTGCATTCAATAGACGCTCAAACTCCATGGCCGTGATCACATCCGGGATCGTCCCATATCCATATGGCGTAATATCCGACGGATCGAATACGTCAAAGCCCGTGGCCACAATAATGGCCCCAACGTTGAGTTTAAAAAATGTGTCCTCCTGCTCGTAGTTAACGGCTTTGGCTTCGCAGATCTTGGCACAAATATTACATTTCTTGCCCTGAAAGACCCGGCAGGCGCCGGGATCAATCGTGTAGACGGAAGGAATGCCCTGAGGGAAGTATTTGTAAATCGCGCGCCTTGCATTCATATTCATATTGAATTGGTCCGGAACCGCCACCGGACATTTTTCGGCGCACAGACCACATGCCGTGCATCTGTCTTCCTCGACATAACGAGCCTTCTTCTTGATCTTGACTGTGAAGTTGCCCGCTTCTCCGCTGACGCTTTCGACTTCAGCATAGGTCAGCAAGTGGGTGTTCGGATGTCGCTCCACATCGAAAAGCTTAGGTCCCATGATGCAGATGGAGCAGTCATTCGTTGGAAAGGTCTTATCGAGTTGCGCCATCTTTCCGCCAACACTCGGCATGCGCTCCACCAGATAGACCGTTATACCTTGTTCTGCCAAGTCGAGGCTTGCCTGTATTCCTGCAATGCCACCACCAATGACTAGGACATCTTCTCTCATATATGCGCACCTCTCAAAAGCACAGGGGGCTTTGCCCCAATTATCCAACCTTCAATTATTCCATGCGGACGGCATAATTTGCATACGACAAAACAGATCAAATCATGCTGTATCATAAAACATCCAACAGTCAAACATCCATGACCAAAGCTATCAGTTGAATCAAATCCTTGACTTTCAGCCCCATCTCCGTTGAAGAAAGAGCGCAGGAGAAATGAATGTTACACTTGGGACACGCAGTGATCAACGTGTCTGCTCCCGTGGCCTCCGCCTCCTTCAGCCCCTCCAGCTGAATTTGCTTTGAGTAACTCGAACAGTTGGTCCAGCAACTGATTCCGCAACAAACAGCGTTTTCGCGGTTTCGCTCCATCTCCACCAACTCCATGCCGGGTATGCCGGCAATGATTTCCCGAGGCGTCTCGTAGATGCCGGCCATCCTTCCAAGTCTGCAGGGGTCGTGATACGTGGCCTTGTGCTCCAGCGGAGACAGTTGCAACACACCCTTCTGTATTTGGTCGTGAACAAGGTCAAAAAAATGAACGGCCTCGAAGTCCATGTCCCGGCAATAAAGTGGGTAATAGCTCTTGAAGGTGAGGTATCCTTCCGGACAACCAAATATGACTTTTTTACAGCCCAGGCGCTTTATCAATTCAACGTTATGCGTCGCCAGTTTCTTGAACAGATCCATATCGCCGGTCCATAGCATATCGTGACCACAACAGCGTTCCTCGTTGCTGACTACCGGTTCGATCCCAAGCTTGTTGAGTATCTTCAACATGTTGACGGCGGAACCAAGAGGGGAGATGCCCATCTGCTTGAAAACGACATCAAAATAAGGAAGACATCCAACAAAAAGATAGTACTCGCCCTGTGTCGCAATGCTTCCAGCTTCCCGTGCCCAATCCGTCTTGTTCTGGGCCAAACCTGCGCTTTGCATACAAGCAATGGTCTGCATAATCCCGTCATGGGCATGGGTCGCCTTGTTGCCTGTCATGAAAGCTTCTTTGCGCACGCCTCTAACAAATTCCAGATATTCCACCTTTGAAGGACACCTTTGTAGGCACAAACCACATGTCAGGCAAGACCACATGTCCTGTTCGCTCAAAACCTCATCTTCAAGACCTAAGTCCGCACTTAGGACAAATTTTTCCACCATCTGTTGAGGCGAAAATCCGGGCAACACCCGTGAAACGGGGCAACTCCCGGTACATACTCCACAGTTCTGGCACAACGATACCTTGGTCTTTTCAATCAATTCCCGAATACTCATACCGCTAGTGCACCTTTTCTGAGAGGATTTGGCCCGAGTGCCTTGATCCGCTGAACTGCCTGGTCCAACCACGAGATTTCGAAAAGTCCCTCTGCCGGCATCGTGTAGGAAGCCAAGCGCCCCCCGCCCAACCCCAGCAAGTCAAGGAGCTCCTTGACGGTTCGGCTGCGTTTTGCTATCAGGGACTGAGTCTCGGAAAAGAGCCGCCTTTCAGTCGGCGCTTCGGCCATCAAGATCCCATCGGCACCCAGTTGAAATGTTTGCAACAAATCAGATACGCTGACCCTTTCTAAACCAAGCACCATGACCGGGATGATCTGCGGAAAGTCCCGGCCAAGTGCCTCCAACTGATCGGCGGTAAAATTGCCGTATTGAGTAAATATACCCACTATAAAAGAATCGACAGCCTGTACTTCTTTGGCACGTTTGCCAACCTCGCTAATAAAGTGTCCACGACAATACAGCTCCATGTCAATGGCCTGTACGGGACATTCAGCAACACAACTTCCACATGCCTGACATTGAAACGTGTCAATAGTCACTTTTGCAGCCGCATCGACAGACGGAATCTCCAAGGGACAGGCCGTGACACATGCCCCGCACCCTATGCACTGTTCCCGATCCAGCTGTGCGCCCAGGAAGCAGTGAAGGCAACGTTGTGCCTCCTGCACGGCCTGGCCTTCTGTCAAGCCCGACACAATCTCACGAAACGCCCCAAGCCTGCTGTCCATGTCAAGGCTCTGAGCCTTACATCTTGAAAATGTCTTGGTCTTTTCGACTACAGCCGCCGGAAGTTTTTCCGTTACATGTTCTTCCGATGGTTCGACACTCGGGAGTTCCTTACCCCTCAAATATAGATCTATCGACACCGCTGCTT
>CAYSBQ010000085.1:0-12005 GCA_964429315.1 uncultured Desulfobacterales bacterium
CAACGTTGGGGATTATGAAGATTAGGGTAAGCGCCGACTGGTGGAAAACCATATTCGATGAGATCTATCTTCTTACGGATGCCCGTTCCGTGTGTGATCAGGAGATTACCAGTCGTGAAGTCGATCTTATCTGCAAACTTCTCTCAATTGAAGTTAAAAACAGCATTCTCGATTTGTGCGGCGGTCATGGGCGTCACAGCCTGGAATTATGTGCTCGAGGCTTTAAAAAGTGTACCCTGCTTGACTATTCCGGTTATCTCATAGATTGTGCCAGGGCGAAGGCGGCCGATCATAGCTACCCAATAGAGCTTATTCAGGCAGATGCCAGAAGTACAGGGCTTCCTTCCGAGAGCTTTGATCATGTCATTATTATGGGAAATTCCCTGGGCTATATCGGAGAACGCGATGCTGACAGGCAAATTCTGGCAGAGGCAAAGCGTGTATTGTGTCCGGGCGGCTGGTTTGTTGTGGATGTTGCCAATGGGACAAGGGTTAAGGAATCTTTTAATCCAAGGGCATGGCATGAGATCGGCAAGGATATTGTTGTATGCCGGGAACGCTCGATAGAAGGTGATAGCCTGTGCGCCCGGGAGATGGTCCTGAGTAAGAAAGACGGGATAATACGAGATTGTGGCTACGGCATCCGTCTTTATGAACCGCAGGGTCTTGAGATGCTAATGAAAGAGATCGGGTTTCGGCAAATCAAGATCCATACCGACTTTTCTCCCCACAAAGGCGAGGGCGACTATGGCTTTATGGACCATAGGATGTTGGGGGTAGGACGGAAACTAAAAAAAATAGGTGAGCCACAAGAATAGATTGTCCGAAGGTTTGTTAATCAGGTTTGTACCTGGAAGTTTATAACCACCATATTCTGAACCTTTTTTCCCGTAGAACAAGTTGCCGCCGAATGTCATCTGGATGCCCTGAGTGATGTCCCAGGTTGCTTGAGGTTGAAGTATGCCCGAGGGATCCTCCAGGTTATTGATAACAGTGAGAAAGAGATTGAACAAGGGATGAAGCTCTGCCCTGATATGGCCGCTAAGGTAACTTCGTCCCAGGGTAAATAACTCTCCCCTGGCCAGCCGTTGAGAAATTGCCGCATTGGCAAATGATTGTGTATAGTCATCATCGCCAAGGCCATTTAAGAAAAACTCCAGAAATCCATAGAAGTTCTTGCCCCACAAGACCCAGGAATAATCCATATTGGCGATTAACGACAGGTAGTCGTTGTCGCTTTTGAGGAAGGTCCAGGTTGCGTCAATGCGCCAGGCGGCATTGCCAAGATAACCACTGCTTCCAATGCCGATCACTTCGTCTTCATAATGTCTGGCAGCCATGATTTCAAGTTCTGTGGTATTCACGGAAAAGTGGACTTTTCCGGCAAGGGAGCTTTTATCAGCCTCTAGATTACCATTTGATGAGTTGCGCCTTGGTATACAGAGGAACTGGAGGTCAGAGGATATATCCGGAGAGTATTGAAAATAGACCAAGTCGTCGCCCAGCTTGTAGTCTCGCTCAATATCGGTTGGCGAAAAAGGGTTAAACAGGTCCATGGGGTTAAAAAGAAGTCCGTTTCCCCAGGTTACTGCCTGTCTGCCGATGCGTGCGACATACTGCTCTTGTGTAAAGGTCAAAGAAAGTCTGTCTAGGCGATGATAGACAGTGCTGTCGTTATTCTCCTTAAGGGTGCTCGTTAAATCCATCAAGCGCCGTTTGTCGTCAACGGGATTAGTAAGCGCCGGGGTGTCATTGAAAATCTCCGGGGACAGCCTCTTTAATTTACTTGTCTTTCTCCTGGTATCTCCCCCGAAAACAATGGCCTCATAATGAGCGTCAAGATATACGGAATCACCCAGAAAGATCTGACCCTTTAGTCTGGCTTCGGCGCCGGCGTCATAATAGGCGCCGGCGCCGACGTCGTGATAAAAGGACTCATCATCGGGCCACGAAGCGGAGCCCTGAATCTTGAGGTGCCCGCCCAATTCGATCTTAATATTTTTATAACATGGAGAAATGGTTTGAGATCCGATGTTGGATTCCATGGGTTTTTGCCGCTCTGAAAGGCTGTCTGATGTCTGTGCGCCAACCTTGGCGGAGAGGATAGGGCAGATTGATAGTTGGAGTAGGAGAATGATCCCGGGGATATTATGGAGCATCCGTATTTTCTTCCCCTTTGTCGTCTGCGACCTGGCCGTCTCTTATCTGAATCAGTCGGCGGGCGTGATCCATAACCATATGGTCATGGGTGGAAAAGAGAAAGGTAACCTTCCTTTTCTCATTCATCTCTTTCATGATCTTCAATAAGGCAAGGCCGGTTTCTGAATCGAGGTTGGCTGTGGGCTCATCCGCCAAAACTATTGATGGGTTTGACACAAGGGCCCGGGCGACAGCCACCCTCTGTTGTTGTCCACCGGAAAGCTCTGCTGGACGTCGAGAGTATTTTCCCTCAAGTCCAACATCATCCAGAATAGCCTTGGCCCGCCCTTGACGCTCAATTGCTTCCACGCCCTGCAAGAGCATCACATATTCAACATTTTCCAAGGCGGACAGGACCGGAATTAAATTATACGCTTGGAATACAAAACCCACCTTATGCAAACGGAGGTTTGCCAATTCAGATTGGTTCATTTTGTTCAGGTAGTTTCCATCAACAATAACTTCGCCGGCATCGGGCGAGTCCAGGCCACCAATGATATTAAGGATAGTCGTCTTGCCTGACCCCGATGGACCAGCCAATGCGACAAAGCTTCCCTTTGTTATTAAGAGGCTTATTCCTCTTACGGCTTGAACCCCAACATTTCCTTGCTGATAGGTTTTTGCGATGTTCTTGCACTCTACTATGTTCATTATTTGCTCCCAGCTGCCCCCCCAACCCCCTATGTATGCGCCATCGCCTGCAGGGGGGTGAATCTGGCGGCTTTGATAGCAGGATAGAGGCTTACCAAAAGTCCCAATACAAATACTACGAGATTGGCGGTGATCATGTCTTTTGCGTAAAATGCCGGATAGATAATGTGCGACATACCGACAAATTCCATTCCTTTTGCCAGCGAAGAAAGATCAATGCCGTTTGAAGACAGGGCAGAAACAGTCCAAAGGCCCATACCGTTTCCGATGAATATACCGATAACCAGAAGAAAAAAGGATTCCGTGAGCACCTGCCTTACGATCCACCACGGTTTCATGCCCAAGGCCTTAAGAAGGCCGAACTCTCGCATTCTTTCAAATACGGCCATAAGCATGGTATTTACAATACCGAAGCCCATGGCGATAAATACAACTAGAAACCACAAGAAGATAAATACGTCATACATACCCAAGACCGCTGTAACCAGTGGCAAAAGCTCTTGCCATGTATAGATTTCATAATCGCCGGCCCGAAGTTGGTTACGAAGGGCAGAGGCCACGGTTGTAGCTTCCTTGCGGGATGAAAGTCTTATCGAGACCTCGGAGATCTCATTGTTGAGCCCCAGCATCTCTTGCGCCGCAGATATACTCACAAAGGCGAATTGCTTCTCGGTGGCCTCCATTTCTGCCCGGAAGATTCCAACGATGCGAAAGGCCCTGGAAGCTAGCTCCTGATTTTTATCTTGTGACATAAGGACCAGCTTTTTGCCCAATCCTGTTCCAAAGTCTTCCGCCAAAGCCTTGCCTATGACAATGCCAAGTACATCATTGATTTTAAGATAGCGCCCCTGGCTGATCGCCTTACCGATGAACGAGATTTTAGCCTCGCTTAAAGGGTGAATTCCTACGAGGGTAAGGCCACTGGAGTGGCGGGCATTACCGGCAACGGCGTTGACTCGGACTCTGGAGGTCCAAAGCGCATCCGCCGGCAGAACGTTTCCCAAGGTCTTTTCTACAACACTTGGTTTTGCAATACTATTCTCGATAACCGGGTCACTTCTATATCCTTTGTGGTGAATCTGTATATGTCCGGTAAGGGTGGCAATACCGTTTCTTACCATCTGATCGGATATACCCCGCATCAAGGCGCCCAAAAAGACCATGCTCCATACACCGACAACGACTGCGATAAGAATAACCGCTGTACGTCTGGGGGCTCGCCAGATATTTCGCCATACCAGTTTGAAATACATAATGGGATTGCCCATAAAACTCAGGTTGTCGGGTTCATAATTGACGGTTTCGTAAAAAGTCCGATTTTGCTCTTTCCGTGCACGATTCCGGGATTCAGAAAACACCTGGCTAAATGTCAAAAACTCGGGCTAGGGCCCTCAAACAATTAGCATTTTTAGTTCTTCTCCCGATTAGTTGATGTAAAGTAAAGGGTTCAAGAATTCTAGGATTGCGGCTTTCGCCTGGACAAGATGCAAGGGGTCGAGAGCTGTTCTTTCTAAAGTTTCACTTGAATCCCTGACCCCTTGACCCCTCGAATCCTTATCTTATCATCCTACATAATTACACGGCCGACATTGCCTCTATCGGCCGAAGATGCTTTACCTTAAAGGACGGATATAATGCGGTCAGAAGTGTTATGATCGACACTATACCTGCTCCTATGGACACAGAAAGGCAAGAAAGCTGTGGGTATATCCGTTCAGGGAGTCCATATTGACGCAACAATTCAGATGTGCCCGAGATTGCTATTCCGTGGACTTGAAAATACCATGTGGTCAGGCTTCCCGCGACAATGCCAAAGAGAATGCCCAGCATGGTCATGCCGGCTGATTCGAGCAATAAGCACTTTGTTAAACGTCCGGGGGTGGTCCCTATGGCCATAAGGACTCCAAACTCTCTCGTCCGTTCAAAGATGGCCATAAGGAAGGTGTTCAGGATACTGAAGGCCACCACAACGATCAAAATAATATAGAAGACAAATCCACTGACAAGATCCATCTTTATTGCTTCAATCAAGCCAGGCATGAGTTCGGTCCAATCCAGGACTGAAAGCCCGTCCATACCGCTTTGCTTCTTGAGGGCGGCTATAACGTTTCTTTTTATTTGGGGAACATGATCGAGGGATTCGCCCAAAACCACTACGTTGTGAACGGCTCCGGCCATGGTGTAGACTTGTTGAAAAAACAAAAGAGGGATGTAGATGGTTTGCCGGTCAAACTCATCTTGTCCGGAAGAAAAAATGCCTTTGACCTTGGCCGTCGTGGCTGCGATGGAGCCATCGCGACCCTGGCCGAGCAGCACTAATTCATCACCTAGATCTACCTGTAAGTTTTTGGCTAGAAGTCTTCCTACCAGGGCTTGATTCGTGTCATCTGCGGAAAGGTAGCTTCCCTTGCAGACCAAATCCTTAAGAGATGAAACACTTGCTTCGCGGAGCGGATCAATTCCGCTTACAAGCGCACCATAGGTTCGTTTTTCAGAAGAGACCATGGAAAAGGCATTGGCGCGAAATGTATAGGTCGCCACACCCGGAGTATTTTCCAATACAAGGCCCACGGCCTTTGGGCTATTTACAGTCAGGCGGATATCCCTTTTGTCCCGGTATTCCTTTGCCTGTATTTGTAGATGTCCTGTGTGAAGCTTGACGGCAGAGTTTATCATGGTCTCATAGGAACCAAACTGCCATGATAACATAAAGACTAGGGTAGTTGTGGCAAATGCGATAGCCAGCATAGTGAGGATGGAGCGTCTTGGGTTGCGCCACACATTCCGCCAGGCCATTTTGATATCCACGGACAAGGGTATTTTCTACCTCCTGAGAGTTCTTAGGGCTCGCGCAAAAACAACTTCACATTTTGGCATCTCAGCATCAGCCCATCTTTGACCGATGCCTTATTCGCAAAATCCTCGAAATAGCTTGCTATGTCTGTGGTTTTGCTCAATTGGATCGGCCAAATCTGAGCCAAATCTGAGCGCCAACTCTGCAAACTTGTTCTTGCACGAGCCCTTAGTGAACTTTGCGTGAAGAGATGATCCGGCAGGTCCTCTTTAAATTCAAGTTCCCGATAGTCTAACAGTGTATAGGAGTTGGTCTTATCGGCCTTTTGCATCTTCCAGACCTTTGGGAAAAGCCGGCCTCCCAGCATTTGTATCTGCTCGCATGTCATCGCCTTTACCAGCTTTAGGTCTTCATCATAGAATTCCTGGCCCAGGAGAATATGGTCCTCTCTTATTGTCAGCCTCTGCATGCCCCACACGACTGGCGCCATCGGTTTCGGGATGGACTTTACTATGTAAACTTTCATTTGGTTATCAGTTTTAGTTGCTTCAATCGTGTGCGTATAATCCTTAAGGATGGTATCGGATTTGGCAAGGTCATTGTTGGAGAAATCCGATCCCATCCAGGACTGAGACATCATCGAGGGCGGAAGTTTGATAACCCGATTGACCTTGGGATTATAAGTCCACATCTTGTGACCTCTCTTGAGGGTGCCGTTGCCTTTGTCCTTTGGCGGTGCGGTTATGAAGAAAAGGCTTGTTTCCCGCCCTTTGGTCCAGGCCTTGATGCTCATGGTCCGCTCCCAGTTGGGACGGTGAATAGTCATATCCACGATGGAAAAAGAGGCATTGCCACGGTAGTAATCTACCGCCGCTTTCACCATGGCCCCGGCATCCTCAGCCTGTAGATTCGTGCTTAGGGAAATAAGAACAGACATGATCAAGCCGAGTATCACGACAATTTGTTTTGGTTTTTTCACAAAAATGCTCAATGTCATTCAGTTGTCAGTGGTCACTGACCACTGAAAAGGGTGTTTATTTGACAAGCGAATATGCCTAATATAAGTATGTTCACCAAGTTCTGATCTTTAATTCCGATTGTTTTTTTCACCGGACGAGCCGGAACCAAAAAGGTTATTCGGTCGAAAACAGCGAATATCGAATATCGATTACATGAATATCGAATTACATGACTTTTTCCTTCTTTTGTTTAGCTGTTTTAATGCTGGAGACAAATATCGAAATCAGCTGGTTATTTTCGTCGATCAAGGGCTCAAGTTTAGATGTAGGTTTTATGAGATTTGCTTTTACGATCATTAAGAGCCATATTCGAGTTTCACGTAATTCTTTAAGACATATTTTCATCTTATGGATAAAATCAGATCTCGATTCAGCGCTTTGAGCTTCACCATAATTGGAAGCAGGTGATGTGCCGCTACGAATGATTTGGCCGGCAATATGTTTGCCAACTTTTGATTTTGGTAAAGATTCTGCTATGCGGATCCTCCGAACAGCAAAATTTATTAAACGCTCCTCAAGATCAAATGTTTTTTCCTCAGACATCGTTTTTTTCTGGTTATTTAGGGAATAATTCCCGGCATTTAATGCCGAAACATTCAAGAGTTTAACTATTCCTTCGACCTTCGACATTCATGTAATCGATATTCAATATTCTAAAAAAACAAAGGCAATTTAATCTCTCATGAAATTTCTGACATAAAATACAAGAAATAAACCGTTAAAGTGCTAATATCTAACCGCACAGGTCGAATTTAGCATTGGGTAGTCGGTTTTGTCAAAAACAAAAGTGTTGGATGAAACCCCTTACGCCGAGGGCACGATATCTCCTCGGGAAACACATAGAGAAGGTAGATATGCAACTTGATATGCACTTTTATGCTGTTTACGCCTTGGCCCGTGCGGCCGGAATAAAGGGAGAGGCGGCGGAGATTGTTGCTCATGCGTCTCAATTTGTAGACGATGCCCTTGAAGATGAGGCGATTGTCCTTGAAGATGAAAGCGGGATTGTTCCTACCATGACATCGCATCGGCCCATAGATTATCAAAACACCATTCCAGGAGATCAGTGGAAGGTGTGGGTTCCTTTTCATTTTCTTCCAGGCAATGTTGATGGGGCAACTACGTTTGTGGCCAAGATGGTCTGTCGCAAGGGCAGCCCTGCGTCAAAGCGGATGCTTGACTATGCTCTTGACCTTAAGGCCGAGGCCTTTGGGCTACATCTTGGAGGGATCAGCGCACACGTATATGCAGACACCTTTTCCCACTATGGATTTGTTGGGCTTAGCAGGGAGTGGAACAGAGTGAAGAGCGATTCGATTAAGGTAAATGTGGAGTCTTCGTCCATATTCAACTATATCAAAACGAAGTTTGAGACCTTTAAAACAAGGGTGGTCGGCGGGTTTGCGGAGACTGTTCCCGTTGGCCACGGGGCGGTTGCGACATATCCTGACCGGCCATATTTGAACTGGGAGTATACGTATGAGAGCGGCGGGACAGTAGAGAGGAACAATGTAGAAGACTATATGGAGGCCTGTAAGGGACTCCACCGCTTTTTTGGAGAGCTTATAGAGAACAATGCTTCTCACTGGGATCCGGACGGGGCTGTGTCCTGGGATCAGATCTCGGGTAGGATACGCAATATCGTGAAGCAAGAAGCCCCGCTGGATGAGCGTATCAAGTTGTGGCAGGATGCCATATCATCGGATGAATTGTTTGAAGCGACCGATCGTGACAAGGCCGTAAGCTATTCTGAAAAAGCGTGGCGGTCTGCCCGCATTGTTTATCACTTTTCTCGAGGGGCAACAGTGGAGGATTGCAATGGTTATCTTTTCATCCGTGCAGCCTGGAGGTATAGACACTATGTGCTCCAAGAGCTGTTGCCGAGTATTGGTGTAATTATTTAGGATGAAGATAAACTGCCATTGCCATATCTTTAGCCGTGATTGTGTTCCGCTGGAGTTTCGCAGGCGCTTCTTGCTGGACATCAAGAATCCCATTCACAAGCTGATCCGCAGATTCCTTCAATATATGCTACCCAAAGATTCCAAAATGAAAGGCTGGCTTGGCATTATTGATATGTCTATCATGGAAATTGCGCAGAAGCTGGTCTCTGAAATGGATGAGGCCGGCATAGACATTTCAACGCCCCTTATGATGGATATGGCATATTGTAAAAAATTTGGCGGTGGCGCAAAGAGATTTGAAGATCAAATGACAGAAACACTTAAAGCCGTTGAATCCATAAATAGACACTACAATCGAATTCGCATGCTTCCCTTTATCGCAGCGGACCCGAACAGAAAAAATGTAGCAGACTTGGTAAGAGATGTCTTAGATGGTGGCGTATTTGTAGGAGTAAAGATCTATCCTGTCATGGGATTTACCCCTGATGACAAAAGACTTTATCCCATCTATGAGTATTGTGTTCAAAAGAATATCCCCGTTACAGCGCATTGCGAAAATGGCGGCATACCCGGGCTTTCAGAATTCTACTATCTCGCAGACCCGAAATACTGGGGCGAGGTATTAAGAGATTTTCCGACGCTTACCTTGAACCTGGCCCATAATGATCGTACCGGATCATCATGGCAACCGAAGATTATGCAACTGATCATCGATTATCCGAATGTGTATACGGATATCTCATATGATACCGAGATGTGGGTTATGCCGAGGAGATATTTCAAGAGCATAAAGCGGATGCTGCAAACACCAAAGGTCCAAGACAGGGTGCTTTATGGCACAGATTGGTATATGGGAAGATATCTCTGGACCGAGGCATCATACTTGAGGTGGTTTTCGGAGTACTCAAAGAAGATCTCCTGGTGCAGGGTGAAGTTTACCGATGGCGAAATGGATAGGCTGACAGACTATAATCCAAGGGCATTTCTCGGGCTTACGGAGGATCACTCTTGTCCAAAAACGATTTTACCGCGGAGTCGTAAAGCACGCTGAGAAAGATATTTTATCAGAATTCCTGAGAGGGGAATTTTGATAACGGAAATTGGAACTGAAAATATTTTTGAGCCAGGTGGGGACAAACTGGTAGGGTGTAAGGTGTTCCGCTCGGAAGCGACTGGGAAGCCATTCCTTGGCCGGAATCCCCTCTACGCTTTTGAGACATCTACACGCGCTGGGCAGGCAAAGCGGAGTGCCTGATGGCCGCACATTGCAAGCGGGAAGCATGTCGGTCACAGGTGTCTTGAAATGGATATGTGGAAAGTTGGCCCTTTTTCCGGGTCGGATTCCACCCAGACTTCGCCCCCATGTTGTTCCGCCACCTCTTTCACAATAGTCAATCCCAAACCTGCCCCTTCGATTCCCTTAGATGTTTCGTCCCGCCAAAAAAGCCCAAAAATCTCTTCGTGATCTTCGATTTCTATGCCTGCGCCATTATTAAATACACTGATGATGTGGAATTTATCAGAGACCTCATATCCAATCCGAATCTCAGTCAAATCGTCGCCTCCGTATTTTAACGCATTGTCGACAAGATTCCTCAGGGTCCTTATAATAGACAGCTTGTCAGCCTGGATCTCCGGCACGTTTTCAGGTTGCAACCACTTAATTTGACGAATATTGAGTTGAGTGGAAAATTCGTCTCTGACCGTCTGGAGAATCTCTTTTAATTTAACCGGCTCCATACTGAGGGGAGTCTCTTTTGTTGATATAAAGACATTGATCAGTTCAACGAGTTCGGCAATCTGTTCAGCGGCTTTCAATATCTGATCACAGTATGCCGTGGCTTTTTCATCAAGAACATCTGAGTAATGTTTGTGGAGCCGTTTTGCTAGCCCATAAATCCCAATAACTGGACTCTTTAGATCATGTGAAACCGAGTAGGCAAACAGCTTGATCTTTTCGGAACTTTCCTTCAAGACCTCCTCCGCCAGCTTCTGTTCACTTATGTCAACCATAGTAGTTCGGATACCCAAAACCTTTCCGTCGCTGTCGTGTTCCACTACGTCATCAATGGAAACGTGTATCTTTGAGCCATCCTTCTTGACATATACTCTGTCATCTTGCTTTGAAATATTTTCTCCTGCAAGCTTGAGTCGAAACCTTTCCTCTGCATCCTTTCTTTGTTCTGGCGGAATAAACTCAAAGATAGGTTTCCCAACCATCTCTTCTCTTGTATATCCGAGCATGTCTCTCTCGGTTCGATTCACCTGCCGGACAATTCCATCGGCATCCAGCATATGATAAGCAACGGGCGCATTGTCCCACAACTCCTTGTATCGCCTCCGGCTCTCCAGTAGCGCATTCTCGGCCATTGCCGTCTGGGTCACCTGAGCGGTGGTGTTGGCAAGACCTTCGAGCAGGGCGTCATCATTAGAAGCAATGGCGTATTTGCTGAATAGCGCCAAAACTCCTATTGGCGTTCCATCCGCTGAAAGCAATCGATAACCCGCAAACGAAATCAGCCCGAGGCTTCTGGCCCAGTCGTGATCGTGAACTCGCGGATCACTTGTAACATCGTTGGTGACAAATTTGGGATTGTCCCCAGATGCGACACGTCCGATCTTGTAGCAGCCGAAAGGTACCCTTCCATGGGCACCGTCAACATGCGTATAGCGCCCCGAACTGGCCATAAGATGAAGACAGCGTTCACGATAGCGGCAAACATGTGGACCCTCCCTTCTTTCTGCGTGGAGACAGCCTGAATGGCACATGTCTCCCGGCCTAGTAATCCAGATACGGCAGAAGTCCGCATCGAAGATTTCAACCACCGCATCCGTGATTAGCTTAAGCTTTTTACCAAGACTCCCGGAACTAAGCAGCCCCTCCTTCAAATAATTTACGCGCTCTATCTGCTTTGCTGAGCATTTTCGCTCAACTGCTTTATTCTCCAACTCCTTAACTCTTTGTTCCAATTCTTCATAGCTGGGTTTCTTAGCCATTAGAATATCCTCCAACTGCCGGAAAAACACAAAAGGCCTCAAGCACACGTCTCATGAACGCAATGTGAAGCCTTTGTGAGTCTCATAAGGTTCTCCCGAAGAAACTGGTTATGTTTTCGGCGGATTTGTTGTCACTTGGAGAACATGTACATCAAGCGGCAAGGAAATGCAAGGCAGGAGCACGAGACCAGCACCCCTAGTTGACGATCGTAATCCGGGCCTGAGGATTGTCGAGTTTAAACAGAACAGGAAAATGCCAACAGGGTGCTGCTAGTTTCATGTTATCGCCAGAAGCTATATTCTGAAAAAATAACAGCTAACGTTCAGATATCTACCGGAAACTGGGAAAACTGTCAAGTTCGGGGATGAGGGCAGTGATTCGTAATGATTTCAAAAGGAAACCTAACAGGAATGTAGACCTTCAAAAATCCAACTTCATCC
>CAYSBQ010000086.1:0-11884 GCA_964429315.1 uncultured Desulfobacterales bacterium
CTCGATGAACATGATTGCGCTCTCTGCAACCTCATCGACAACCCCAGTCTTCCCTTGGAGCTGCACATGCTGATTTTCTGGCTGCTTGAAAATGCGAACGACGTCGCCTACTTTGAATTTGTTCATGGCTTCTACATTCACAGCATTATCCCCGGGTCCTCGATGTGCCTCTCGAGGCTTTCGATAGCCATTTTGGCTCTGACAAGTTCGTGGTGCTCATCGCTGCCTTCTTCATGCTTTTCTGTGAGTAACTCGATTACGTCTCTAATTCGACGCGTGTCCATGCGGCGAATATACCTTTCCTTCATGAGCATTCTGAAACCCTGCTCAATTCCCAGCTGGATCGCGCACGTCAAAATCCTGTCCATCGCATCGGGCTGCTTGCTGGTGTACTTCAGCTCTTCGGGATCCTGTTCGGCAAGGCTCTCTCGAATATTTTCGCATCCCGCGATGAGTCTCGCCGTAGTGAGAGCGGGTCCGTCCCAGGGGATATCTTCACCCTCGTTCGTGCGCTCAAGATCGTATGAGAAATCGACCGATCTACGGAGTGAGTCAACTAGATCTGAAAAATCCCAGGTGTTTTCGTTTTTCTTACTCACCGAGAATAATTCTCCGAACATCTTCCGCGTTCAGGCTATTTCGCAGCTCTAACATCCGCTCTGCTTCTAATTGAGATTCTTCGCGCGCCCTGCGAGATAGACTGTACACCCCGTTCGCTGCCCGGTCATGCATGATTGATTTAATATCAAATACGCCCTCGGAATCAAGTCGGTATGGGTTTTCGGCATATTTGGCGACGCCGGGTAGCCTTCTCCACATCAACCGTTTGTTCATTTAAGCATCTTCCTTTTCTCCCTCAGTCAGCGCGAGCTGAACCATGCGGATCCTGACCTCCTGGTCCTCGGGCTCGAGCTTGGGCGGAGCAAGCCCTGCATGCTCCGCTAGCTCCGCGGCGTCGAGTTTCATAGCCTGCTTGAGGATGGCTTGCAAAGCCATCATTGCTGGCACGGAGAACTCCGAAGGAATGTCGATGGTTCGCTGACCCCCGTCAGCTATGCGAAGGTCGTATCCCGATTTTTCCAGATTCAGCTTTTGCTCAAGGCTGTCGAAGGCCTTTTTCGACCTTGCGATCCGATTGGCAAGCGTGATTGTGCCGGTTTTCACTTTGCTCATCTTATTTGCCACCCTATTTTACGCATGACCGTTTCGTGAACGTGGCGTCGGAATGCATCCCTGGCGACCTCACACATCGACTCTGGACCAGTCTCTCCGGTTGAGAAATCGTAGCTAACGCAGTGAGGCTCAATATGGTCGCTTTGCATGATCAGGATCCTTCCTATCCATACGCCCTCGAGCGTCCCTGGCCTGCAGTCGACTACCGTGAACCTTTTTAGTACACCTCGAAGGTGATTGAGAAGAGCGGACTTCAGCTCGTCGCAGACGGCGACGGAGTCCTTCCCGAACATCACCCGCGCGTTGCTCATGTGACTCTCATCCGCGCTCGCGCTGGCTACCGTGAAGCCATCCACACTCGCTACCACTGTCATGAGCCCACTCCCGCCAGGATCATCCTCGATGCCTGATTCAATGGTGACCTTGGCTTCTGATTCGGATTTCGACGAAGCCTCTAGCTCAGCCCTTAGTCTGGATATCTCATGCTTCGCGTCAGACAGCGCTTTCTCTATATCTGCTTCTCGCGGCGGGCGACGGTCATCATCCATGGCCCTCCGCGAGAACTCGCTTTTCAGTAGCTCCTGAGCCTTCGTCACAGCATCTTCCATCGACGCATGATCGGAGAAGTAGTCTGGATCCTTCCCAACCAAGAGGGCCTCCCTAACCATGGAGACGAGCGATTTCAGGGCTTCGATTTTCGAAGCGGCATCGAAGAGCATTTTCCCATTGTGTCCGCTCATCCAATCAGCAGGAACACTTTTTCTACCGTACAGTTCTAGGCATAGTAGGTCGATTCCGTCTGGCTGCTTCTTTTTATTGCTCACAGAGTGCTCCTTTTAACCATTCGCTTGTGAATAAATGAC
Organism: uncultured Desulfobacterales bacterium; assembly: GCA_964429315.1. Classification (GTDB taxonomy): domain Bacteria; phylum Desulfobacterota; class Desulfobacteria; order Desulfobacterales. The sequence continues at coordinate 2,037 of CAYSBQ010000086.1, forward strand.
AAGTGAATCTTGCCGGTCGCCTAGGGCTCCCCGGGGATGGTCCTAAAAGGTAGACTGGGAGGCCCACCTTTACAAGACATGTAGCAAGGTGGTATGTAACCTTCACAACATCCTTGATTTTTTCTGCTGCAAATGCTCCCTAGCGACCGCTTTGAAGCAGAAAAAATTATAACATGTACTCTAGCCCACTGTCAAGCGTCGTGTAATGGGCGTTACACGACGTTCGCTAGGGGCCGCGCGTGCGCATGGGGCCGTATATTAGAAGAGCGCCACGGGGTAACCCGTAGCGCGTCCCGGGCTAGGCCCGGGGCTGCTAGTGCTCCCACGCGGTGCACCTAGTGACATAGGCAACGGGAGCGCATAGCGCTCCCCTACGGTCTAGAGCCGGTAGGCCCGCACGCGCTTTTGACGCTTTGTCAATCTTAGCCGCTGCTATCCCTAACCGAATTCGATCGATGCCACCCCCGGAAACAAACTCGCTTTGATCCTGGGGAAGTTGTAAATAAAGCGAACCAGGGAAGCTGGAGTATCTCTACCCTCGTGTGCCGATTCACTTGTGAATGGCGACCTGTCACCCCAAAAAGGAGACAGATCTATGTCAAAACACAAGCGAGAATCAAAGGGACAACGATGGAAGCGTGAGCGCGCCAATAAAAGGCTCGCACAGGCGGCAGGATTACGACCTGATGTGAATCACTTGCGAATCGACTTAGATTCGACGGAGTTTCAAAGCCTGTTCGCTGTAGAAGGCGGGCACAAGAAAATCGGAGACATCCAACACAAGGCAATCAATTGCTTTGGCAAGCGTCCGGGCATTAAGTTCGGAGGCGTGTACGGGATAGCTGTAGCCCCGTCGATACTTGATATCGAGCGGGACAAGGCTAGCAAGCTCATGGCGCAGGCCGCAGACGCGGTAGCGATTCGTGAGGCTCGTGAGAGGATGCGCGAGGAAGGAGTCGCAAAGCGGGTAAACCGATTGCTTTCTGCCCACGATCGCGGTGCGACGGGGTGGTATAGGCATGAGGTCCCGGACCAAGATCAGCGAACGATTCTCATGGGTACAAACCATGGGAAAGATCCGCTTATCGAAAGTGCGGGGATGATCGTTACCGTGAAAACGGAAACGGGAGATCACCTTATTGGCCGCGAATTCTGGACCGGCGGATGGTCGGCGCCAGATGAAAACGGGCAACGCGAGCGATTAGGTGTGGTAGTAGACTTTGCGGGAGATCCCCCAAAGTTAGATGAGAATGGCAAGCCAAAAGATAATGGCTGGCCAAGCTCATTCCACAGCAAAAAAGAGGCACAGGCTGCACTTCTGTATGCAATCGACGAAGGCGCGAAACTAGAGTTCGTGTCTGGCGCGAAGTTGGATTTCAAAGAGATCCAAAGTCACGATCGTATTGAAGCGCGGGCTAGCCGACTCAAGGCTTGGGAGAAAAACGGAGTGGACATGAAAGAGGCATATTGCCGAAACCGTCCACCTGCGCCCAAGTCCAAAACTCCGAACGAGGGAAAGCTCGTTCGTACTAAATAACCCCGGGTCACGATTCACAGGCGAATCGGGGCACGAGGGTAGGGATACTCCCTCAGCATGTGGCAGCTTTCTGGTAGTGAACACTCGTTCGCTCTCGGAAAGCTGCTTCATGTCGAAGCAGCGGAAAGAACAGAAAAATGCAAAAAGAAACTCTGATTTTGAAGCTGAGCAAAACCGACAACTTTCCCGTCGATTGGGCAAGTCGTAACGATAAGGGCGATTTCGTTCTCACGAGCGATGTCTTCCGCGTCACCACGACCCCCTCGCCGTTGTTTGGGTACAACGTCCGCGATTTTGGACTTGAGTACGCCGAACAGGCACAGGAAAATGCCGGTTTCATCGCGGAGCACGATTTCGGCGCGTGCTTCGTCAAAGACAAGTCCCTTCGCAAGATGGATGGCCGTTGGTACGTTGACGTGAGTGTTGACCCAACCAAATGTCGTTACTTCAACGTCCAAAAGATGCGCGTGCGCACTGATGATGCGGGCAATGAGGTCAACGACGAAAACGGGAACCCTATCCCCTTGTTAGACGAGAATGGAGAGATTCAAATCTCGACGACTCGTCAGAAGGAATCGTTTCTCACGGTCGAACTCGGAATGATCGAGCCCGACGTGGGACACGATCTTGCCGCACCGTACGTGCAGACTGATTCGCGTACGAAAGCGAAGATCGCAATGGCCGAGCGTTCGGACAAGGCGGCAAAGCGCAAGAAGGGCGAAAAGGGATCGAGCAAGGGCAAGCGTCGTCGTTTGTCTCCGGAGCAAATCGCTGCGGTGCTCTCGTCCACCGAGGGCTAAGCCCAAACAATCGGTCGGCCCTGATCCCCATAGTGGGGATGTAAGTAGGGATCGAATCCTACCAGGGCACCGGGCAATTTTGCCCGCCACAAGCTGAGAGGAAAAGCATTCAATGGGATGGAAATCGACTGCGCGTCGGATTCCTGCTGCGCACATGCGTGCGAAGCACAAGGAATCGGCCAAATCATTTTTCACTGAAAACATCGTTATCCGTAACGGTAAGCCATGGGTTGTGAAAGATCACATTATGGATTTTATCGGCGAAGACGATGACGGAAACAAATATATCGAAGCCTCAACTAGGTTTCGACGGGGGGAATATATATTCCCTTCCGCCTACCTGCACACGGACAAAAGGTTCGTTGGCGAAACAAAAGATGTGCGACTTCACCAAAACGGTGAATGGCAGATTCTTTTAGATGCGGTGCTGAGGGACTCGTCCGGCAACCCTATTCTTGTCGAAGGACAGGAAATCGATCTAAGCGGCTGGTTCGCTGAATCCAGTCTCCAAGATGCGGGTTTAGGCAAGCTGCCTATTCGCCCGGGAGCGACTAACCCCACCGAAAAAGATATCTTGCAAGCGCGCGAGGATCGCATTCGTCGGAAAAACGCGGCCTGATCGCTGGGATCGGTGAGCTAGCAGCGGCGTGATCTAGCAGGCCTTATTTCGGGTCAAAGCCAGAACGCGCGCTGATTTTTTGGTAGAATCGAAAGCGGTCGATTCGGTGGTAGCACCGGACCATCGCGCCGGCCGCGTACGCCGCCAACGCATTCGCTTTCGATTCTTTTTGATTCGATGGAAACCTGAATGAACTTTCTGATTGCAAAAGAGTTAGAGGGCGATGCCCTTGAAGAAATCTCCAGCCGCTCCGACCGTGACGAAGCGATAGCCGAGGCCATTACTGCCTCTCAGCAAGATAAGTATCTTGGCTCGGTTATCACCGTCATGGACGTTTCGAGCGGCGCTTGTGCGAGATTGATGGCGGAAAAACTTCCCGACAGTTGTCATTCGCATCTAAAAGATGCGGTGATGAGCAAGCTCAAAAAAGAGTCTATACGCATTAGTCTGTAAAACGGACGCTTAGCTCAGTTGGTTAGAGCTACCGGCTCATAACCGGTTGGTCCTCGGTTCAAGCCCGAGAGTGTCCACGATGCTTGAGCGACTGACGTTTACGCTCTTGCAGAGATCGTCACGATAAGTCAGTTTATCGTGACGACTGAAGGTTCATCTTCGGAGTATCCTTCAGATCGCCCTCTTCGGAGGGTAAGCAGGATAATCGATAGTCGTGCTGGGAATAAAGGGAGCCTTGTCGAAGGTCCTGATTTAATATCCCTCCCACCGCGCGCTTTTTTCCAACACGCACAACCGCACAGATAGATCATCATGGAAATATGTCCACTCAGGAAAATTGGGAAGGTGAGTCGTAAATCCACCTTCAGAACCACAGCTCCTATCCGCGAAGAGATCATTCGCAAGTCTTTCGATCTGTTCAAAGTGTGGCACGGCGAGACTTACAGCGAATTGGTCCAGCGAGATGCCATGACCGCGAACGCGGCGCCTAGAGGAATCACCTCGGCGGCCGTTGAAGTGTGCGCCGGATACGATGGCATGAGCCATAATCAAAGGTACCAACTCCTTGAGGCGGTAAGAGGCCATGCTTACGTTCGACAGGAGAAAGCCCTAAATGGTGTTGACATTAAATTGTCTTGGAACCCGAGAAGTCGTCGATACGACAAGATTTACCCATAACGCTCTCGTAGCTCAGTTGGATAGAGCGTCGGCCTTCTAAGCCGAATGCCATAGGTTCGAATCCTATCGGGAGCACCGCGCCGATAGGCGCAATCTACACTGGAGAATTGCGAAAAATGAACATGCTAAATCTCAGAAACGGCTCATGCGAACCCGAGGCTATCGTGTTCAGGGTTGTCAGCAATATCGGCGTCATGATTGAGGCTGGAGACGGCCGAGCCGTGAGCGATCTAGTTCGACTTTCGAACGATCCATTCATCAAGGTGGATCCTGTCAACCTTGAAAAGCTGAAGCTTTGGGGATTCGTCGCCTCCAACGGGGACGTTATCTCTTCTGTCCGCAATGTAGTCTTGTCATCCTGCAAGATTGTTGGAAGCGATCTATTCATGGACGATCCATCTGCACCACTGTCCGACGAAGAGCCTGTTCATAGCCAGGCCATCTAACGAGCGATGTCGTACACACCAGACGAACAATTACTTCGAGACCGAATTCAGGCTCATATAGAGATCGCTAACGAACTCATAGCTGCCATGAACGCGAGGATTTGCAATCCCGAAGAGTGGAATGAGGCTCATCTCGATGAACTTGGAGAATTCATGCAGGACATAGTCTCGATGAATATTAGACTCAGAAAGCTTCAAAGAAGCACAAGATAACGGAATTGGCGAGCGAAAGCTCAAAAGCAAAAGCGGAAGTAGACGTGAGGCAATTACCTCGCACGAAAACACTCTGACGAGTAAAAGAGCTAGCGTCTATCTGCCGATGCAAAAGCGGGGGTCCTTCGGGGCTCCCGCTTTTTTACTTGGTTGAGAGGTATCAGGAATCGGTGGTATCGCTTTGCAGACGCGAGCCCGAGATGTAGGTACGCCGCGCCCGTTTCCGGCCAGCTACATACTCTTTACCATCCTGTCGTTCTCAAAAAGTCGGGTAATGCGGGGTCCTCCGGGGCCCCGCATTTTTACTTGGTTGAGATGATCTGGGCACAACTATTCTCTGCTCTCATTGCGAGCGCGATGCTTTTTGTAACGATCAACCTAGATCTCTTCATCGACAAAAAGTAAATGTCAATCACGCAAAGCATGAGGCACAACGCTCGCGCTTGGGCTAACGATGCGCTTGAAATGCTCGGTTATCCAAACCTGAGCGTCCGCATTGAGTGGAACGAACGGTTCACAGCGCGCATGGGTGACGCTTCGTACAGGATAGCAGCGGGGCCGAGAATCCGTCTTTCCTCTCCGCTCTGGCCTCTCGCTGGAGAGGCTGAGCGCCGTGAGACCGTCATACACGAGATCTGTCACATCGTAGCCTTCCACGAATCCTTCCTCTCAGGGAAGCGCATAAAAGCTCACGGGTCCGAGTGGAAGTCGAAGATGCGGGCCTGCGGGCTCGAGCCCCTACGATGCCACAAGATCGACGTGAGCAAGGCTCCTGGCTCCCGGCGCAAGATGAAGATTTACTGCGCCTGCGATTCACCGCACATGGTATCTGCAAAGAAGTACAACAAAGTTCTTTGCGGAATAAATTACAAGTGCAAGCAATGCGGGGGCCGCTGCAGGGCTGAGCCCTATCCTCCTATTCCGAAAAAACCAAGAGTCAAACCAGTTCGCACAGTAAAAGCAGAGGCGTATGTACGAATCAGCGATTGGCTCAGGAAAGCAAAAGACAAATGATCTACTTCATAATTGGATTCATCGGTTACTTCCTGGTTCGATACCGACTCAAGATCTCCGAGTTCACGCGCAGGTCATTCATGCGCAATGAAGAGCGAGCCTCACAAAAGAGACTCAGGACACATGTCACATTTTTCGAGATAGAGGAAGTCTGGCCCGAGCCCGAGGCCGAAAAAAAGAAGGCGTCATGAAAGCGAGAATCTCCTATACGGATTTCGACGGGGTGGAAAAGCGCGTCGAAATTGATGTCTCTGTCGATCTTCTCACTGGCCCAATTAACTCTAAGCTTGATTGGGAGGAAAAGAAGATCACTCTTCGATGCGATGGAAAAATCGTAGGACGAAAAAGCCTTTGCTATCGCGAGATCGAAAGGAACTGAAGATGAGCGACCCAATTGAAATGCCGAAAATGTTCGAGTACTACACCGCAGACGAAGTCTCGGAGTGCATCGAATACCAAAAGCACTTGTCCACAGAGCGCTCGAGCGCATTGTCTCGCGCCCTTTGGCAGTTCCTGAGCGACGCCAAGAACCCTACCCCGCTCGGCGGTGACGGATCTAACGGAACGGTTGAGACTCCCGGTGAGCGCCTTAGTCTTGAGAACGACGACAAAGCTGGACACTGGTGGGACAAGCTCGATCGAGACTGGCAGGAGGCGCTCGTGAAGGCCGCGAAGGGCATGGAGCGATGATTAGCGCAGAAAACAACGGATGGATTGAAGGACTACCCACAGAGCCGGGTGACTACTGGTTCTATCGATATCGAGTGCTTAGAGGCTGCAAAAGTCTGAGCGCAGTGGAGCAGGGAAGCGCCTTCGTCCCTGCTTCTGGCGGCATTATGTGTGTAGCCGCAGACTTTCTTTATCCTCAATCTTTCAACGGGACTACGAATAGGGTTTGGTACAAGAGACTTGTATTGCCCGTTCCGCCCAATTTCGATCGGACCTGCCCGGAGTGTAAGGGAGCGGATGAGTGGGTGAGGAAAAGGTGCTTCCATTGCAGCGGCACCGGGGAACTCTAAAAAGGATATTGACCATGGAGATCATAACCGAAGACCAAAAAGCGTTTCTCAGGAAAAATGCGCCACACCTTCTTGCGCCGCCAGTTCTGGATGGGGAGCACCTGGATTACCTGGACAGGCACTTGGAGCTGCTTATTGTTCAGGTGTACAAGTTCAAGGCGGAGATCGCAAAGGCTCGTAAGTATAAGGATGCCTCTCAGGAGGAGGATATACTTTCGGACATGCGAGAAATTGTGAACGAAATCGGCGGCATCCACGACTGCCTCGACAACGATCTTGGCGACGAGGAATAGGAACCATGAGCGTACATCTAGAGCTACTAGATCTTCAAAAGGATCAATCGCGCGTCAAGGACGGCACGCGCATTTTCCATGATGGGTCGATCAAGATTCAGACCCTTACGGAGGGCGCGGAAATTGGCTGGTACATTTTGGCCAAGCCTGTACAGGGCGCTGGGCCATCCTTCAAGAGATACTTCACCGCGCACGACGATGGGATGTACCTAAAGTCACCTGGCATGCGCGAGGCGATTTCAATCAGAGATGGGATGCTAACCTTACTTGTTGAGGCTCGCGCCCAGAGGCGACAATACAACGACCTGAAAAATCGGGTTTAAACCACTAACAAAGGAGAATGAAAATGGGATTCGCAATCATCGTATTCATCGCCGCCGTCTGCTGCTTCAGCGGATTTGGCCAAATCTTCTCGTCGTAAGACGGGTTTCACAAAATTGAGATAGCCGCGCAGCCTCCGGGTTGCGCGGCTATACTTGTTTGAGCCCATGCTAGAGCTGATAGCTATTATTGCATCTGCATTTGCTGCAGCCGGCGCCGCGTACAGCGTTCGGTTGGTGCGGAGCCTTGAGAGTGTTACTAAAGAACGGGACAACCTCGAAAGAACAGTACTCTCTCTCGTCGACGGCGAAGGTACAATGCAGCTCGCACTGCCGGGCCACTGCGCCTCCATCGACGAAGCTAATGAAAAACTATCCCAACTTCAGAGTAAGTTGGATGAGTCCGAGGTTGAGAGAGAAAAGATTTCAAAAACTCTTGTCGAAGTTCTTGATGCTGATAATACAGTTCTTCATCAGATTAGAATTCCAGGAGAGGTTCGCAAAGTAAATAAAACACCATGCGGCGCGACATGTAAATATGCAGGATGGCGTGATTACAAAGGCGATCGCGCCAGCGGACTTAAAAATGGCGACTGGCACTGCAATATGAATAAAGGTATGCCGGTTGATGATGCTCGAAGGCATTTTCTCGACAATGACGACCAGTGCTTTCATTACTCCAAGAGAGAGAAATATGCCAAAGACTGATAAACCTAAAAAGCCTCCCAGGAAGCAGTGTGCCAAATGCCCTTGGAAAGTCAGCACTGACCCGCATGATATTCCCGGCGGTTACTGCGAGTTGAAGCACGCTAGGCTTTCGGATACGATTGCTGAGCCGGAAAGCTTTCGCCCTTCGGATGGGATGCGTGTCATGGCATGTCACGAGACCTCCTCTGGAGACCCGCTTCACTGTGTAGGATGGTTAAACCATCAACTAGGAGTCGGAAACAATCTGATGCTGAGACTTGCGGTTATACAAGGAGAGGTCGATGGGAACTTCGAGACCGTCGGAGAGCAACACGAACGATTTGAAGATACTCTACCGGAGTAGAGGGTGAGAAAAGAAATGACTTTCAGAGAGCTGAGAGATGGACTCAGTGAAGGGTATCAACATGACGTACTCATTAGATTTCTCAAATGATTTTTTCGTAGGCTCTGGAGAAGCCGAAATGAACCGGTACGAGCTAAGGTCCGAAAGACCGACTAGCGTGTACCAGGCGATTGCGTCCATGGAGGGTCCAGATTGGGAGAACATGTGCCGGTGTATATTCGGTGCAGACCCAGCGTTCGTGAGCATTGAGGCTGTGATGACCATGGTCCGCGAGACGAACACCTGCAGCAATCTAAAGTCTCCGGTGCGCGTATGGATAGACGAAGAGGGATTGTGCACGGTACGCGTGTACGATAAAGATGAGGAGTAGCCATGAGCATGAGCAAAGAATTCGAAGCGGCAACAGGCTGGCTCGACGCGAACTGCGAAGACGCAGAGGCGTCGCATGACTTCGTGTGCAGGCTGCGCAACGCGCTGATGGGGCTCGACTACGAAGAAGGGTGCCCGGCGCTGGACTTCATTTTTCCTGCGACTCTCAATTACGAGGAGGCATCCTTCTCAAGAAGAATTTGGGAGATCAGGGAGCGGTTTTTAGATAACGATCTAATCGAAGCTGGGAGGCTCGACGATCTCGTTCACAGTCTTGCTGCGGCCGATGCCGCAGCCCTGAACCACAATGGTCCGGCCGCCCAGATCACCCGCATTGTGAAGTCGCTCGGTAAAGAGCAGGCGGTCGAAACGCTCGAGCGCATTCTTGGAGTCCAAAAGTGAACGCCCGAATCAAATTGCCCGTATTGCTCACGGGAGCGAAGGCGTGTGAGACATGCAAAGGTGAGTGCTGCAAGCGCTACCCGGGCGCGTCCCTTCCGTCCCAATGGGGAGATGGGGATGAGCCTGATTGGGACCTGATTGAGCAAGCTTTGCTCAGCAAGAAATGGGTAATCGATTGGTGGGACAGCTACCCAGACCCACACAACCGCTACTACATCCGCCCCGCCCGCATGCGGCACCGAGTATTTGATGGGAATGCGATGGTCAGCGGCAGCCCATGCAATTTCCTGACCGATGAAGGCTGCAGTCTCAGCGAATCAAAACGACCCGCTGAGTGCCTATCCCTGACACCGCAGATCACGGTCACCGAAGACAATAGCGAGCCCATCTTGGAGTGCTATCACTCGGACCCGGAAGCGGACGGTCGCTCGGCGATCTCCGAAGCCTGGCTCGAACACTCTGAAATGCTCGAGTTCGTAGGGCAAATGGTCCTCGAAGAACTTGACCAGCGCACGTCCACCTAACCTTGTACACTCATCAACTAGGAACCCAAAAATGTATGACAAATCACGATTCATCCTTGCGGCGACGCTATTCCTCTCTTTGCCGACCGGCTGCGCCTCCAATGGTCTTG
>CAYSBQ010000087.1:0-11617 GCA_964429315.1 uncultured Desulfobacterales bacterium
CCCGTGAACGGTTATCCGAAAAAAGTGATGACACAAGAAGTCTTTCGTGCTAGTGAGACAGGTCATATTTCTTGAGAAGATATATTCGTGGGGCAAAAAGGTAAGCGTTCACAGGTTCTGGGTTTAACAGACAACCTGGAACGTTGAACCCGTAAACGGTTACAGCAAAGAGGTATTTCGACCACCATGTTAACAGGACAAATCGTTGGTACAGGTTCCGCCTTACCAAAAAAAGTGCTTACCAATAAAGACCTAGAGAGCATCGTTGATACAAGTGATGACTGGATAGTACGTCGTACAGGCATAAAGGAACGACGGGTCTCATCAAGCCGGCAACAAGAAGACACATCCCAATTGGCTGCTATAGCAGCTCAAGAGGCCATTAAGATGGCCGGAATCTCTCCGGAAGCCCTGGACATGATTGTCTTGGGCACAGCAACCTCGGACCGTCAGTTTCCTTCTGCTGCCTGCCTTGCGCAAAAACATCTCGGCGCAACTAAGGCGGTGGCATTTGATGTGGCTGCCGGATGTTCCGGTTTTATATATGCCATGTATATTGCGAACAATGCGATTGCCGTTGGAAATTGCCGGAATGTGCTTGTGATTGGAGCAGAGCGGCTTTCTTCGGTTGCAAACTGGGAGGATCGAGGCACCTGCATCCTGCTGGGTGATGGCGCCGGCGCAGTAATTCTCACACAAAGCACAAATAACGGTGGAATTCTTTCCACTCACCTAGCATCTGACGGGAATTCTTGGGATCTACTCTATTCGTGTGACCGCCAACTTGACGGTTCTCCATTACCCGAAATCCTTAATGAGGTTCAACTAGGACCTTCTTATCTAATCATGTACGGCAACAAACTTTTCAAAAAGGCGGTCTCCTGCATGGCCAGCATTGCAACCTTGGCCATGGAACACAACGGCCTTTCAGCGGATGACATTAAGTTGATGATACCCCATCAAGCCAACATGAGGATTATCCGTGCTGCGGCAGACAAGCTTTCCATTCCAATGGATAAGGTCTATACAAACATCGACAGATATGGCAACACCTCATCGGCCTCCATACCCATTGCCCTGGATGAGGCTAACAGGGAAGGATTGCTGGAACCGGGAGACAATGTCCTCTTGGTCGCCTTTGGCGCCGGTCTTACCTGGGGGGCATCTATTATAAAGTGGTCGCTCGCAAGCTCTTGATTGAACTCGTGAACGGTTACTCCACACCTTCTACTCGATCTACCTCGGGGATTTCCTTTTTCAGGATCTTTTCAATCCCGTTTTTGAGGGTCATCTGAGACATAGCACACCCCTTGCATGCGCCCTGAAGGCGTACTTTTACTACACCGTCTTCCACACTCACAAGTTCTACATCTCCGCCATCAGCCTGTAATGATGGACGTATCTTGTCAATTACCGCTTGAACCTTATCTTGCATGTTCAGATTTCCTCCTTTTTCTTACTTCAGCATGAAAAGCCTGGCCCTGCAGGGCAGGTCAGAGACATAAGGCTCTGCCGTAGTGTTGTCCATAACAAACTGTTATATTGGTTACATTTGTTAGATTAGTCTTATTGGTTAACCAATGGAACCATTCCAACGCAGACAAGGATGTCCATAAACAATCCCCTTCCAGGGGTGAGCAAAGCCCGGCCCTGCGGCCCCGGATAGTTACGTGCTATTTTGTCCGTTCTCAGCGTTGCATGAAGGCTAGTATAGCTCATTAGACTCCCTTTTTGCAAGTCTTGCGTTTCGCGTAGAATTCCTCTTTGAATTGAACAAGACTTTCTTCGCGGATTGCCTTTCGCATACTACTCATAAGGGTCATGTAATAGTGGATATTGTGGATGGTATTTAAGCGATAGGCCAAAATCTCTTTTGCCATCAAGAGATGACGCAAGTAGGCCCTTGAATAGTGGGTGCAAGTATAGCACCGGCAGTTGGCCTCAACGGGTCTTTCATCTTCCCGGTACTGGGCATTACGGATATTTAACGTTCCCGTTCGGACGAAAAGCTGGCCATTTCTTGCGTTTCGTGTGGGTATCACACAATCGAACATATCCGCACCCAAACAAACTAGCTCCACAAGATCTTCCGGAGTTCCAACTCCCATAACATAGCGCGGCAGTCTATCCGGGAGCAGCGGCAGTGTGAGGCCTGCAATCTCAAGCATTGTTTCTTTCGGTTCGCCGACACTCAAGCCGCCCAAGGCATAACCGTCAAAACCGATATCTGTAAGAGCTTGAATCCCCTTTGCCCTGAGGTCCTCAAACATGCCACCCTGAACGATCCCAAAGAGGGCCCCCCGGGTTGTCCGGTGGCATTCCTTACAGCGTGTTGCCCAGTTGACACTCAGGTCCAACGACTTTTGAGCATCGGTCCAAGTGGCAGGATAGGGGGTGCATTCATCAAGACACATCATGATATCTGACCCTAGCGCTTCTTGTATTTCGATTGCTTTTTCCGGTGTCAAAAGGTGCGTTGAACCATCCAGGTGTGACTGGAAAACAACCCCCTCGTCAGAGATTTTCCTCAGCTTTGAGAGACTGAAGACCTGGTAACCGCCGCTGTCCGTCAGGATTGGACCATCCCAGTGCATAAATCGGTGAAGCCCGCCAAGTTTCGATATTACTTCATGCCCGGGACGCAGGTAGAGGTGATAAGTATTGCCCAGTACGATCTGGACCCCAAGTTCTATTAGTTCTTCCGGGGTGAGAGATTTGACTGTGGCTTGTGTTCCTACAGGCATGAAGACAGGGGTTTCAATCGAACCGTGAGGAGTGTGGATCCTTCCACGTCGGGCCGCGCTGTCCGGCGATTTGTGTACAAGCTCAAAGGAAAAACTCATTAGTATATCAACATCGCATCCCCATAGCTAAAAAACCGGTAGATTTGTTTAATCGCCTCCTTATATGCATCCAGGATAAATCTACGTCCGGCAAAGGCAGAGACCAGCATCAACAATGTGCTCCGAGGAAGATGAAAATTAGTAATCAAAGCGTCTACAACCTTGAACTCAAAACCGGGATAAATGAAAAGATCACACCTGCCCGATCCGGCTTGTATAAGGCCGGACGAATCTGCGCTGTATTCCAGGCTACGCACCGATGTGGTGCCCACTGCAATAATACGTCGTCCGAACGATTTGGCATGATTGATGGCTGCGGCCGCCGAGTTTGTTATTTCGTACGTTTCAGAATGTATCTTATGATCCCTAATATCTGATACACGTACAGGCAGAAAAGTTCCGTAGCCGACATGAAGAGTAATTGGGACAATCTCAATGCCCCTGCTATTAAGAATTGAGAGAAGTTCTTGTGTGAAATGAAGGCCTGCGGTTGGGGCTGCCACAGCTCCGTTTTCACGGGCGTAAACGGTTTGGTAGGTCTGCCGATCTTCAAGAGACCGGGCATTGCGGCCGTTCCTCTTAATATAAGGTGGAAGAGGCACACGGCCCCTTTTTTCAAGTATGCTGTTAAAGTCCCCCTTGAACGTAAAGACCAGCTTGTATATGCCGTCAGCCCCTTCGAGCACGGTTGCCGTTAGGTCTTCGGCAAAGTATAACTGTGATCCCGAATGCGGGGGCTTAGATGCCTTGATTAAGCACCGGCACACCACGTCCGCTCCGTTTGACATGCTGTCCTCAAGCTTGCCTGCTCCTGTTTGGGGATAATCAAGAAGGAGCGCTTCGATCTTCCCGCCCGTCTCCTTTGTTCCATTGAGTCGTGCCATGACAACACGGGTATTGTTTATAACCAAAAGATCTCCGGCGTGTAGTAAATCAACAAGGCCTGCAAATCGATGGTGTGATATCTTCAGCAGGCTTCTTTCCAGGACCATCAGACGAGACTGGTCCCTTAAGGCAACAGGCGCCTGAGCAATCAATTCCTCGGGGAGGGTGTAATCGTAGTCTTCTAGAGAGTACATTTAGTACCTACCTATATAAATCAACACGAGCCCGACCATCATGAGGACGAATCCTGTAACCCGCAGACTTGAATCAGGCATTTCGGCCATCTTCGTAATCCATTCTTTCATCTTGCCGGGGGCGGCGAAGTAGGGCAGACCTTCCACGAGCATGACCATCCCCAACACACAAAGAAAAAATTCCATGGCATCCTCCTACAACTTACTCAGAAATAACTTGGCGGAATTGCTTTGTCAAAAGAAAAGCAGTAGGCGTTTACAGGTTCGATGGTTCCCGGTTCAAAGATTCAGACTGTTTTGATCCAAGCCTCTTTGTTTTCGACTTGGTTGCCTTTTTCACTGATATTTGCTAAAAAACCATAAGTGTTCAGAGGTTCAGGGTTCAACGTTCAGAGTTGGGGACAAGGATAAAATTGAAGACCCGAATTCCAGATTTGCATATTCATTCAGGATGCAGAAGAGCTGTCATTTGAGGTTTCGTCAAGTATTTGTTTGTCTCCGAACAAGGTCAACGAAAGAAACACAACCGTGAACTCTGAACCCTTGAACCTCTGAACCCGTAATAGGGGGAAACCCATGGAAAATGCGGAAATTATCTGGAAACCGACAAAGGAATATCTGAACGAATCCAACGTAAAAGGCTTTATGGAGCAGTGGGGTATCAAGACCTACAAGGCCATGTATCAGCAGTCTGTCAAAGATATTAAATGGTTCTGGCCTGCCGCCATGGACTACCTGGGTGTTCACTGGCACCGTAGATACGACAATGTTTTGGATCTAGACGGTTCAAAGTCCTTTGAAAGGGCGCGGTGGTTTGTGGGTGGAAAGCTTAGCATCGCTTATAATTGCGTTGACCGACACGCCTTGGACCCACAGTCTAGGAACCGTTTGGCTTTTATCTGGGAGGCCGAAAACGGGGCCGTAGAAAAGTGGACGTACCTGGATCTTTATAGGGCTGCAAACCAATGTGCAAACGCCTTGAAATCGCTCGGAGTGAAAAAGGGGATGACCGTAGGCTTATACATGCCTATGATCCCTGAACTTATTGTAGCCTTTTGGGCATGCATGAAGGTGGGGGCTCCCCTGATACCGATTTTTTCGGGTTTTGGGGCAAAACCCTTAGGTGTGAGACTTGCGGATGCAAAGGCGACAGTACTCTTGACGGCAGACGTCGGCTTTTACAAAGACAAGCCTGTCCCTCTCAAGACAACATGTGACGAGGCTGCTAAAGAGATACCAGGTCTTAAGCACATAGTAGTGGTAAAACGACAAAAGGATGGCGAGACACCCTGGACAAAAAACCGCGATATATGGTGGCACGATCTTGTGCCAAAGCAGTCGGCAGAGTTTGACACTGTAATACTTGATGCCGAAGACCTGGCCATGATCCTTTACTCATCCGGGACTACCGGCAAACCGAAGGGAACGCTCCATCGCGTGGCAGGGGTTTTTGCGCAAGTAGTAAAGGAGCTGGGGTTCAACTTTGACGTCAAGCCTGATAGTCGATTCTACTGGATTACCAATATAGGATGGATGATGGGGCCATGGCAGGTCATGGGGATCCAGCATTTTGGGGGTTGTTATCTTATCTACGATGGCAACCCTCTCTATCCCACGCATGAGCGGGTCTTGGAGATGGTGGCGCGACACCGATTGACCCATCTGGGGATATCTCCCACATACAGTCGAAGCTTGAAGACGAAAGGAGAGGAATGGATAGAAAAATATGACCTTTCGTGCCTTAGATTTCTCGGTTCTACCGGGGAACCCTTCGATCCCGAAAGCTACATGTGGGTCTTTGAAAATATCGGCGGCTCCCGCGTACCTATCATAAATATCAGCGGGGGCACGGAGATGTGTGGTTGTCTCGTTTCTCCTTCCCCGTTAACTCCTCTCAAGCCTTGCAGCGTTGGTATGCCCGGGCTAGGTATGGCCGTTGGGATTGCCGATGATGAGGGAAGATTGATAGATGTGGGCACAGGCCATCTTGTACTCCTGAAACCGTCGCCCTCACTGACCAGAGGGTTTCTTGGGGATTGGAAAAGGTATATCAATACCTATTTTTCATGGGAAAAGAATAGGGATGTCTGGTATCATGGAGACTACATAAGGTGTGACGATGAGGGGCAGTTCACACTGCACGGCAGGTCTGATGACACTATAAATGTAGCCGGAGTTCGTACAGGAGCAGGCGAGATCGAATCCGCACTTATGGATCACGAGGCTGTGCGGGAATCTGCAGTGATCGGTGTGCCTGACATACTGAAAGGCTCTGATATCGTATGTTTTGTTATACTCAAGGACGGCTATGAACCTTCTGAGGAGCTTAAGGCCTCTATCGCGCAACATGTACCCAAGATTATGGGAAAGAACCTACGGCCAAAGGCTGTCGAAATAGTCCCGGATCTGCCAAGGACCAGATCAATGAAGATTGTAAGAAAGATGATAAGGCAGAAATACATCGGCGAAGACCCCGGCGATCTTGCATCTGTGGAGAATCCCGAGGCGCTCGATTATATCGGTCGGGGCGCTGTGAAAGGACGCTAAATGAACTACGAAGCTATCATCGGCCTTGAGGTGCATGCGCAACTCCTCACGAACTCGAAGATTTTCTGCGGTTGCTCAACGGAATTCGGGGCGTCGCCAAACACTCATACCTGTCCGGTTTGTCTCGGTATGCCGGGGGTGCTGCCGGTGCTGAACCGAAAGGTGGTAGATTATACTCTCAAGATGGCGCTAGCCACGGAGTGTGCCATTGCACCCGTAAGCCGCTTTGCTCGAAAGAACTACTTTTATCCCGACCTCCCCAAAGGCTACCAGATTTCTCAATACGAGCTTCCCATTGCAGAACACGGACATGTTTCGATAGAAGTAGGCGAAAAGATAAAAGAGATCGGCATCACCCGAATCCACATGGAAGAAGATGCCGGGAAACTCATACACGACCCATACCGTTCAATGAGCAGTGTCGATTTCAACCGCACCGGTGTCCCTTTGATTGAGATTGTGAGTGAACCGGACATCCGATCACCACAAGAGGCCGGGGCATACCTCAAGCAACTTAGAGCCATCTTGCGTTACCTGGGCGTATGTGACGGGAATATGGAAGAAGGAAGTTTCCGATGCGATGCCAATGTTTCTATACGGCCTTCCGGGACCAAGACCTTTGGAACACGTGCGGAACTTAAGAACATGAATTCCTTTAGGCACGTTGAAAACGCACTTGTCTACGAGATCAAACGACAGGAAGCTCTTATTGAAGAAGGCGGAGAGGTTATACAAGAGACTCGGCTCTGGAATCCGGAAAAGCAGATGACCGTTCCCATGCGAGGAAAAGAAGAGGCCCATGATTACCGTTATTTTTCGGACCCGGACCTGGTTCCTCTCGTCATTGATGAGGACTGGATCGCAAAAACTCGCACTGGGCTGCCCGAGCTTCCTAGGGCAAGGAAAGCCCGTTTTGTCAAAGACTACAGCCTGCCATCTTCTGAGGCCCAGTTCCTTACGGATTTACGTGCCCTGGCAGATTATTTTGAGACTTGCGTAAAGGCCTTTCCGCAACCGAAGACGGTCTGCAACTGGATAATGGGAAGTCTTATGGAAACACTGAATGCGGAGAATAAGACTGTTGAGGAGTCTCCCATTGCCCCCGAGGAACTTGCTGAATTGCTAAAATTAATCGATTCGGGTCTAATCAGCGGAAAGATAGCAAAAACAGTCTTTGAAGAGATGGTGTCTGGCGGCAAGGCGCCCTATGACATAGTACGAGAAAAGGGCCTGGAGCAGATTGCGGACAATGATGCCATTTCCGAGGCAGTTCAAAAAGTCTTAGATGCACACAACAATGAAGTGGAGTCATACAAAGCCGGCAAGACCAAGCTGTTGGGTTTCTTTGTCGGCCAGGTAATGAAGGCCACAAACGGGAAGGCAAATCCCAAGATGGTAAACGAAGTATTAAGGAAAATGCTCGAAGCTTGACGGTCTCGTAAAAAGTCCGATTTTGTTCATTCCGGGAGCTTTTTTGGTTCTTCTCCCGATTAGTTGATGTAAAGGGTTAGAGGATTCAAGGATTCAAGGGGTCGAGGGCTTTTTTTCTAACGATTTAATTCTCTATAATGCATAAGTATTTCACTTGAATCCCCGACCTTTTGAATCTTTTCAAGGCGAAAGCCGCAATCCTTATCATCCTGAAAACTGGAAACCGACAACTGAAAACTGAAGACTGGGAGCCGACAAATGGTTGAGACAATTGCATGGAAAGACAATCAGGTCATTATGATTGACCAGCGAAGATTGCCGCTCAAGGAAGCCTATGTGGTTTGTAAAAGCTACGCCTCGGTAATACGGGCGATAAAGGAGCTTGTCATACGTGGGGCGCCGGCCATAGGGGTTGCAGCCGCGATGGGTATCGCCCTCGGGGCGCTGAAGATCCGCACCAAAGAAACGGCCCCCTTCTTGAAAAAACTCGGCGAGATTTGTCGTGAGATGGAAGGAGCAAGGCCGACAGCGGTAAATCTGGCCTGGGCGGTGAACAGGATGCAAGACTTGGCAACAAGGAAAAGAGACGAGGGGGTGGAAAAATTAAAGGCCATTCTCGTAGCCGAGTCAAAAAGAATGCTTCACGAAGACATCTCCATAAACAAGACCATGGGAAAACACGGCCGGCAGTTGCTTGATGATGGAGCAACGATTCTTACCCACTGCAATGCAGGGGCTCTGGCTACCGGGGGCTATGGCACTGCCTTGGGAGTGGTCCGGGCAGCCGTTGCGGCTGGAAAGAAGATTGAAGTCTTTGCCGACGAAACCCGCCCTTTTCTGCAAGGGGCGCGTCTTACAGCCTGGGAACTCATGGAAGACGGCATCCCGGTTACGCTCATTACGGACAATGCGGCAGGTTATTTTATGAAGCAGGGCCGCATTAATGCTGTAATAGTAGGAGCGGACCGCATTGCAGCCAATGGAGATGTTGCCAACAAGATCGGAACCTACATGGTGGCTGTCTTGGCTAAGACACACAAAATACCCTTTTATGTGGCAGCTCCAATGTCAACCATCGATTTTTCGACAAGAAGAGGACAAGACATTCCCATTGAAAGACGTCCGGCACAAGAGGTTACCCATTTTCACGGCAAAAGGAACACCCCCCGGGGCGTGGTGGTTGAAAATCCAGCCTTTGATGTAACCCCGCACAGATATGTGTCTGCCATTATTACTGAAAGGGGAGTGGCGAAAGCCCCGTTTAAGGCAAACCTAAAGGGACTTTGTAAGCGTTCACAGGTTTAGGGTTCAACGTTCAGGCCCGCCCTGGTGCGACTCGTTGCATGATTCCAAAGCTGTGCTGAATAGGCTAAGGCTGTATCGTAAATATAGTGCCGATAATCGGTCTGGGCCAGGGATTAGGGACAAGGACAAAATTGAAGACCCGAATTCCAGATTTGTGGGAATGTGGGAGCGGTCGGTTTTCTAGTACAAAACGTTTACAAAATGACGTATGGTGATGAGAAAGCAACCTTTGAACATCTGAACCTTTGAACCCGTGAACTGTTTTAGCTATGCATTCATCATCGTTGTTTCCAATCAAAGGCTTTGTTGAGACCTCCTTTCTCGACTGGCCCGGTAAGATCTGTTCCACGATCTTCTTGCCTTACTGTAATCTCAGGTGTCCTTATTGCTATAATCATCAGCTTGTCTTAAGGCCGGACGAACTTGAGACATTGGCCCTGGACGATATTTTGGAACAACTAATCCACCCAAAAGATAGGCCCCAAAAAGACCGGCCCCAAAAAGATCGGATTGGCGCTATTTGCATAACCGGCGGGGAGCCGACAATACACAAAGAGTTGCCGGAACTCCTTGAGAAAATCCGGGGGGCGGGCTTTAAGACAAAGCTTGACACCAACGGTACGCAACCGGAGATTCTCGATTATCTGCTCAACAAGGGACTGCTTGACTGTGTGGCCATGGACGTAAAGGCCCCCCTGGATGATATGCTCTACGAAAGATGTGCCGGCGTGCAATTGCCGGCAAGCATCATAGTGGAATCAATCCGGGTCCTAGCCGCAAGCCCTATTTTCACTATCCTTCGGTGTACCGTTTGTCCTTCCCTTTTAGAACAAGACGACATCTATCGCTTGGCTAAAGAGATAAGAGGGCTTTGGTCTGAGGAAGCTTCTGAGCATAAGATATTGCCGCCGTCTCTTACCCTTCAGCATTTTAGTCCAAAAGATCCCATGGACCCAGCGCTAAAAAAGATAAAACCCCTAGAAGACGAATCCCTGGAACGGATGCAGTCAAAGGTCAATGACATCCTGCTTGGTTCTAACCGGTGATCCCAAGCCTGTGAAAAGGTCGCTCAAAGGGTTCTGCCGCCACGGCCGGTATCGACATGGCCCAGCTTTTATTATTATTGACTTTCATAATTAGCGGGTTATGATATAACAATGATTAAAAGAAACCTTTTCTCAGATCTGGTAAGCCATCTATCCCAAAAAGAGATAAGCATTATCATAGGGCCGCGCCAATCCGGCAAAACGACTCTAATGGATCTGCTAAGAGAACACCTTGACAGCAAAGGCGAGCAAACACTTTACTTAAATCTTGACATTGAATGGGACAGACCGCACTTTGAATCACAATCGGCGTTGCTCCAAAAGATAGAATTGGAATTAAGCAAACGTCGAGGCTACGTTTTTATTGATGAAATACAGCGAAAGGAAAATGCCGGCCTGTTCCTTAAGGGCCTTTTTGATCTAAAGTTACCATATAAGTTCATTGTGTCGGGCTCCGGCAGTCTCGAATTAAAGGAAAAGATTCACGAGTCACTTGCCGGCAGAAAACGTTTATTTGAGTTGACTACAATAACATTTGATGAATTTGTTCACCACAAGACGGATTACAAGTATAAAAAGGATCTTTCCGCATTCCTGGAAATCGAAAAGGACAAAACCCAACAACTATTAATGGAATATATGAATTTTGGGGGATACCCACGCGTAGTGCTTACGTCTAAAAAGGCGGAAAAAATACGGATCATAGACGAGATCTATCGCAGTGCCCTTGAAAAGGATATCGCCTATCTTCTGAAAGTTGATAAGATAGATGCATTCAGCGCCCTGACAAAAGTCCTGTCCAGCCAAATCGGGAACCTTATCAACTACTCCGAGTTATCATCTACGTTGAATATTTCATATCAAACGGTCAAGAAATATCTGTGGTATTCTCAAAAAATATTCCTTTTAGATCTCGTCTTTCCGTATGCTCGAAATGTGAGAAAGGAAATCACAAAGTCACCAGTTCCCTACTTTTGGGATCTGGGCCTGCGGAATTATGCTTTAGGCATTTTTGGCCACTTGGGCAACCCATCAGAGTTGGGATTCATTTTCGAAAACCTTGTTTTTCTAATGCTCAAAGAGCAGATAAGATTCAAGGCAACAAAGCTGAACTTCTGGCGCACAAAGAATAAGGCAGAGGTCGATTTCATATTGGAGAGTGGCAAAAATGTCATTCCGATCGAAGTTAAATATAAATCTTTAACGAGAGAGAAAGTCCCGCCTTCTTTGCGTAGTTTTATTGACAAATATTGCCCTGACAAGGCCTACGTTATAAACTTGAATTACAGAAAGACACTTAAAATCAATAAGACTATGATTTTCTTTCTTCCGTATTATGAATTGCTCTATAAAATAATCGGGTAAG
>CAYSBQ010000088.1:0-9474 GCA_964429315.1 uncultured Desulfobacterales bacterium
ACCACAGATGGCGCTATATTCTACCAGGATTACGGCTCTGGCTACCAGGTAATGGCGCAAGGGGACTCCTGCGAGTTTGTAGTGATAGACATGGGCAGTGGCAACGTGTGGGTCTACATGGATCAATCAACCCAAGTGACTTAAAGGAGAGAAAGATGAAAAAGATCGTGATTCCGTTTCTAGTGGCAGTGGTGCTGCTGTGTCTGGCCTTGAACGTCCAGGCAGTCAGGCCGTTGCCGAGGTACCTACTCGCTCCTGGAGACACCCTGCTCGACATGACCAGCACTGTCGAGGGCGGGTACTCGGTGTACTGTATCGGCAGCGGCTTCTGGTTGCGCCGTATCTTGGGCAACCCCACGGGGAACCCTGGCCGGCGCGATCTGATGGGGCACCCTATCCATGTCGATTCCGGGCCTGGTATCTATTTCGTAGGCGGCTGTGACACCCTGATCTGCCGGGCTCATACCGACACTATCTGGGTCATCCCTCACGAATAAGGAGGCGGCCATGAAATGGTTGGCAGGAATATTGTGCCTGATTATGGCGTTCGTGTTGTGCGGCGCTGACAAGCCGCCGATTCAGCCCGGTCCGATAGGGGCTCAGGGGCCAACGACGATTCACGGGGTGCAACACGACAAGCAGCGCACCGTGACGGTGTTGTTCCGCAACGAGGGGATCAACCCCAACCACACGGACTTCATCTACGACTCCGGTGCCGACGTGGTGTATTTGGATTCGCTGACCTCGGCTACCGCCGGGTTGTATATGGCCTATGATGTAGTTGTCCGGGACACGGATGTAGACAGTCTTGACGCATGGACAACCGCGGAAGCCAACGGTGTACGTAGGACATATATGTCTACTGCAACAACATTCCCTAGAGGCACTGATCAGTCGCACGGTTTGATGTGGTTCGATCTCGATCAGTTACCAAAGAACGTAGAGATCACCAGCGCAGAACTTTGTGTCACCCTGATCAGCAGTCAATGGAGGCAAAATACGCTGAATGCCCATGATGGCGCCAATCTAGAGTACAACCACAGTGGCATCCACGTTGTGTTGGACACGCTAAAGTCTGACGAGGGATGGCTGGGTGGGGTGTCTAATACCGGAGACGTGCGGTATAAGGAAGCAAGTTGGGGGATGCAAGACAGCACCAAAGCCATTCCTTGGGGTAGAGAGTACGGTGGAAAGACTTACTATAAACTCTGCGGCGACGAACTCGGGTACGGGATGCGTAAATACTCCTGGCAATGGGGGATCAAGTCGGAGCCTGTTTGGGAGGTGGAGGCTTGGACTTCGGAAACACCTAGCAATCCAGACGTTTACCTTGCCTTCGACGTTCGCGAAGCCGTCCAGCAGTACGTCAGCTCTGATGACATGGGCAACGCGGGCTGGTGGTTGTTTGGAGTGTGGAACGACGGAGGCGCTAGTGGTCTGTTCCCCGCTTACGGACCAAAGTCTACAAACGCGAACAAACAGATCTTTTTGAAGATCACATACAAGACAGGCCACCACCGACAACGGTGGAACGGATTCCCTCTCGCCCTCTGCCTGACGACTGACGATGACTATGATGACAATTTGGTGTGGGCCGCATCAGCACTTGACTACAACGCAACCATGATGCCTTTTCTGATCGAAAGTCGACTTGACCAATCAGGGAGACTAACAACAGCCGAGGCGACTGCCTTGTCTGCTTCGGGACAATGGCCGGGGGCTCATTCAAGATGGCATGGATGGGATCCAAGTATTGGCGATGGCTTGACAGTAAAAAGATGGCCGATTTCACGAGGTATTATGTCTTGGCTTGATTCACGCAATCTAGGTATGGATTCATGCTTGATCGATATTGAGCGAGATTGGATAGAGATAGTAGCAGGACGGCCTGTACATACAATGGGCTATCCCAGTCACGTCAGATGTTTGTCTACTGATTCGTTATTGGTCAAGAAAGGGTACTGGGGAGCCCGTGGTGGCACTGTAGGGCGAGAGGCTAATTCTAATTTCCCATTGGCCGGTTCAGACACTCCTCACGACACCTGGGCCCAGACGGTTGGATCTGATAGTGCCTACGGCGATCCGTGCCAAGCCTTGCGGTGGTATCCCCCGGATGACGGTTTGGCTCCTTGGGCTAGGCCGGTGAATCTCATGGCTATCGGACAGTTTGGCAGTCTCTGTGATCTAGTAGGTGAATGGGATGAAAGCCTGGATGAAGACGAGATCCGCCGGAATCTCAACGATATCTTTGTCACCGCAGCGGTAGATTCCGGCTATGCAGCAATCGTGTTGATGACCCACACATTGAAAGCAGATAATCTCCTGTGCGGTCTGGACGAAGATGAATGGGAGACGCTGCTTGATATTCTGATGGAGGATGGCCGATTTTGGGTTACGAGCTTTGAGAACGTGGTGAGGCATTATCGCGCCACCCACGTTCCAGTTGACGCGCCGGTATGGGCTACCGATGCTGCAGCCAATGGTTGGGTTGCAGCCGATTCTTTGTACTGGGACGCTGACGCAGGCACACCTGACACCAGGTAAACAATGGAGACAAAAATGGGCATCAAGTACGACCCGAATATATCAGCTGGTCAGGTTGTCACCCTCGCAGGTCTACTGCTGTCGATGTCGGCTGCATACTTCGGGATCAAGGCCGAGGTCGCCTGTGTGTCCCATGCGTCAGAGTTGCATGCCAAGGAGTTGCAGCACCAGATACAGACCAACACTCAATTGCAGAAGATGCTGATGGACCGCGTCATTGCGTTGGAGGAATGGCGGCTAGACGGCGACGACTAAAGGACTTGGGTAGAAAGCGAAGGAGCAGACATGATAGGCAAGAGGAAGTTCGTTTTGGCTATGACAGCCCTGCTTTTGACGGCCATAGTTGAGGTGCTCAACGGTACCTGGTCGGCAACCGGTCAGGCAGCGATGGTCATCATCACGATCACCTACATCACCGGTGAAGTCGCCAAGGCGTATGTCGGAGTGAAAAATGGCAAAAACACTACGTGAGCTGTGGGGTAAGCTCTCTGTCCCCTTCGCCCTCGTTGCCGCTGTGTGGTACTTCCTTTTCAGCGGTCGCCGCAGGTCTGTGGATGATTATACCGCAGACCTGAATATGGATACTGCAGCCGATGCCAAGGATAAGGGGGTAGCCGATGCCAAGATTGATCTCGATAATAAGCGCAATGCTCCTCGTAGGGAGCGCCTGCGTGGCGCCCTGCGACGAGCTCGTAAACGCAGAAAACGATCAAACAGCGATAATTGACACCCTGGTCTGGGATATCGAGCAGCTCGAATTCGAGGCGAAGGTCCAGAAATCCTCCATGGACAGCCTGAAGATCGTCAACAGGTACCTTGAATGGCGTCTCGAGCGTGCAGAAGACAACGAACGTAAGTGGTATCACGATCCTCGGTTGCACTTCCTTGCCGGAGCCGCCGCTATGGCCTTCATGACAAAAGTTTCAATTTCCAGATAAACTTGTTGACAGTGGTGAACTCTGTGGTATTGTGGTTAAACACAGTATCGCTATGTTGGCAATGAAATGAGGTGCTACCACATAAATACTTTGTCCGAGGAAGAAAAACATGTTGCGGCGCCGGGTTGGGGCGCGTCTTGCCCGGCGCCAAAAAGAAAGGAACACGAGATGTCAGTACCAAATTTCGAAACTGATTATGAGGGGTGGCTAGAGTGGCGCCGCGCTCGCATTACTTCAACGGATACAGTCAAGATCCTCGAACAGAGCGAGTGGGCAAGCTTGAAGAACCTACCGCCAGGAGGCCAAAGACTGCTGGTGTACAACGACAAGATGGGGCTTATCCCGCCGACAGACAGCGCACTGATGCGTCGAGGGCGCAAGATGGAGCAGCTTGTTGCTGACGAATACTGTCTCGCCACTGAACGCCGACTACGTAAGCAGCCTCCACGCGAACACAAACTCTACCCCGAGATCGCCTGCTCAATCGATCGCCAGATCCTCGCCGGCGACGACAACGGTACGGCCATGTGGGAGGGCAAGACCGCTGGTTCCCACATGCTCCGCAAGATCAAGATGGACGGCCTCCCGGTTGATTACTACCTCCAGGTTCAGCACAACCTCGAGGTCTGGAATTATCTTTGGGGCGGGATAGGCCTCCTGTGCCCGGACACGTTCGAGTTGGTCAAGTTCGACATCGAACGCGACGACGAAATCTGCGAGCAGATCATCTACGAGGACCGCGAGTTCTTCAAAAACCACATCGTAGAGCATCGCCCGCCGGACCTGACCCTACCCAAACTCAAGCCCATGCCCAAGATAGGTGGAGAGCTGATTAAACTCACTTCCGAGCAGTTCGGTGATGCTGTGGCGGCTTACGAGGCCGCTAAACTGTTGGAACAAGAGGCGAAAAGCCTGCTGGACGACTCGAAGAAGGCGGTTCAGGTGCTCATGGATGACAATAATGCAATGGCAGTCGAGGGGTTCGGCTACCGGTTCTTCTGGAAGGACCAGGATGGGCGCAAGATGCTGGACCAGAAGGCCTTGAAGGTCGCTCACCCTGATATTTATGTCAAGTTCATGACCCAGGGCGCCCCGTCCCGTCCGTTCAGGCCGTTCAAGATGAAGGAGTATGCTGATGAGTAACGATCTGATAAGCGCCATGGCGTCTGAGGTGGGGATGCCCAGGGACCAGTACTGGAACGTCATCATGAAAACAGTGATGCCGTCTGCTACTTGCACCGAGGACGTGTTGTCCTATCTCGCGGTAGCCCACCAGTACAAACTGAACCCGCTCACGAATGAGATCCATGCCTTCAAAAAGAAGGACGGAGGGATCCAGTCAGTGGTGGGAGTTGATGGCTGGATAGCCCTGGCTGAGAGACACGCCCAGTATGACGGCATGGACTTCGAAGAGATCATGGAGAACAAGAAAGTTGTGGCCGTGAAGTATTTGGCGTTCCGCAAGGACCGCTCGCACCCCTCGGTAGCTATCGAGCACATGGAAGAGTGCTACAGGGACACTGCACCATGGAAGAGGTGGCCGATCAGAATGTTGCACAACAAGGCGATCATACAGGCCCTCAGACGTGCGTTCTCCTTCTCTGGGATCATGGACAATGACGAGTACGAGAGAATGGTAGAGGCTGAATACGCCGACGTGACGAGCGAGATCGTGTCCGACAAGACCCAGGACAAGGCCAAGGTGCTGAAAGAGAAGATCACCGAGGCCAAGGTAAAGGCCAAAAATAAGACCGCCAAGAAAAGCGCGAGCGAGGGGGTGGCTTCCGCTCCCCCGTCTGCTAATCAGGAGGTCGCCCCCGATGAGAAGCCATTGGAGGAGGGCCTGGACTTCGACTCGATGTCGATCCAAGAGGTGCAGAAGTGGTGTGAGTCGAATTTGGTTGACGACTCAACTGCCGGTGCGCTGGACACCATCAGGAAGGCCAAGGATTGGGCCGGGTTGCGCCAGTTCGCAAAGTATCTGGAATCTGAGCAGTAATTAGGGCTGGTTTTCGGAGTTCCAGCCCTGGGGCGCCGCGGTTACCTTTCGCTGCGGCGCCCTGAAAGAAAGGAATACAATGGCATATAGTTCAAACGAAGTAACTGTGTGGGGCAGACCTGAAGAGCGGCTCAACAGTGAATACGGCATCGTGACTTACCAGGAGTGGTGCGAGAAAGAGTGCGTGCGGGTAGGGGATGGCACGACAATATCCACGGACGAAAATGGGCTTATCTGCGTAACCCGTCCTCGGCAAGTAAAAGGGGGAAGTGATGGCTGACCGAAGCGATTTCGCCTGTAAGTGTGGCTGTGGGTTCGATTCTCCGCACCCACGGTTGCTTGTGGCCATAGATGCACTGGAGCGGGTGCTGGACGACGAGGCGATCGTCACCAGTGGGTGTAGATGCTTTGAGCACAACAAGGCAGTGATGGGCACTCACAACTCGTACCATCTCAACGGCATGGCCGCGGACGTGGTATTTGATTACTCCTCGGGGGCTCAGGTGATAGAAGCGGTGGAGAAAACCTCGTTCGCTTTCGGCGGCTTCCACTACTACCCAGGGGCGAATTTCATCCACGTAGACGTTCGCGGCTACAGATCGAGGTGGTAGCATGTCCAACATAATCTTCGACCAACAGCTTTGGCTACCGAACGCTGCGCCCAACAAAAAAGAGGTCAAAGCGGGGCTCCTGACCATGCCGAATGTCCGTTTCATGGGCCAACTGGGGGATTGGGGCGGAGAGCAGGGCAAATCGTTGATGGCGTTCGAGAACTATGCAGCTGCCAGGTTGTACTGCTCGATACGTAAGTGCTTGAAGGTACAGTGTGTTCTGAGAATAGTGGAGAGGTGAGAATGTTTAGATTGAGAAATTGCCTGACAGTTCAAGAGGTGGCCGCTGAATTCCATGTGCACCGTAACACGGTGGATAGGTGGAGGATAGCCGGCTACATCCATGCTATACGTCACGTCGGGCGGTGGTGGTTTGAAAGGGTGGAGGTCAAGAGGGTCGATACCTTCCGAGGTAAAAAAGGGCGTAAATAATGTCCGGTCAAAACTCCAAAACATGGTTCAGGGTAGACAACAATATCGTAGATAATCTAAAGCTCAGGGGCTTGGCTAAAAGTACCCAGTTGGGATATTTCTTACTTCTTTCCCTAAATAGTTCCAACAAACTCGTGCACAATTCGTGCACAAACATCGCATTTTTGTTGCATTTTAGTGTAAGGGAAACCAAGAAGCTCTTAAATGACTTGGTCTCTGCCGGATTACTGCAAACTGACTATACGCCAACAAGTTCGGGGCGTAGTGGCAGTTCTACGGAGAGGGTCAAGAGGCACCGTAAGAGGAAAAATGGAACGCAAATGGAACGGCAAATGGAACAAAATGGAACGGTAAATGGAACAAAATGTAACGGTAAATCTGTTCCATTTGCCGTTCCATCGGCGTTAAGTGAAGAGGCACAAGTGGTTACGGACATCGCTGCCGAAAACGACCCGCCATCGCCTCGCGTGCGTAAGACAAGAGTAGATCCTCTTCCAGATCTTAAGAGGGAATCCGATCCCAAGAAGGGAAAGAAAGAAGAAGAAAAGAAAGAAGAATATCGTTTATCCTCAGGAAGGATAAACTCTGCACTTTTGTTACCTCTGGTAATGGAAACCCAAGTCAAACCGAAGTCGGCCCCGTATAAAGCAATCTTGGATTACTTGAATAAAAAAGCTGAAACAAATTTTCATGAAACAACAGCTTCACATCAAAAACTGATCAAGGCAAGATGGAAGGAAGGATACCGCCTGCCTGATTTTCTAAAGGTCATCGACAACATGGTATCCATTTGGATTAATGACGACAAGATGTCAAGACTTCTGCGACCATCAACCCTCTTCACCCAATTACATTTTGATGAATACTTGAATGGACGACAAGGCCCCAAGGACGACACCTGGGTACCCCCCGAAAAACGGGGTTTACCGGATCTCTAAGAAGACTTCGTCCCCAGGGTACCCAACGGTACCTGTAAGCGGAGAAAGTCGCCCCACGGCGAAGCTAGGGGCCTTAAAAGAAAGGCTAGGAGGTAGGGAATGAATGAGCACGACTTCACGGCAGGGATGGAAACCCTGAATGCCTTCCATGGTAAAAAAATGTCATCATCTGCAAAGGACGTTTGGTGGGATCGGATCCAGAGCCTGAACGGTAAGGCTTTCAGGCTTGCGGTAAACGACGCCATCGACAGCGTAAGAGGATATCCCCTGCCGGGCGTTCTGCGTGGAATGACTATAAATCGCACCTCAGAGCGCGATCGTGGGCACTTTATGAACGATCTCGAGCTGACAGACCAGGAAAAAGCTTTCAACGCTGGTGTCATGCCGTTTTTCCGTAAACGCCTCAGGAAAGAGATCAACGGGCAGCAGTTCGTCGATGAACTCGCTCGCCAAGCGGTAGAACACGATATGTACCACAGGATTCCCTGGCACCAGATCCCGGAGGATCTCCACGTATTAACGAAAGACGAGGTGATCAGTGAGCAAGAGCTACTGGAACATCCAGCCGCTGTGTGAATTCTGCGAGAAACGCGAAGCGGATCAGTTCGTGCTACTTGAGGACAACAAGAGGGCTTATTGGAGGTTTAGCTGCAAGTGCGTCTTCGACGACATACCTCTCTTCACTGTCGGGACAGTGGTCAAGGCTCATATCCCCTTCGACGACATGTTCTCTTCGCCGGGTGACTTCGTAGCCGAACTTGCTACGATAGCCCGCAGAAAGCCCCGATTGTGGGGCTGGAGGGAATGGTGGAAGATGATGAAAAGATTCGATAACGCAGTGAATGGAGAGGGCATTTGAAACCATCCCACGCAAACAGAGGCCGGGCCTTCGAAAGGGCCATCGAATTTACCAACGATTGCTACGCCAGCCGGGGATATGGGCGGGTGCAGAAGATCCATGTGCCTTCAGGAACGACAAAGGATGGAAAATTCTACCGGACCAAGTCCACGATCGATTACCTGGGGCAGTTCAAAGGGATACCGATAGCTTTTGATGCCAAGGAAACGAAGTTGATGAGATTGCCGAAGGACAACATGAAAGACCATCAGGTTGAATTCCTGCAGGACTTTTCGAACGGTGGTCTAGGCTTTCTGTTGGTCAATTTCATCGAGAAAAAAGAGGTCTACGCGGTGACTATTAACTTCTGGCTTATGTGCTTAAGGGCGAACAAGAGCGTACCATACAAGGACTTCGCTGATGTGCCTGCACTGCTGGCTGGCAGTTGCGAACTCGTTAGACAGGGTTCGTCTGGTGTACCTGTGGATTATCTGCCTGCGATGGAGAAAATCTGGGCGGTAGAGAAATTATGGAAGGACGTTACTAATGTCTGAATTCTACTACAAGGTTTTGAAAGACGGTGGCCAGCCAGTCCACGGAACTGGCACCTGGTCGCTGCCGAAACAGGTAGACGGCATCTGGATACCTGGCGAGTGGATGCCGCGCGTTGAAACCATCAAACTGTGCCGATCTGGATATCATGGGTGCAGGCGCGAAGACTTACTCGATTGGCTCGGGCCTCACATTTACGTCATGGAATATCGTGGAAAGGTTGTTGGGGGCGTCGACAAGGCTGTTGGCCATGAGGCCAGGTTATTGAGTGAGTTCACTACATGGGACGACCGAACTGCTCGGCTCTTGACCTGCGACTGCGCGGAACGGGTGCTACCGATATTTGAGAAGGAATACCCCAAAGATAAGCGGCCTCGTGAGGTTATTGATATTGCGCGTTTGTTTGCCAGCGGGGATGCAACAGTAGAGGAATTGGCAGCAGCCAGGGCAGCCGGGGCAGCCGGGGCAGCCAGGGCAGCCGGGGCAGCCTGGGCAGCCAGGGACGCAGCCGGGTCAGCCAGGGCAACCGGGGCAGCCAGGGCAGCCTGGGCAGCCAGGGACGCAGCCAGGGCAGCCGGGGCAGCCAGGGCAGCCTGGGCAGCCAGGACAGCCTGGGCAGCCA
>CAYSBQ010000088.1:9574-11602 GCA_964429315.1 uncultured Desulfobacterales bacterium
GGGCAGCCAGGTCTTCGTCTCTTTCGTGCTTAAACGGCATGTTCAGGGACGCAGCCTGGTTAGCGGAATATAAATGGCAGACCGACCGGCTGTTTGAGTATCTGGGCGGTAAGGAAATTATGGGAGGACGTTAAAATGCCGTTTAAGCACGAAAGAGACGAAGACCTGGCACTGACAAAGGCGCAACTCGAAGCCATGTCGGGCCTGCTGGCTTCCTACGGCGTGGGCGGGGCTCAACTCGAGGGGGTAGGCGAGAAGGTCGATGATTGCCAGATATTCTTTGCCAAGAGAGCCCATGAGGTGGGGTTTACAGCCCTGGAGACCAATCTCGCTGCGGTCGCCATAGCAGCCGGATACTTCGCCATGCTGGCCGAATCGGCGCCGTCAGAGATCGAAACTATCATTGGAGACGTAGGACGGGCAGAGGGAGTACTCCCCTGGGAGATATGGACTCCAGGAAAGGAATCCTGATGGGCTGTAAAAGTGGGTACTCAGATGAGAAATGGGCTCTAGCCGAAGCGTATTTCCAGGCCGGCAGGAGTGTTACCTTCATCTCCAAAGAGGTAGGCATCAGCCGTGCCTACTTGTACGCCCAGACCAAAAAACGAGGGTGGGTCAGGCAACCTCTAGGTGCGAAGAGGGAGCAGTACGAGAGGGAACTGCAGAAGGTACTGAGGAAAATGAAGGAGGTCCAGAACGACCTCGATGACGGCCAAGCCCTGGACCATCTCCGGGACGTGATCGAAACCCAGGGCATGATAGGCGATATAGTGCTTGATGGAGTGGTGGACAAGTCAACTGCCGAAGCTATGATAGCCAACGAAAAGCACAAGTTCATGCTGTGTAAACTCTCAAACGTGCTGGACCAGATGGTTTCCTCCACCGAGATGCTCAACAAGGCCAAAGGTGGCCCGATAGCCGGCCTGAGAGACGCTATAGCCGGGTTTGACAAGCTCATTAGGGCCGACAGAATAGTCCTGGGCCTGGACAAGGGCGCAGTCCAGCGGACGCCTAGAGTGATTATCGTCCCGGTCAAAATAAGCGAGGACGACTGGGAAGCCGCGGCGAAACGAATAATCCAAGGTGGAGAGAAAGATGTTATCCAAGCCGATTATGAGGTGATAGAGGATGAAGACCAGGGTGATGAAGATTGACGCCTCTGACTGGGATATGGCTCAGGATCGGATCCGCGAGTTGGAGGACGAAAACGAGAAGCTGCGGTACCACAATGCCGTGATGCAATCCATTATGGGCCAGAGTAAGTTACAGGTGTTGTTGGAGGAGTCTATACCGGAGGGGTTGAAATGAAACGAGCGAGTTATGCGAGTTGAGCAGATAGGCGATGCGACGTTGTACTGCGGGGATTGTCTGGAGATCCTGCCGACACTCGGCCAGGTGGATGCGGTGGTAACTGATCCGCCGTATGGGATATCTCACCCATGTAATTATGCCTCGCGGGGGCGCAGCGCGTTGGCGTTGTGCAATGACTATCCCGACGTATATGGTGATGACCAGCCATTTGACCCCGCTCATTTACTGGCCCTGAAAGCCCCTCTCATTCTGTGGGGCGCAAACCATTATGCCAATAAGTTGCCCGCCTCCACGGGTTGGTTGGTATGGGATAAAGAGCGACCAGACGATATTGATCAAGCCACATGCGAATTGGCATGGACGAATTGTGTCAAAGGCGTGCGACGCATCTCGCATCTCTGGCACGGCTGCATGCGGGCGTCGGAACGCGGTGAGAATTATCATCCCACACAGAAGCCCGTGCGCCTGCTTGAATGGTGCATGGGCCTGCGGTGGACAAGAGGTTTCGGGATCATCCTTGACCCATACATGGGGGCTGGGCCAACCGGCGTAGCGGCCCTGAATCTCGGCCGCAAGTTCATCGGTATAGAGATCGAACCGAAGTACTTCGACATAGCTTGCAAACGGATAGACGCCGTAGCACGGCAAGGAAGGTTGGAATTATGAAACGAGCGAGACAAGCGGCAGGATACACGATAATCGGAGCGATAGCGTTCC